>JAWVZU010000187.1:0-7996 GCA_033722075.1 Lysobacterales bacterium
AAGGTGGCCAGCGCGTAGTGGCCGAAGCGGATGTCGGTGAGACCAAACAGGTAATTCTGAAGGTTGAAGGGCACCAGCGGACTCAGGCGCATCAGTCCCACGATCTGCCAGCCCTCATCCCGGACCGCATGATCGATTGCGCGAAAGCGGCGACTGTCGGCAAAACGCTTCTCGATCGACTCGCGCGCCAGGTACCGGCCGACCAGGAACGCCAGGCAGGCGCCGATGGCGGCCGAAACCACCACCAGGAAAAACGCCTCGAGACCGAACGCCAGGCCGGCGGCCAGGGTCAACACCGATCCCGGCATCATGAGCACCGTTGCGACGACATAGACCAGCCCGAACACCAGATAGCCCCACAGACCGAGACGCTCAACCTGAGCGTTGAGCGCAGTCACCCATGCGTCCAGCGGGGCCATGGCCCACAATGCGATGAGTCCGGCGAGCCCGGCCAGGGCAGCGAGCCACTTGAAAGTCGTCTTCTTCATTGCGTAACGATAACCAATTCCGGTGCATTTCGGGTTAGGATCGGTGCCAGATACCGCAACGGAGGGGAACACGCGTGTTCAAGTCGCCGCAGCAGATGTTGACGCACTGGGAAGAGACCGCACCGGACCATGTTCTATTGCACCAGCCCGTCAACCGCCAATGGCAAACCTATAGCTGGAAACGGGTGATGGACGAGGCACGGCGGATCGCGACCGCTCTCGGTGCGATGGGCCTCGAGCCCGGTGACCGGGTCGGCCTGATCTCCAAGAACTGTGCCCACTGGCTGATCGCCGACTTTGCGATCATGGCCGGTGGTTTCGTCAGCGTGCCGATCTACCCCACGGCCAACGCCAAGACCATTGACTACGTGCTGCGCCACAGCGAAGCGAAGGCCTGCTTCGTGGGCAAGCTGGACGACTTCAAGCAGCAGCAATCGGGCTTTCCGGAAGATCTCCCGACGATCGCCTTTCCCTACCCGAATACGATGCCCTGCGACCACCGGTGGGACGATCTGCTCGTAGCCAACGAGCCCCTTTCGAGCCTGGCGGAACCGCAGGCCGAGGACATCATGACGCTGCTCTATACCTCGGGCAGCACCGGAAACCCGAAGGGCGCGGTCCACAACTATGCCTCGTTCCAGTTCGTCGGCACCGTCGTCGGCAAGTTCCTGGAGGTTGATCCGGAAGACCGGGTGCTGTCCTACCTGCCGCTGGCACACTGCACCGAGCGGGCCTATGTCGAGGGCTCCGCGATCTACAACAACAGCTGCCTCTATTACAACGAGTCCCTGGAGACCTTCAAGGCCGACCTCACCCATTGCCGACCGACCTTCTTCGGCTCGGTGCCGCGGCTGTGGAAGAAATTCCAGCTCGGCATCCTGCAGAAGATGCCCCAGGAGAAGCTCGATTTCATGCTGAAGATCCCGATCGTTTCCGGGATGGTCAAGAAGAAAGTCCAGGCCGGGCTGGGCCTCGACCAGGCACGCTGGCTGGGCTCCGGAACGGCGCCCATCGCCCGGGCGCTGCTGGAGTGGTGGGAGAGCATCGACATGCCGATCAAGGAAGGCTGGGGCATGACCGAGACCTTTGCCATCGGAACCAACCTGCCGCCCGGCGAGCCGCACAAGGTGGGGACCATCGGCAAGCCGCTGCCCGAGGTCGACATCAAGATCGGGGACAACGATGAAATCCTCATCAAGTGCCCGTCGCTGATGGTCGAGTACTACAAGGAACCGGAGATGACCGCCGAGGCATTCACCGAAGACGGCTATCTCAAGACCGGCGATTGCGGCGCGATCGACTCCGACGGCTATGTGAGCATTACCGGCCGGGCGAAGGAGATCTTCAAGACGGCCAAGGGCAAGTACGTCGCGCCGGTGCCGATCGAGAGCCTCATCGCCCAAAACCCGCTGATCGAGCAGGCCTGCGTGGTCGGCATCGGGCGCAGTCAACCGGTCGCCCTGGTGCAGCTGGCCGCCGAAGGCGTGGGAGACAAGGATCTGGCCCGGCAGCGCCTGGAGGATACGCTCGCCCTGGTCAACGGCAAGCTCGAGTCCCACGAGCGTCTGGACCGGATCATCGTTGTGAGCGAGGAATGGACGCCCGAAAACGAGTTGCTGACCCCGACACTCAAACTGAAGCGGGACAAGCTGGAATCGAAATACCAGGAGATGATCGAGGCGGAAGGGCGAGGGGTCGAGTTCGAAGCCGCCTGACCCGCCGCTAGCGAAGAGCCTCCCGGGAGGCGACCAGGAAAAGGCAGTTGGGCACTTCGGTGGGCGGCTTGGGGTCGTACGCCGGTGCGAAACCGAGGCTGCGGTAACAGCGCAGAGCCGGCAGGTTGTCGTCCAGCACATAGAGCGAGCATTCCGCTGCACCGTACGCAGCGCATCCCGCCTCGGCGACCATCCGGATGAACGGGCGGCCGTGGCCCTGCCCTCGCCGGTCCGGTGCCAAGGCAATCCGGGCCAGGTGGCAGCGCTCGTATTTCAGATAGGTCTGGGCAAAGCCCGCCAAACGCCGTCGCTCCACCCAGACGAATCCATCCATCCGCTCGAAATGGATCTCCTCCATGAAGCGCTTGGGCTCGAAAGGAAAGGTGAGTCCCGGGCCGCCCCAGTTCAGCGCGCTGCGCGCATCGGGAAACCACCCCATGAGTTCTGCCAGGTGGCACTTTTCAGCGCGACTCAGTTCCACCGAGGTGATCCCGAAAATAGCGAAACAGGGTGCGATAGAGATGCGTCTGGGAGGCCTGCCCGGAGATGCCGTGCTTGGCCCCCGGATAGGGCATCGCATCGAACAGGACGCCCTGCTTCTGGAGATGCTCGAACAGGCGCGTCGAGTGGGTAAAGAGAACATTGTCATCAGCCATGCCGTGGATCACCAGCAGGCGATTCGAGAACCCCTCGCTGTAGGGGAAGACGGAAGATCTTGCGTAGCCCTCGGCATTGTCCGTCGGCGTTCCCATGTACCGCTCGGTGTAATGCGTGTCGTAGGTCGACCAGTCGGTCACCGGCGCCATGGACACCCCGACGCGGAACAACTCGGGATGGCGGAACATCAGGTGCAGCACCATGTAGCCGCCATAGCTGCCGCCCATGACGCCGATTCGCTCCGGATCGACGAACTCCAGCCCGCCGAGAAATCTCGCCCCGGCGGCCTGGTCCGTCACTTCGACGCCGCCCATGGCCCGGTTAAGCGGGTTTTCGAAGGCCGTGCCGCGGCGGGCCGATCCCCGATTGTCCAGCGAAAAGACCACGAAGCCCTGGCGAGCCAGGTATTGTTCGATGAGGATCCGCCGCCCCCAGGAATCGGCGACCATCTGGACATGGGGCCCGCCGTAGACGTGCACGATCGCGGGAAAATGTTCACCCGGGGCGCCTTCCGGTCGCGTCAGGCGATAGTACAGTCGCTGTCCGTCTTCCGCCTCCAGCGTTCCGAACTCGGTTGGCCGATGACCCCCGAGAAATGGCAGGTAGGGGTGGTCACCGCTGAGTGAGTTTTCCAGCAACCAGGCGATGCGCTCACCGTCGGCCGCGTAGAGGGACACCTGGGGCGGCTGATCGCGGGTTGAGAACGTGTCGACGTAGACGTCGGCGCTCTCGCTCATGGCAATCACATGGGTGCCGGGCCGGTCGGTCAAACGAGTGGGTTCTTCGGTCGTCTCCGGATCCAGGTCCACACGATAGAGGTGTCGTTCCAGCGGCGAGTGCTGGGTCGCGGTGAAATAGACCTGCCCGCTCGCCTCATCGACCCCCTCCACCCGGTCGACCTGCCAGGGCCCGCCGGTCAGCGCACCTTGCAGAGTACCGTCCAACCCATACAGATAGAGATGCCGGAACCCGGTTCGCTCCGATGACCACAGGAACAGCGGTTCCTGCTCCAGGATCCTGAGGTCGCTGTGCAGGTTGACCCATGTATCGGCGGTCTCTGCCAGGAGCACGGTGATTCCCCCCGACTGAAGATCGAAGGCGCGCAGTTCCAGGCGGGTCTGCTCGCGATTCTGGACCTGGAAGGTGAGGAGATCCGGCCGGGCCCAATCGACACGGGGCACATAGATGTCCTTTTCCCTGCCGAGATCGACCCAGCGCGTTTCACCCGATGCCAGGGTGATGATGCCCAACCGGTAGGTCACGTTGGACGTACCCGCGTAGGGATAACGCTGGTCGATCACCTTGAACTCGTCCGCATGGATCTCATAGCGCTGGGTCACCGACACCGGGCTTTCGTCGACCTGCAGGAAAGCGATGCGCTTCCCGTCCGGTGACCACCAGTAGCCGCTGTCACGATCCATTTCTTCCTGGGCGATGAACTCCGCCATGCCGTTCTTCAGGGTGCCGCCCCCATCGCGGGTCAGACGGCGTTCGTCGCCGGTCTCCAGTTCGACCACATACAGATCCTGATCACAGATGAAGGCAACAAAGTCACCTTCCGGAGACACCTTCGGGTCGGTCACGAAGGCCTCCGAAGCGGTCAGGCGAAGCGGCTTGCCGGTTTCCAGATCGTAGTAGTAGAGATCACCGCCGAGGGGGAACAGCAGTCCTGTACCCGTGGGGGACCATTGATAGTCGACGATGCCCCGGAGCCCCGCAATGCGCTGGCGTTCCCGGCGGGCCTTCTCCTCGTCCGAGAGCGCCTCGGGTTCAGGCTGCAGCACCTTCGAATCGACCAGCATCCGGGTCTTGCCCGCCGCGAGGTTGTACTCCCACAGGTCCAGTTGCTCCGCATCGCTGTCCTTCTCGCGCAGGAAGGTCACCCGGCTTCCGTCGGGCGACAGCTTCGGTTGGCGCAGAACGGGTCCGTCGAGCGATGGTTCGTCGAAAATCCGCTCGAGGGAAAGGGCGTCGGCCAGAGAGGTCATAAGCAGAAGTCCGGATATGAGCGTCGGGGCCAGCACCGCGGGTCCCGACTCAGGCGGTGGCAGGTTCGGGAATCAGCGTTCTGATGACGTGTTCGACGTACTCGTCCAGTTCGTCCAGATCCATCCGGGCCGACTTGAAGTTCTGGTAATACTGCAGGAACCCGACGTAGTTCATGAAGGTCAGGCGCGCCCGGTTGCGGGCATCCGCCGGTGCCATGCCCAGTTCCATGAAACCCTGGCAGAGAAAGTCGATGCGCCGCTCGGACACCCGCTGCATGACCTCGGCCACCCGCGGGTGATCGACCGCCATGAACAGATGACAGAACAGGACGTGGGAGGTGATCTCCTTGCGCGTTCGGCGGAACACGGCCCGCATCTTGTCGTGGGGATCCTTGATTATCGACAGGCTGCGCTCGAAGGTCCGGATGTCGTTCTCTTCCCATTTCCGCAAGGCGGCGTCGATCAGCGCCTCACGATTCGGAAAATGCCAGTAGAAGCTCCCCTTGGTCACGCCGAGACGCTTTGCCAGCGATTCCACCGCCACGGCCCCGACCCCGGACTCCTTGATGGTCTCCAGGGCCGCATCGACCCAGTCCTCGGCTGACAACCGTGCTTTGTCACTGGAAACAGCGGTTTGCGGCATGTCGGGCTCGGCGTTTAAAACGGCGTCCATTATATAACCATACGCCAGCGTATTGACAATCTTGCAGAACTAACCATACTTATGCGTATGGAGCACTATTCCGCCGGCACTCTGTTGTCTCACGATGGGCTCCGGCTGAACCTCCACTGCTGGGGGGACCGCCGGGGCACGCCGCTGCTGTTGCTCCATGGGGGTGGGCAGACGGCGTGGGCGTGGCAGGCGACCGCCCGCCGACTCGCCGTGCTCGGCTACTATTGTCTTGCGCCGGATCTGCGTGGTCACGGTGAAAGTGACTGGGCCGGGGATGGCGGCTATGGTGCCGAAGATTTTGCCCTGGACGCGCGACTGTTCGCGCACCAGGCGGAAGTTCCGCCGGTCGCCATCGGCGCCTCGCTGGGGGGCATGAGTGCCCTGCTGGCCGAGGCCGGGACGGGCGGCTTGTTCAGCGCACTCGTGCTGGTGGACATCACGCCATCCTGGGAACCGCAGGGCGTGGAGCGAATCATGAGCTTCATGGAAGCATTCCCCGACGGGTTTGCCGACCTGGAGGAGGCCGCCGAGGCAGTGCGCCGTTATCTGCCGCACCGGGCGCGGTCTGTGCGCGCCAGCGGACTTCGCAAGAACCTGTACCAGCATCGGAACGGACGATGGTTCTGGCGCTGGGACCCCAGCATGCTCAACCAGGCCCGGGAGATGCTGGATCACTGGCCGCCGCGGCTGGAGGAGGCAGCCGCCGGCCTGGAATTGCCGACGCTGCTCGTCAGCGGTGGGCGCAGCGATGTGGTTTCGGAGCGCACTGCGACCGAGTTCACAGCCCTCGTACCCCACGCCGAGCACGTCTGCATCGACGACGCCCATCACATGGTGGCGGGCGACAGCAACGATGCATTCGGCGACGCCATCATCAAGTTTTTGACCGGGGTCAGCTCCCGGAAGACCGCCTGAAGGAGAGGACAAGTTATGGACCTGACAATCATGCTGTTGACGATTCTCGGTGTCAGCCTGGGTGCTGGATTTCTGCGCCTTTCGCTGCAACGCTGGACCATTGCGGTCGGCGTTACGCTGGCCCTTTTTACGCTGTTCGGGGACCTCGGAGGCTGGACCATCTTTTTTTCCTGGGTGGTCTTCGCTGCCATTGCCGGACCGCTCAACCATGCGGATACGCGGCGCCGCTACATTACCCAGCCGGCACTGAACATGTACCGCAAGATGTCGCCCAAGCTCTCGGAGACCGAAACGGTGGCCCTGGAGGCAGGGACCGTGGGCTGGGAAGGCGAGCTCTTCGCCGGGAAGCCGGACTTCTCGAATCTCCTGCGTCAGCCGGAACCGGAACTGACCGCCGAGGAGCGCGCGTTCCTCGACGGCCCCGTCGAAGAACTGTGCCGCATGACCAACGACTGGGAACTCACCCACGAGCTGGCTGATCTGCCCCCGGATGTCTGGGATTTCCTCAAGGTCAATCGCTTCTTCGGGATGATCATCCCCAAGGAGTACAACGGACTCGGTTTCTCCGCGCGCGCCCACTCCGCGGTGCTGCAAAAGCTCGCCAGCTGCAGCGTCACCGTGTCATCGACGGTCGCCGTTCCCAACTCGTTGGGTCCCGCAGAACTGATCCTCCACTACGGAACCAGCGAGCAGAAGAACCATTTTCTGCCCCGACTTGCCCGGGGCGCGGAAATCCCCTGCTTTGGCCTGACCGGCCCAACTGCGGGTTCGGATGCGACCTCCATTCCGGACGTCGGCATCGTCTGCAAGGGTGAATTCAACGGCAAGGAAGTGCTCGGCCTGCGCCTGACCTTCGACAAGCGCTACATCACGCTGGCGCCGGTTGCGACGATTATCGGTCTGGCCTTCCAGATGAAGGACCCGGATGGATTGATCGGCGACAAGGAGGACATCGGCATCTCCCTCGCGCTGCTCCCGCGGGACACCGAGGGCGTCGAGATCGGGACACGTCACCTGCCCCTCAACGTGCCGTTCCAGAACGGCCCGATCCGTGGCAAGGATGTCTTCATTCCCATGGACTACCTCATCGGCGGTCAGCAGATGGCCGGTCAGGGCTGGCGCATGCTTGTCGAGTGTCTGTCGGTCGGCCGTGCGATCTCACTTCCCTCATCAGCTGCCGGCGGCATGAAAGCCGGCGCGCTGGCCACCGGCGCCTATGCGCGGATCCGCAAGCAGTTCGGCCTGCCCATCGGCCGTTTCGAGGGTATCGAAGAAGCCCTGGCGCGAATCGGCGGCTATACCTACGCCACCAGCGCACTGGCCCGGATGACCGCAGGGGCCGTGGACCGCGGCGAAAAACCGGCGGTGCCTTCGGCAATCGCCAAGTACCACGCCACCGAACTCGGCCGCCTGGTCGCCAAGGACGCCATGGACGTGCACGGCGGCAAGGGCATCAGCCTGGGACCGCGCAACTACCTTGGCCGGGCCTGGCAGGGCGCACCGATCTCCATCACGGTCGAGGGCGCCAACATCATGACCCGCTCGCTCATGATCTTCGGG
>JAWVZU010000188.1:0-7987 GCA_033722075.1 Lysobacterales bacterium
ATGGGCATCGCAGGTCCCGAGGAATACGGTGGAGCGGGGCTGGATACCATCGGTTACGTGCTCGCCATGATCGAGATCTGTGCCGCCGATGCGGCCCATGGAACCATCATGAGCGTCAACAATTCGCTGTTCTGCAACGGCATCCTCAAGCACGGCACCGAGGAGCAGAAGAAGAAGTACGTCACCGCTATCGCCAGCGGGGAGCAGATCGGTGCCTATGCGCTGACCGAGCCCCAGTCCGGTTCGGATGCCTCGAACATGCGGGTGCGCGCCATCGCGTCCGCGGACGGCAGCTATTACACGATCAACGGCAAGAAATCCTGGATCACCTCGGGCCCGGTCGCGCGTTTCATGGTGCTCTTCGCCGTGACCGACCCGGAAGCCGGTTCCCGTGGCATCACGGCGTTCATGATCGATACGGAACGGGACGGATTCGCCCGCGGCAAGACCGAGCCCAAGCTGGGGATTCGCGCTTCGGCGACCTGCGAGGTGGAATTCACGGATTACGAATGTCCGGCCGAATGGGTGCTGGGCAAGGAGGGCGAGGGCTTCAAGATCGCCATGGGCGTGCTCGACGCCGGGCGCATCGGGATTGCCGCCCAGGCCGTTGGAATTGCATCGGCGGCCTATGAAGCCAGCCTCGTTTATGCCCGGGAAAGAAAGGCCTTCGGTCGGTCGATCGGCGAGTTCCAGATGATCCAGCAGAAACTCGCCGACATGAAAACCCGGCTGGACGCCTCCGAGCTGCTCACCCTGAAGGCGGCCTGGAAGAAGATGGAGTCCGGAACAACCGGCGAGCGGTTTACGGTAGAGAGTTCGGCCGCAAAGCTGTTTGCATCGGAGGCCGCCATGTTCATCACCAATGCCGCCATCCAGATTCACGGCGGGATGGGCTACAGCAAGGAAATGCCACTGGAACGCTATTTCAGGGATGCGAAGATCACCGAGATCTATGAGGGGACCAGCGAGATCCAGCGGATGGTCATTGCCCGCATGGAGACCGGTTTGCGGTAGCCGATCGTCCTCGGACTACGTTATCCTTCGCACCAGATTCGGCTAGCGAACAGACGATGGAAGCGGTAGCGGAGAAAAGTGTCGTGCTCGACAGCATCGTCGAGCGCGTGCGCGAGGGGGTCCCTGCCAGCAAGGCGGAAAAGCTCGAACTTTTCGGGCGGCACTATCTGCGGCGCGTACCCGACGATGAACTCGGGCGGCGCAGCGAAGAGGCCTGGGCGGCGATCATTCGCGGCGAATTCGAACTGGTCGGGCAACGGATGCGCGGGGAAACCGGAATCCGGGTGTTCAACCCGACGTCCGAGTCGCACGGCTGGGAATCCAGCCATACCGTGGTCGAGATCGTAACCCGGGACATGCCCTTCCTGGTGGACTCGACCACGATGGCCATTTCCGAGATGAATATCTCGATCCACCTCATCGTGCACCCCGTGTTCCGCATCGTCCGCGATGCCGGGGGTTACCTGATGGACATCGCGACGCTGGAACAGGAACTGGCCGATTCCACTGCCGAGTCCATCATGCATTTCGAGATCGACCGGCAGACCGATCCGGAGATGCTGCAAACCCTCGAACGCCGGATCAAGCGGTTCCTGAACGATGTGTCTCTCGCGGTCCGGGACTGGCGTCCGATGGCGGACCGGGTGGAACGGGCCTGGGTTCGCCTCAGCGAGTCACAAACGCCCTATGCCGAGGATCGCGTCCAGGAAACGATCGAGTTCCTGCGCTGGCTCGCGGACGATCATTTCACTTTCCTCGGTTATCGCGAATACCGGATCGAGCACGGCAAAAAAGGGGCCATGCTGTGCTCGGTTCCGGATACGGGGATGGGGATCCTCCGCGAGGACGACGAAGCGCCGGAGCACACGTCCACGCAGCTGGTGGAAACGGAACCCGAGGCCATCGCCGAATCCGGCCCGATGATCGTTACCAAGACCAACTCGAAGTCCACCGTCCATCGCTCCGCCTACATGGATTACATCGGTGTGATGACCTTCGACGAGGAAGGGCAACTCATCGGCGAGGAGCGGTTCCTGGGGTTATACACTTCGGCGGCCTACAACCGGCGGCCGTGGAACATTCCGTATGTCCGGCACAAGGTCCAGGCGGTCATGCGGGCCTCGGGGTTCGCTGCCGAGTCCCACGGTGGAAAAGCGCTTCTGCACATCATGGAGACGCTCCCCCGGGATGAGCTGTTCCAGGCCAGCCCCAGTGAACTGTTCGAGCTGGTCATCGGCGTCTACGATCTGCAGGAGCGCCAGAAGACCCGGCTGTTCATCCGAGCCGACCGGTTCCAGCGCTTTTTCTCCTGCCTGGTCTATATTCCGCGGGATCGCTTCACCACGGAGACCCGAGAGCGCATCCAGGGCATTCTGAAACGCAAGCTCAAGGGCGAGCGGGTCGATTTCACGGTCCAGGTGTCCGAGTCCAAGCTGGCGCGGCTGCACGTCATCATCCACGTGAAGCCCGAACAGGAGATCGAATACGACGTCAACGAGATCGAGGGGCGCCTGGTCGAGGCGGTCCGTTCCTGGCATGACCGCCTGGCCGAGATCCTGGTCGAGAAACACGGCGAAGACGTCGGCGTGCTCTGGGCCAAGCGTTTCGGCAAGGCTTTTCCGATCGCGTACATGGAAGACGTGACGCCCTGGGTCGCATCGTTCGACGTCGAGAATCTCTCGCGCCTGGCCAAGGTCGACGACCTGCGCATGAGCATGTACCGCCCGCGCAAGCGCGGCGAGGGTCTGATTCGATTCAAGACCTTTCGCTGCAACACGCCAATTCCGCTTTCCGACGTGCTGCCCATGCTCGAAAACATGGGGCTGCGCATCGTCAGCGAGCGGCCCTACCGGCTCGTTCTGGATGACGGCAGCGTCCGCTGGATCCAGGACTTCGACATGTCGCTGGCATCGGGCCAGACGATTGACCTGGACCTGGTCAAGGAGGATTTCCAGGAGGCCTTCGATCGGGTTGCCCGGGGCCGGATGGAAAGCGACGGGTTCAACCGCCTGATTCTCGAAGCCCTTCTGAACTGGCGCCAGATCACGGTGATTCGCAGCTACTGCAAGTATCTGCTCCAGACCGGCGTGCCATTCTCCCAGGCCTACATGGAAGAGACCCTGGCTCAGCATCCGGGAATCGTCCGCCTTGTCATCGAGCTGTTCGAGGCGAAGTTCGATCCGGAGCGGGACGACGAGGCAAAGTCGAACCGCGATCAGCGCCTGCGTGCCCTGCGGGTCAGCCTGGAGCGCGCCTGGCGGGATCGTGAAGTGGATGCGGTGGTCAGCGAGGCGCTGCAGCGCCTGATTGCCGCCGGTGCCGAGGCCAGGCAGGCGCAGGTGGAAGCCGTATGCGAGCTTCTCCGGTTGCTCGTGGAACGCGTTCAGAGCCTGGATGAAGACCGCATCCTGAGGGCGTTCATCGATGCCATTCGGGCCACCCTGCGGACCAATGCGTTCCAGGTCGGGCCGGATGGGGAGTTCGCGACCTACGTGAGCCTCAAGTTCAATTCGCGCCAGGTGCCCGACCTTCCCAAGCCGCGTCCATGGCGGGAGATCTTCGTGTATTCGCCACGGGTCGAGGGCATTCACCTGCGCGGCGGCCGGGTCGCCCGCGGGGGGCTGCGCTGGTCGGATCGGCGGGAAGATTTCCGGACCGAGGTGTTGGGGCTGATGAAGGCCCAGATGGTCAAGAACACGATGATCGTTCCGGTCGGCGCCAAGGGTGGGTTCGTGGTCAAACGCCCCCCCGAGACCGGCGGCCGGGATGCGCTCATGGCCGAAGTCGTGGCGTGCTATCGGGCGTTCATCTGCGGCCTGCTGGAAATCACCGACAACCTGAAAAACGACGAGGTGGTCCATCCACCGGAAGTGGTCCGCCACGACAAGGACGATACCTACCTGGTGGTGGCGGCAGACAAGGGGACCGCGACCTTCTCGGATATCGCCAATTCGGTGGCCGAGTCGCACGATTTCTGGCTCGGCGATGCCTTCGCTTCCGGCGGATCTGCCGGCTATGACCACAAGAAGATGGGCATCACGGCCCGTGGCGCCTGGGAATCGGTCAAGCGACACTTTCGCGAGATGGGCATGGACTGCCAGGCCCGGGATTTCACCGTGGTCGGCATCGGGGACATGAGCGGGGACGTCTTCGGCAACGGCATGCTCCTGTCGCCGCATATCCGCCTCCAGGCCGCTTTCAACCACCTGCATATCTTTCTCGATCCCAACCCCGATCCGGCGGCCAGTCTGCAGGAGCGCGAGCGCCTGTTTGCCCTGGAGCGTTCGGCCTGGACCGATTACAACCCCGAACTGATCAGCCAGGGCGGTGGCGTCTACTCGCGCCGGGACAAGACGATTCCGATTTCCGACGAGGTCAAGGCCTGGCTCGGCATCAGCGCCGATCAACTGACCCCGAACGAACTGATCAAGGCACTTCTGAAAGCCCCGGTCGATCTGCTCTGGAACGGGGGCATCGGAACCTACGTGAAGAGCACGGCGGAAACGCATGGCGACGTCGGCGATCGAGCCAACGAAGCGGTCCGGGTGGACGGCAAGGAACTGCGCTGCCGGGTCGTGGGGGAGGGCGGCAACCTCGGCCTCACCCAGAAGGGGCGCATCGAGTTCGCCCAGAATGGTGGGCGCATCAATACCGATTTCGTCGACAACTCGGCCGGTGTCGACTGCTCCGACCACGAGGTCAACATCAAGATCCTGCTCAACAAGGCCATGGCCGAGGGCCTGCTGGGTCTGGAGGACAGGAATTCGCTCCTCTCCGAGATGACCGATGAGGTTTCCGAGCTGGTGCTGCGCGACAACTACCTGCAGACCCAGGCCATCAGCATGATGGCGGCCCTCACGGTCGAACGGCTGGGTTCGAAAGCCCATTTCATCGACGTTCTCGAGAGCCAGGGCATCCTCGACCGGGAGCTGGAAAACCTGCCGAGTCGGGACGAACTGAACGAACGCAAGAAGCGTGGGCAGGGCCTGACCCGGCCCGAACTGGCGGTCCTGCTGTCCTACAGCAAGATCACGCTCTACCAGGACCTGCTGCGTTCCGATGTGCCCGAGGACCCGTTTCTCAGCCGCGAACTGGTGCGCTATTTTCCGCAGCCGCTGCAGGAGGGGTATGCGGATTTCATGCAGAGCCACCGTTTGCGGCGCGAGATCATCGCGACGGTCATCACCAACAGCATGGTCAACCGCATGGGTGCGACGTTCGCTTTACGCATGCAGGAGGACACGGGCGCCAGTTCTTCGCAGATTGCCAAGGCCTATACTGCCGCGAGGGAGATCTTCTCGGCGCGGCAATGGTGGGACGCGATCGAGGCTCACGACAACCAGGTGCCCAGCGACAACCAGATGATGGCGCATCTCACGGTCTGGAACCTGTTGCGTCACGTCACCCGCTGGCTGCTCAACCACAACCGGGGCAACCTCGAGATCAACGAACTGGTCGAACGGTACCAGACCGGTGCGGAGATCATGGTCGCCTCGGTTCGCGAACTTGCGGCGCCCCGGGTGCGGCGCGACATAGACCAGCGGATCACCGCCCTCGAATCGGTGGGTTTCGACAGTCTCCTGGCGGAGGAAATCGCCGGCGTGCCTGCCTTGAATCCAACCCTGGACATCATCGATGTGGCGGTCGAGCGCGACCGGCCGGTCGAGCACGTCGGCGGCATCTACTATCAGCTGGACCGGTCCATGCGCCTGTCCTGGCTGATGAATCAGATCGAAAACCTGGCCGTCGAGGGCCAGTGGCATGCCCATGCCCGGGGCGGTCTTCGCGATGAGCTCTATGGCCATCACCGGGCCTTGGCACGACAGGTGCTGGCGGCCGAGGACAATGGCCAGGATCCGACGGAGAGCGTGGCGCGCTGGATGGAAGAACACCAGGCCCAGATCGAAAAATTCTCCAGCATGATGGCGGATATGCGCAGCGCCGGGAGCATGGATTACGCAACCGTATCGGTCGCCGTCCGGGCGCTGGAACACCTCGTCCTGAGTTTCGCCTAGGGGATGGCCCTGGATAAGATCGCATTCGTTGCGAGTCGCTCAGAAGCCGCCCAACAGGCGCTTCGCTCGCTGGCCGAGCGCTACGGGAACGTGCCGGTGGAGGATGCCGACGTCATCGTGGCCATCGGCGGCGACGGCTTCATGCTCCAGACCCTGCACCGCAACCTGCGTCTGGAGAAGCCGATCTACGGGCTGATGAGGGGCTCGGTGGGTTTTCTCATGAACCAGTATCGCTCCGAGGAAGATGGGCTCCTGGAGCGCCTCGAGCGGGCCCATTGCTCGCGACTGCACCCCTTGCGCATGACCGCCTACGGCGAGGCCGGCACGGACATGACGGCGCTGGCCATCAACGAGGTTTCGCTGCTGCGCCAGACCAAGCAGGCGGCCAAGATCCGCGTCTTCGTGAACGACTCGGTCAAGCTTCAGGAGTTGATCTGTGACGGCATCCTGCTCTCGACGCCCGCGGGGAGCACGGCCTACAACCTCTCCGCCCACGGCCCGATCCTGCCGCTGGGATCGAACATTCTCGCGCTGACACCGATCAGCCCGTTCCGTCCGCGCCGCTGGCGAGGGGCTTTGCTGCAGTGTGATGCCCGGGTCAAGTTCGAGATTCTCGAACACTACAAGCGCCCGGTGAGCGCGACGGCCGACGCGTTCGAGGTCCGGGACGTCGTGGAAGTGGATATCGTCGAGGCCAAGGACGTGACCCTGAAGATGCTGTTCGATCCCGAGCACAACCTGGAGGATCGAATCCTGAATGAGCAGTTCGCCGTCTGATCCCCGCACCACCGACCAGCCACGGTTCGTCGTGGCCATTTCCTCGCGCGCGCTTTTCGATCTCGACACCAGCCACCAGGTCTTCGAGTCGGAAGGGGTGGAAACCTATGCGCGGTACCAGATCGAGCGCGAAGAACAGCCGCTGGAACCGGGAATCGCATTCCCGCTCGTGCGCAAGCTGCTGCGCATCAACAGCCTTTCCGAGGCGCTCGACATCGAAGTGATCCTGCTGTCGCGAAACAGCGGCGATACGGGTCTGCGCATCTTCAATTCCATCGAGCATCACGGCCTGGACATCCGCCGTGCCGCCTTCACCAACGGGGCCAGTCCCTATCAGTACATCGAACCGTTCGGGGCGGATCTTTTTCTTTCCACGCATGCCGAAGATGTCGCCCAGGCGCTGGTCGCCGGCTATCCGGCGGCGACGATCCTGCCGTCGGCCGCTTCGCGGGCCGCAGACCACGAGGAACTGCGGATCGCCTTCGATGGAGACGCGGTCCTGTTCTCCGACCAGGCGGAGCGAATCTATCAGGAACAGGGCCTCGACGCGTTCTCCAGGGCGGAGTCGGAGGCGGCATCCGAGCCGTTGTCCGGCGGGCCCTTCAAACCGGTCCTGAACGCGCTCCACCGGCTCCAGTCCAGTTTTCCGGCCGAGAACAACCCGATCCGGACCGCCCTGGTCACCGCCCGGTCCGCGCCCGCTCACAAGCGCGTCATCCTCACCCTGCGCCGCTGGGGTATTCGGATCGACGAAGCGCTGTTTCTCGGCGGCCGGCCGAAGGGACCGTTTCTAAAGGCCTTCGGTGCCGACATTTTCTTCGACGATCAACGCCAGCACTGCGATTCCGCACGGGACCACGTCGCGACCGGCCATGTGCCGCACGGAGTGGTCAACGAGGAAACCTGATCTGCTACAATCCGCGCCCTTCTCATTCAATTCGAAACGAGTCTTCCATGGCAGCTTCACCGCAAGAAATCCCCAAGCCCCGGACCTCCAATCTGGATCCCGCCGATCTCTACCGGATCGCCGATTCGCTGAGCGAAGAAGAGCGCATGGTGCAGGAAACCGTAGCGCGCTTCGTGGATGAAAAAGCCCTGCCGATCATTCCCGAGGCCTTCGAAGCCGGCCGGTTTCCCAGCGAACTGATCCCGGAGATCGCCGAACTGGGCCTGCTAGGCAG
>JAWVZU010000189.1:0-7964 GCA_033722075.1 Lysobacterales bacterium
GCGCCCCGTCGCGCTGCTCCAGGCGGAGCTCGACGCGCACCTCCTTGTCCTCGTGCACCGCCAACGGCTGCTCGGCGCCGGCGAGCGGCGCCAGCGCGAGGAGACACAAGAACAGCGCGCGCAAGGAAATAGGAAAGCTCCGGGGGGCTGGCAGCGTCTGCATGGTCAACGGCCTCGAAAGCGGATTGTTGGCCGGTGCGGCCGTCGCGCCAGGACCCGTACACGCCACCCCTCGCTTGCGAGCGTCGCCGATCCCCGACCATGGACGGCCATGGCCCTCCACCCGATGAGCAAAGGTCCGCCGATGCGTTTCATCCTCTGCCTGCTCCCCCTGCTCCTGGCGACGGCGCTGGTCGCCGGCCAGGTCATGAGCCAGGCTCATGGCCTGACCCACCAGAACGGACCGGATCGAACTTGCGTCTGCTGCACCGTCGGCGGTTCCCTCGATCTCGGCGTCCAGCCTGCCCCGTTCGACGCGTACATAGCCGAAGCGGCGCTACCGCGAGCCTTCCGACCAAACCGATCGCGCGGCGGTCAGACTGCGGCCCGTTCCCACTTCGCTCGCGCCCCGCCCCAGACCTCGCCCTGACCCGCCCGTTCATCGGATTCGGCCCGGATCCGGCTTTTCCTGCTGTCGCGAGGTTTTCCACCATGAACAAGACATTCCTGCTGCTTGCCGCGACCTGGCTCGCATGGCCGCAAGGCGCCCTGGCGGATGGCGATCCGCTGGCGGAAATCGCCGAACTGCGCCAGGCGCTGGCCGCTTTGCGCGACGATTATGCAACCCGCATCGCCGATCTCGAGGATCGCCTTGCGGCCGCCGAAGCCCGGGTCGCCCAGGCCGAAGACACGGCCGCAGCCGCGCGCCGGACCGCCGACGAGGTGGCCTATGCGCCCCAGCCTTCGGTACCGAGCACGCCCAGCACCTTCAATCCCGCAATCGGTGCGGTGCTGATCGGCACCTATGCCGACGTCGGCCTGGGCGAAGACGACTTCGCGATCCCCGGCTTCATCCTCGGCGGAGAGACCGGCCCCGGCGCAGACGGCTTGTCGCTGGGAGAAAGCGAGATCAATTTCAACGCCAACCTGGATGACAAGTTTCACGGCAATCTCACCTTTGCGCTGGCCGACGAGGAGGGCGAGGTCGCGGTCGAACTGGAAGAGGCCTGGATCCAGACGCTGAGCCTCCCGAACGACTTCCAGCTTCGCGCAGGACGGATGTTCTCGGGAATCGGCTATATCAACCAGTTTCACCGCCATGCGGACGACTTCATCGACCGGCCTCTGCCCTACCAGGCCTTCCTGGCCGGGCAGTACCTGGACGATGGCGTTCAATTGCGCTGGCTCGCGCCCACGCCCTGGTTCCTGGAACTGGGCGGCGAACTGATGCGCGGCGACAAGTTTCCGGCCGCCGGCGCGGTCGACGGCGCCGGCGCCTATAGCCTGTTTCTGAAGGCCGGTGGGGACATCGGCCTGAGTCACAGCTGGAAGGCCGGCCTCTCCTACCTGTCTGCCGACGTGGCCGGGCGTTTTGCCGGCGAGGAGGAAGCCGAGAAAGGAGCAAAGTCGGGCGAGGTCGAAGGCGGGCCCGCTTTCATCGGCGACAGCGACCTGCTCGCCCTGGAGTTCGTCTACAAGTGGGCCCCGGACGGCAATACGCGAGTGCGCAATTTCAAGCTTCAGGGTGAATTTTTCGATCGCGAAGAAGACGGCCTGTTTGACGGGCTGGGCTACTCGGGCGACCAGGACGGATGGTACCTCCAGGGCCTCTACCAGTTTCGCCCCGGCTGGCGAGTCGGTTATCGTCACGACGCCCTGAGCGCCGACAATCGCGGCGTAGCCGGCACGCCGCTGGACGACGAGGGCTTCGACCCGGAGCGCGACAGTATTCTGCTCGAGTGGTCCAACAGTGAGTTCTCGCGAATTCTGCTGCAGTACACCCGGGACCGATCGACCCCCCTCGACGACGACCAGGTCTACCTGCGCTACATCATGAGCATCGGCGCCCACCGCGCCCACCAGTTCTGAGGCAACGCGTCATGAACACGATGAAAACTGCTGCGCTCGCCCTTGCCTTGATGGCGGCCGGCCCGGCGCCTGCGGCGTTGGATGTCTTTGCCTGCGAGCCGGAATGGGGCGCGCTGGCCAAGGAGATTGCCGGCGATAGCGCGCACGTCTACGTGGCAACGACGGCGGAACAGGACCCGCACTATATCCAGGCCCGGCCGAGCCTGATCTCGGAGATCCGCAACGCGGACCTGCTGGCCTGCACCGGTGCGGAACTGGAGGTCGGCTGGCTGCCGCTGCTGCTCCGGCGCGGGGGCAGCCCGGACATCCAGACCGGCGCGAAGGGACAGTTCCTGGCCGCGCCGCAGGTGCGACGGCTGGAAATTCCCAGCCAGGTGGACCGCAGCCAGGGCGATATCCATCCCCAGGGCAATCCGCACGTCCACCTCAACCCGCACAACCTGCTGAGGATAGCCGATCAACTGGCGGAACGGATGAGTCAGCTCGACCCCGCCAATGCCGGGCTGTTCCGGCAGCGTCTGGCCGCCTTCGAATCCGCCTGGCGGAAGTCGATCACCGAGTGGGAGAAGGCCGCTGCACCACTGGCGGGAAAGGTGGTCATCACGCAGCATCGCAGCTTCAGCTATCTGGCCGACTGGCTCGACCTGATTGTCGCCGCGAACATCGAGCCCAAGCCGGGTATTCCGCCCAGCGGAGCGCACCTGTCCAGACTGCTCGATCAATTCCGGGACAATCCACCGGCGGCGATCCTCCGAACACCCTACGAGGACACCCGGCCTTCCGACTGGCTCGGCGAGCGCCTGGGCGTGCCGGTGATCACGCTCCCCTACACGGTCGGCGGACTGGGCACGAGTGATCTGGCGGACGTCTTCGACAAGACGCTGGAGCTCCTGCTGGAGGCCATGGAGTGAACTGGGAAATGCTGGACGTCAGCATCCTGGGACCGGCTCTCGCCGCCGGCCTGGTGGTGCTCAGCACCCATGTTCCCCTGGGCCAGCAGGTGCTTTCCAGGGGCATCATCTTCATTGATCTTGCGGTCGCGCAGGTGGCCGGACTGGGCGTGATCATCGCCGACGCGCTCGGATGGGAGCCGCAGGGGTTTGCCGCCCAGGCCGCAGCGGTCAGCGCCGCACTCCTTGCGGCCTTCATCCTGAATCTCATGGAACGTTACCGCGCCCAGATCCAGGAAGCGCTGATCGGCGTCATGTTCGTTCTGGCCGCAACAGCGAGCATCCTCGTCCTGGCCGGTAATCCGCACGGTGGGGAAAACCTGAAGGACCTGCTCGTCGGACAGATCCTCTGGGTGACCTGGGGCCAGCTGTGGCCTGTCGCCATTCTGTCGGCGATCGTTCTCGGGCTGTGGTTCGGGTTTGCCCGGCGCGCGGGTGCGATCTGGTTCTACGGACTGTTTGCGGTCGTCGTCACCGCCTCGGTTCAGATGGTCGGGGTCTATCTCGTCTTCGCCAGCCTGATCATTCCCGCGCTGGCCACTCGCCGGCTCGAGGGTGGCGTACGCCTGACGGCCGCCTATGCGGTCGGCGTCGTCGGTTTCCTGCTCGGACTTCTGGCATCGACCTTCGGCGACCTGCCGACCGGCGCGGTCATCGTCTGGACGCTGGCTCTCGCCGGCGTGTGTGTCGCGTTCCTCGCCCCCGGCCGAAAGGAAACCAACCCGGCATGAAGCTGCGCTTGCCCTGCGCCCTGCTCTGGGCGGCGACCGCAGCGGCAGACCCTGGCCACCTGGTGCTTCCCGAGTTGCAGGTCGACAAGGCCCTGGAGCGGGCCACGCCGCAGCCCGGGCATCCGCTGCTCTTCGCCGAGGCGCGTGCGGTCGACGTAACGAGCGACTCTCATGGCATCTGGTCGGAGGCAAGGGACGGGACGCGAAGCTGGCGCCTGACGATCAGCGTGCCCGGTGCGACCGACCTCAATCTGGGCTTCGGGCAGCTGCGCCTCGAGCGGGGCGCGTCGCTACACCTGGAAAGCAAAACGGCAGGGCGGACATTCGAACGGGTTTACCGCTCGAACCGGGGATCGCTCTGGACGGCGATCCTTCCCGGCGCCGCGATCCGGCTCGAACTGACGCTGCCCAGGGATGCACCCGGCGCTGAACTGCGCCTGCAACAGGTTTCCGCCGGATTTCGGGACGCCTGGCAATTGGCCGGCGGTCCCGGCCTAAAGCTCCACGGCGACTGCAACAACGACGTCGTGTGCCCGGAAGGTTCCATATGGCGAGACCAGATCCGATCTGCCGCCCTCTACTCGATCAATGGGACGCTCGCCTGCAGCGGCAGTCTGATCAACGACGTGCCGGAAAGCGAGACGCCCTTGTTCCTGAGCGCTGAACACTGCGGGGTAACCGCCGACAATGCGGGCTCGGTGGTGACCTACTGGAACTACGAGGCGCCGGTCTGCGGGGATCGTGACGGCGGGGCGCTGGACCAGCCGGTCAGCGGCGCGACCCTGCTGGCGCGACGCCGGGACGTCGATGTTCTCCTGCTGCGGCTGAACGAGAACCCGGCGGACCTGTACGGTGCGTTCTACTCGGGCTGGGACCGTTCCGGGGAAACCCCCGCCGGGTCGGTTGGCATTCACCATCCGCGCGTCCATGTGAAGTCCATCAGCTTCAATATCGACCCGCTGACGACCACACCAAGCTGCATCATTCCCGCCGCAACGGATCCGACCCACTGGGAAGTCGACGACTGGGAGGATGGCACCACCGAACGCGGCTCGTCCGGCTCGGGGATCTGGGACCCGGACACCGGACTGCTGGTCGGCTTCCTGTCCGGCGGCACGGCTTCGTGCAGCGTGCAGGACGGTTTCGACTGCTACGGCAAATTCGCGGTGGCCTGGGACGGACCGCAGCCCGACCAGCGTCTGCGCGACTGGCTGGACCCGGACGATCTGAGCCCGATGGCGGTCGTCGGCCGTGACCCCAATCGCCTGTTTCGCAACGGGTTCGAAGTCAGCCCGGACTGAGCTTCACTCTTCCGAGTCCTCCGGCAGCTGCCCCTCGTAGTCGATCTCATGGGGCGGCGGCTCACCCCCGGGGCCGGTGAGGTAATGGTCCATCCAGCGGACCATCCGTCGGGAATAGTCATATTGCGCCGCGGCCTTGCGGTTGCCGTGCTTCTCGCCCGGATACAGCACCAGCCGCACCGGTGCCTGGTCAACGCTCTTCAGGTAGCGGTACATCTCCAGGGACTGGCTGGGGTGGACCCGCGGGTCGGAATCACCGTGCATGATCAGCAACGGCGTCCGCGCGCTTTCCACGTGATAGATTGGACTGCGTTCCAGGAACCACTGCCAGTCCTCCCAGGGCCAGGCCCGGGCGTGTACCGCGTGCATCTCGTTGGGGATATCCGTCGTCCCGAACTTCGAGATCTGGTTCGAGATCCCGACGAACATGACCCCGGCCGCGTAGTGCTGCGACAGGGCGGTGGCGCTCCACGCGGTGGCAAAGCCGCCATAGGAGCCGCCGGTGATGCCGACACGCTTGGGGTCCACCAGGCCCAGGGAGACGAGGTGGTCCTTGCCGTCCACGATGTCGTCGAATTCGGGCCGCGCGTAGCCATGCTGGTCGAGCTTGGAAAACTCGACGCCACGGCCCGTACTGCCACGGTAATTCGGCACGAAGGAAAAGTAGCCGTTCGCCGCCATCACCTGGGTTGGCTGCGAGTAGGTGGTGAGCCAACCATCGGAACGATGGGACTCGGGACCGCCATGGACGAAGATCACCAGTGGATAGCTGCGACTCTCCTCGTAGTCCACGGGCCAGATCAGCAAGCCCTGCAGATCCAGTCCGTCCGCAGCACGATAGTCGACCGTGGTCTGGCGACCAAGCTCACGGTCCGCGAGCCATGGGTTGCTGTCGGTCAGACGGTCCAATCCCGCGGGAGTGACCGCGAAGACCTCGCGCGGATGATTAGCCGCATCCGCAATGGCCGCGACCTGGTCCCCGTTGGCCGACCGGCTGATCTGGCGGATCACCCGGTCCCCCTGCCCGACCAGCACACTCCGGCGGCCGGTCTCGATGTCCACCCGCCAATATTCGCTTTCGACGCCGAAATGGATCACCGCGCCGAGCTGCTCGCTGTTGAGCCACTCCAGATCGACCACATGACCGTCGAGGTTGGGCGTGACCTCGCGGAAGGCGCCCGTCCGGGCATCGGCAACCTTCAGGCGTCCCTCGCGGGGATCGTTGAAATCATTCACCCCGATGAAGGCGATCCGCCTCCCGTCCGGGGACCACATCGCCTTGCCGAGCTTTCCGAGATTGTCGATCCGGGCCAGCAAGCTGCCCTCCCCATCGATCACCCGCATGCGGGTCTGCATGTAGCGGTCGTCGACCAGCGAAGTGGGGGCCACCGCCAGCAGGATACGATCGCCCGAAGGTGA
Source organism: Lysobacterales bacterium (assembly GCA_033722075.1). GTDB lineage: Bacteria > Pseudomonadota > Gammaproteobacteria > Xanthomonadales > SZUA-38 > JAWVZU01. The sequence goes on from JAWVZU010000189.1 coordinate 6,430, forward strand.
AAAATCGGCTGCGACAACACTGCCGTCGACCGGGATCGGCTGCGGCTCGCAGGCGCTGTCTTCCCCGATGTCGGCCAGATAGAGCTGGCGATTGCGTACGTCTTCCTCGTAGACCTGCGCGTTGAACCCGTGCTCTTCGAGTTTCTTTTGCTTATCCGCTTTGGCCGGCGTCGCAAACAAGGCGACCCGGCGGCCATCCGGATGGAGCGTATAACCCGCAATGTTGGTGTCGGGCAGGCTGCACAATTCGAATGCCTCTCCGCCGTCGACCGGAATGGCATACAACGCATTGTACTGTTCGCCCGATGGGGGCTTTGGCCCTCGCGTCGCGAGGAAGAAGATTCCCTTTCCGTCGGCGGACCAGCGAAGCTTCTCCACGGTGACGTCGCCTCGAACGAAGCGCCGTGGGCCCCGGTCACCGCTGACGACCCGCAGCTCGGCCCACGCCTCGCCGTCCGGATCCTCGAAGGGCCGGCGCGGCACGCGCTGAATATAGGCAATATGCGCACCGTCCGGCGCTACGGCGACGTCGGTCACCCAGCTCAAGCGGCTGATGTCCTCGAGGCTCATGCCGGCAGAGAGGGCCAACGAGGGAATCAGCAGCAGGAATGCAGTGAAATGTCGTCCCATGGGAAAGCTTCTCCGTTGGATCATTGGAGAAACTAGCAGATTGACGGAGAAAGTGGGGAACGCGCGTCCATGCGCGATCCTGCGGGGAAGGCGGGGAAGAGTTTTCCGCCCGGATGATGCGTCCGGGTCAGGCCGCCTCGACCTTTTTGCGTTCCTCGAGTGCCAATGCGTGGGAGATGGATCGCCAGCGGCCGAAATGGCGTGCAGCCTGACTGCCCTGAGCCGCGTCCAGGACGAGCTGATCGCCGCAGAGGGTCAGCCTGACCTCTTCGCCCCGTCGCAGCCCCAGTGCCTCACACAGGCCCGCGGGCACGTGGACCGACCCATCGGGTGCCACGGTAACCAGGACTTCATTGCTTGCGGGTCGTTTCATCGGCCAAACACCTGTTCGAATACTCGCTTACAGGATAGGGACTTCTGGCCGGAACAGCTTGTGCCATAGGTTCGCCAACCTTTGGCACGGTGGCCCGGCGACCCATGACGCAGGCATTGCCGATGACCACCAGCGTCATCCCCACCGCCAGGTAGCCGTCCATCACCAGGCCCTCGAAAATCAGGGAGATCGCGACCGCAACCACCGGGAACATCACCACGGCATAACCGGCCCGATGGGCACCGATGCGACCCAGCAGGGTCAGGTAGCAGCCAAACGCCACGACCGATGCGAAAACCGCCAGGAAGATCAGGGATCCCACGTAGCCGATGGTCGGTTCGAACAGGAAAGGCCGGTCGCGCAACAGGGCAATCACACCCATGCCCAGCGCGCCGTAGAACATGCCCCAGGCGTTCGAAGCGGTGACCGGCAGCCGCCTCGCCTGCGCCCGCTGCGACTGGATATTGCCCAGCGACGCCAGGTAGGCCCCGCTCAGCGACAGGGAAGCGCCGACCAGGGTGGCGTGACCCCA
>JAWVZU010000190.1:0-7943 GCA_033722075.1 Lysobacterales bacterium
ATAGACGTGATAGTACGGCGTGGCGGTCAGATCGATCTGGTATTTGCGTGCGGTCGGCATTCCCTTGACTCGTCATTAAGTTCAGCCCGATGGTGCCAACTCCGCCAGCGGATCGCATCAGAAAACACCTCGCAAGGCTGTAGGAAAACGACGGGACTTTGGGTGTCCGGGATTGGTAGCATCCGAGCGCCGCAAAAAGAAATCTCGGACACCCTGAATTTCCGTCGGCCAGCAGACCGGTATTCCCTGGGCATCTGGAAGCAGAGCACCGCAGCCGAGCTGACCAGTGCCGATGTCAGCAGCATCACCGGGATCCAGCGCTTGCGCACTCCGCCACGGTCTCTGCGCTTCACCGCAACGAGCGCATAGAGCACGGCGAAGACCGCGGCGGTCAGGGAGACGACCGCGATCAGGAATGCCACCAGCAGGAGTTCTCGCAGGTCACCGAAGTTCGAGGCATGGGCCGGGCTGATGAGAATCAGGGAGGCAGGTATCGGCGCGAGGCACCTTGATTGGGCCTGGGACCATGAATTCAGACGGCTGCGAGCAGGAGCGGTGATCGTACCAGTCGCCCGCAACGAAGCGAGTGCCGAAGTCCGCCCAGAACCTGAACGAGAACCGGCCCGGGAGAGACACCGGGCCGGCGTGTTGCTGGACTAGCGGGTTCGGAAGGGGTGTGAACGCTAGTCGCTTGGCGGAACCCTGGCGCCGCCGGAGATCGGGTTGGCGGTCCATCCAAGGGCCTCCCAATCGATTGTTCCGGGCATATGGCAGTCGACGCATCCGCCCATGCCCTGTCCCAGGGCGTCCTCTGCAGGCGCGATCTCGTGGTTCACCGACAGCAGCATGGTGGTGTCGACAAACTCGTAGCCCCCGCTGTAGTCCTGGCCGTTGTAGGCGGCACCTTCTTCAAGCGCCGAGTGCCAGTCGAACCGTCCCCAGAAGGGATTCGGGCCCGGTCCCGTTCCGAACAGGTGCGGCACGAGCATCGACTGGGTGTGGACGTCGGCAGGCTGGTTGCCCACCATCAGCTTGAACGGATAGATCATGGCGTCGTCGTCGTAGAAGCTGCCGACCGGCGATCCAAGGTCGACCGGCGTCTGGTCATATTGGTCATTGACGCCGATGACTTTGCGCCGCCAGGTCCCGTTGGCGTAGCGCAGGACGGGCCGCACGTCGTTCTTCCAGACGAAGCTGCCTTTCTTCTTGTCGTAGGTCGGCCGACCGGTGGTCTCGTCGATCGGGATCGGATCGACGTTCATGCCGGCGTCCGCCCAGTACCATTCGGTCTTGGTCGAGATGGCTCGTGCGATCGCGGGAATATGGCAGACCTGGCAGGCCAGCCGGTCATGCCAGCCGCTTTCCATCAATGCCGGATCGACCAGATTGGCATGGATCGCGGCCCGGTCCGTGTGGCAGTCCTCGCACTGCTGCATGTCGCCCTCGTCAACGGAATGGAGCGCCATGCCGGGGATCCCGTGAACGACCTTGCCGGTGTCCGGGTCCACCTTGGAGGCGTGGCAGTCGACGCAGACCATGTCGCCGCCGTCCACGCCCATATGGACGTCGAACTCGCGGGTCGTGGCGATCAGGTCGGTGGAGATATCGCCATGCTTGACGTTGTCGCCACCGCCGGCCTTGGCGTGGCACCCGATGCAGGCCTTGCGGGTCGGCTCGCCACCGTTGAAGGCGATGTTCTGGGCAACGAAATCGAGGTCGACGCTCGGATCCGGCATCCCGGCTGAGGTCTTGCCCTTCTGGTAGGTGCCGGTCTGGTCATGGCAGACGAGGCAGTCGATGTTCTCCGGATTGGAAAAGTCGAAGCTGTCGTCCTTGTAGCCGTAGCCGATATGGCACTGGGTGCAGCGGGGTTCGTTGCTGCCGACGGCCACGCAGAAGTTGTTGACCAGGTCCTTCTTGCCGTGGACCTCGCCCTCGAGTCCCTCGATATTGACGATCTTGCCGGCCCACTTGAAGTGGCCCATCTGCAGGACGTCGGCTGCTTCCTCACCGTGACACTCCAGGCACGAGGCGGTGCCTTCGTAGCTGTAGCTCTGGAACCACAACTCGTGGAATCGCTCCAGACCGACGGCCTCGGCGAATTCGTCGACGCCTTTCTCAGAAAGAATCTCGAGTTCGGCCTGGGTGAGGTTCCGCAGGCCTGCCACAGCTGAATCAGTGGAGCCGCTAGCTGCGGGGACTAAGGTGACCAGTGCCGCAATCAGCAATACGCAGGCACGCGATGGGGGTGCTTGGGAGGTTCTCATGGTAGCTCTCCTTGAGGTGGGGATTCCGCTACCAGTTATTATTTCAGATATCGCTAAATTAGAATTTGACGATTATCAATTCCGTGGTCGCCTGGTCAGTCCAGGTTTCTTCAGCCTACTCGGCAGGTTCCAGAAGCGTCGAGTCGAACTGATAATGTGAGCCGTCTCTGGCGACGAGCTGAATTTCCCACAGCTCCTCGTCGGGGATCTGGGTGCGCTCGTGCCCGGGGAGTTCACGCTCATCGTCCACCTGGACGCCCCAGACGCGGACGTGTCGAGCGCCGGAAACGGGAATGCGATCAGGGGCGAAACGAGCTCGCATCTCCTCAGAAACCGCCTCGCCGGCCCAGCGTGCCTGGCCGACTTCGATGAGTCGTGCCACGTTCGCGGGCATCTGGTTCTTGCTGGTCATGATCGGGTCTCCTGGCCGAACGTGCCCCAGAGTAATGCGGACTTCTTCACGATCGCTTGATCGTGATCAGGTGTGCGCCTCAATGGATGCTGGCGGCGGTCCGGTCAAATCCTTATTCTCCCCATACTTCCTCGAGGGCAACCTATGTCCCTTTTTGCCGAATTGAAGCGCCGTAATGTGTTTCGGGTGGCTGCCGCCTACCTGGTGACGGGTTGGCTGCTCGTGGAAGGTACGTCGGTGCTGATAGAGATCTATGCGGCGCCGGACTGGATTCCGAAGATGCTGGTCGGTCTGCTGCTCCTGGGTTTTCCGGTGGCGTTGTTTTTTGCCTGGGCTTTCGAGATCACCCCCGAGGGCATCAAGCGCGAGTCCGAGGTGGATCGGACCCAATCGATCACCGGCGAAACCGGCAGGCGGCTGGATTTAATCACCATCATCATCCTGCTGGCGGTGGTTGCCCTGGTTGCTGCCGACCGCTTCCTGCTGGGCCCCGGCTCGCCGCGCCTTGCAGACGTCGCCGCGCCGGATCGAAGCTCGATCGCGGTTCTGCCTTTCCGGAACATGAGTGCGGACTCGGAAAACGTCTATTTCTCCGATGGGGTTGCCGAGGAGATCCTGAACGTACTGGCCAGGGTGCCGGACCTGCAGGTTGCCGCACGGACCTCCTCGTTCCGGTTCCGCGGCGACGAACTGGACATTCCGGCGATTGCTGCCGAACTGGGTGTCGCGACGGTTCTCGAAGGCTCGGTGCGCAAGCAGGGCGAACGCGTGAGGATCACGGCTCAGCTCATCGACGCCGCCAACGGCTTTCACCTCTGGTCGGATACCTATGACCGGGAGCTGGACGACATTTTTGCGATCCAGGATGAAATCGCAGCGGCCATCGCCCGCGCACTCTCCGTGCAGCTTGACGTCAACCAGGCCACCGACGCGCGTACCAATGACCCCGAAGCCTATGATCTCTATCTCCAGGGGATGCACCGCTGGCGGATGCGGACCGGAGAAGACATTCTTGCGGCGATCAGACTCTTCGAGCAATCACGCGCTCGTGACCCCAAGTTCGCGCGGGCCTACGAAGGCCTCGCACAGTCCTACGTCGTTCTGGCGACCTACACGGAAGCCGAGCGGACCGAGACCAATCGTCTGGCCGAGATCAATGCGCTCCATGCATTGGCCCTGGATCCGAGTGCGGCCGGCGCCTATGCGACGCTCGGCAACTCTGTCTATGAAGCGGAAGCATTGCCGACCGGGCTTGCCCTGCTCGAACGGGCGGTTGCGCTGGATCCGAAGGACGCGAATGCGAGGGGTTGGCTTGGTCTGCAGCGGTTCTTCACTGGCGACGTGGACGGCGCCATCCGTGAGCACCAGATCGCGATCGAGCTCGACCCGCAGTTCAGTCTTCAATATTCGAACCTGGGTTATGTGTATTTCTCGGAGGGTCGCCTCGATGACGTCCGCCAAACTCTAGAGGAACTCGTCGAGGTCAACCCGAACGATATCTGGATCCCGTCCATGAAGATCCAGATCGGGTATCTGGCCGACGAGCCCGAAACCATAGTTGAAGGCGTGAGAGAGGCGGCGGCGCTGAAAGGCGCGGAGGCAGCAACGCGATTCGCTTCACGGATTGCGGAAGCGCTCAGGGGTGGTCATGACGCGGCCGCTGTCGCCGCGGAGATCGTGGCCGCAGGCCCCGATGGATGGCAGGTTCCCGATGGCCAGAATTTTCTCTGGAGCGTGGACGCCCTGGTCCTGTTGCTCGCACTGGAGCAACCCCGACAGGCACTGCAATTCTTTGAGGCCATGGCGGCTGTCGATTTTTCGAATGACAAGTACTGGGGCATCTATGGCGAGACCTTTTCCCCCTTGCGCTGTTTTGCCCGCTTTCAGGAAAGCATGCGGAAGCTCGGCTACGGCCGCTTCGTCGATACATGGGAATGCGAGTGAGCGGTGACGGAAAGCGGTCGGCTTTCTGCTAACATGCCGGGCCTTCCAACTGCTCAACCTGTAGGAGCAAGGCCTGATGCCAAAGCCCTTTTTGCTGCTTTTGCTGCTGATTGCCCAGGCGGCGATCGGAGATTCCCACGAGACAAACGATCCCTATCCGTCAACTTATGAGCCGCGGCGTTCGGAGCCGTTGCTGATCATCAATGCAACGATCCTGACCGGCACTGGAGCGCGTCTGGATGGCGCTGATCTCCGGATCGAGGACGGCCGAATCAAGGACGTCGGACTGGCCCTGCCCAGAGCCGGCGCGCGGGTCATCGACGCCGAGGGCCGTTGGGTGACGCCGGGGTTGATCGATGTCCACTCGCATCTTGGCGTCTATCCGAGCCCGGGCCTGAATGCCCACTCTGACGGCAACGAAATGACCGACCCGGTCACGGCCGAGGTCTGGGCCGAGCACAGCGTCTGGCCCCAGGATCCGGGCTTCGATACGGCCCGCGCCGGGGGCGTCACCAGCCTGCAGATCCTGCCCGGATCGGCAAACCTGATCGGCGGTCGCGCAGTCACCCTGAAGAATGTTCCATCCGTTTCCTACCAGGGCATGAAGTTTCCGGGTGCTCCGCACGGCATGAAGATGGCTTGCGGCGAGAATCCCAAGCGGGTCTACGGCGGCAGGGGAAAGGCGCCGAGCACCCGCATGGGCAACGTCGCCGGCTACCGGCAGGCGTGGATCGATGCGCAGGAATATCGGCGCAAGTGGGAGGAATACCGGAACAGCGACGACGAGGACGCCAAGCGTCCCGAGCGCGACCTGCAGATGGAAACGCTGGCCGGCGTGCTGGCAGGTGACATCCTCGTGCACATGCACTGCTACCGCGGCGACGAGATGATGACCATCCTGGATATGGCGGAGGAGTTCGGCTATCACGTCAGCGCGTTCCACCATGGCGTGGAGGCATACAAGATTGCCGATGAGTTGGCCGAGGCCGGAACCTGTGGCGCGCTGTGGGCGGACTGGTGGGGTTTCAAACTGGAAGCCTACGACGGGATTCAGCAGAACATCGCCCTTGTCGATCGCCCCGAGGGCGGCTGCGCCATCGTCCATTCGGACTCCTCGGAAGGGATCCAGCGGTTGAACCAGGAAGCGGCCAAGGCGATGACCGCCGGACAGCGTGCAGGCCTGGACATCCGGCCCGAGCAGGCTATCACCTGGATCACGTCCAACGCAGCGAAATCGCTGGGCGTACTCGACCAGACCGGCACCCTGGAGGCCGGCAAGATGGCCGACGTCGTGTTGTGGAACGGCAACCCCTTCAGCGTCTACGCGAAGGCGGACCAGGTGTACGTTGATGGCGCGTTGCTGTACGACCGGAATGACCCGGAGAAACAGCATGTCAGTGATTTCCTGCTGGGACAGGAGTTGGCGGAATGAATATCCGAATGAGCAAGATACTGTGCTGCGTCCTGCTGCTTGCTACGGGCTCGAGCGTCCTCGCCGAGGAGCTGCTGATCCGCAACGCGACCCTGCATACGGGGAAGGCCGAGCCGGCCCAGGAGAACATGGATATCCTGATTCGGGATGGCCGCATCCACCGGATCGGCCGGGAACTCGGCACCGGTGGCGCGAGCATCGACGCCGCCGGTCGCATCGTGACGCCGGGGTTGTTTGCAGGCCTTACGCAACTTGGGCTGGTCGAGGTCAGCCTCGAGACCAGCACCGTGGATGACGAACTCGAACTGGGGCAGATGCGCCCGGAGTTCGACGTGCTGCCGGCCTACAACCCGTACAGTTCGCTGATTCCCGTGACCCGGATCGAGGGGTTCACGCACACCGTCATCGCGCCTTCCTCCGCGGGATCCATCATCGCCGGGCAGGGGTACGCGATCCGGCTCACGGGCGCCTACGATTCCAGCGTTTCCGCGCCCGTGCTGTTCATTCGCATGGGTGAGGAGGAAACCGAGCTCGGCGGGTCCAATCCGCACGCTTTGGGCTCCCGGGCCGGCCAGTTCATGCAGCTGCGCCAGGCATTTCACGAAGCCGCCGGAGACCACTACGAACCGGCCAATCCGCACAACCTGCTGACCCCGCTGGGTCGGCGGGCGCTCGAATCCTTCCTGGACGGAGATCGGCGCGTCGTTTTCCAGGTCGACCGAGCCGCCGATATCGTCAACGTGCTGAAGCTCGCCGACGAGTTCGACCTGTCGGCGGTCATCTCCGGCGGCGCCGAGGCCTGGAAGGTTGCCGACCGGCTGGCCGCCGCGAAGGTGCCCGTGCTGCTGAATCCGCTGCAGAATCTTCCGTCGTCCTTCGACAAGCTCGGTTCCCGCCTGGACAACGCCAGGCTGCTGCATGAGGCCGGCGTGACCATCGCCTTTAGCGGCGATGAATCGCACAACGCGCGAAAGACACGCCAGCTGGCCGGCAACGCCGTAAGCTACGGTCTGCCCCATGAGGTGGGACTTGCGGCGATCGCTTCCAGCCCGGGCGTCATCTTCGGCTACCAGGCCGGAGTCATCGAACGCGGCGCGCCGGCGGACCTGGTGATCTGGTCGGGTGATCCGCTCGAGGTGACCACCTATGCCGAGCAGGTGATCGTGGCCGGTGAATCCATCGAGATGCGTTCCCGCCAGACCGAGTTGCTGGAGCGCTATCTGAAATAGGGCGGCACGGGCAATTCGACGTGGGTGTCGATCCAGGCAGGTCTCCAGCAGGAAATCGTCGATGAACCAGCCCTTGAACCCTGCATCGGACCCCATGGCCTCGTCGGTGGCAAGCCGGCGCGGCCATCATCGTGACCATGCGCTTCCCCCACCAGGAGCATCGTTGGACATCGCATAGTCTCGAGCGGCGACGAGCCGAGGCTCGCTCCTGCAGTTACACTGGAACCGAGAACCAGTCGACTTTCTCCGATTGGTTCTTCGTGTTTCACTGGAAGTCCGCTAACGCCGTGTTTCGTAACAATATGAAGATCGTTTTCGCCCTCTTCCTTGTCGTCGCTTTCAATACGGCGACGGCTCAAACCACCCAGTTTTTCAATATCGCCATCGGCGATACGGTGTCTGACGGAGTGCCGGAACCAGGCGCTGGCAACATCGAAAACCCGTTCGACAAGGACGTCTACACCTTCACCGCGACGGCGGGCCAGAAGGTGTTCTTCGACGCGTTGATGAACGGGATTGCCAACATCGACGTGGTGCTGACGGACGAGGACGGTGCGGAGATATTCCGTGATGTGATGCGCGACCAGGGGGTGTTGGAGCTGACCCGGGGCGGGACCTACACGTTGACGGTGGGCGAGGACACGAACGACCAGACCGGC
>JAWVZU010000191.1:0-7899 GCA_033722075.1 Lysobacterales bacterium
CCTGCAGTTCGTCGGGCAACTCGGCAAACATGGAATCGAACATGCTGGTCACCGGCTGCGGCTCGCTGTCCAGGTAGGTCTGTACCGCCGCGTCGGTCTGTTCCTTGCATCGCTCGACGAGGGCATCTTCCTTTGCGTCGTCCCAGGCTTCCTGATCCATTAGATAGCGCCGCAGGCGAATCAGCGGCTCCTTTGCCTGCGCGGCTTCGACCTCGTCTGCCGAGCGATAGCGTCGCGCGTCATCCGCGGTGGTGTGGTCGCTGAGGCGGTAGGTCATCATCTCGATGACCGAAGCACCCTGGCCGCTGCGGGCCCGCTTCAGGGCCATTTCCATCGCCCAGCGCACGGCCAGCAGGTCGTTGCCGTCCACCTGCACGCTCGGCAGGCCCGCCGCGATCCCCTTCTGCGCCAGCGTCGTCGCGCCGGACTGCTTGCTGCGCGGCACCGAGATGGCCCACTGGTTGTTGGCGATCACGAACACGGCGGGCAATTTGAAGGCACCGGCCGCGTTGAGGGCCTCGAGAAAATCGCCCTTGGAGGATCCGCCGTCACCGACGATAGTGACCGCGACCCGCTCTTCGCCGCGCAGCTTCACCGCGAAAGCGGCGCCGGCTGCGTGCAGGCACTGGGTCGCGATCGGAACGCAGATGGGAAAATCGTGGGCCGGCCCGGAAAAATCGCTGCCGCGTTCGTCGCCGCCCCAGTAGGCAAGTATCTCCGCCGGCTTCACGCCGCGGTAGAACATGGCCCCGTACTCGCGATACATCGGCGCGAAGATGTCCTCTTCGGCCATGGCACTCCCGATGCCGACGTGGATGGCCTCGTGTCCCAGGCTGCTGGCATAGGTGCCGAGCTTGCCCGTGCGCTGCAGCGTAATCGCCTTGGCGTCGAACACGCGGGTGAGCGTCATGAGCTCGTAGAGGCTGATCAACTGCTCGAAATCCCGCGCCAGGGGCGGTGCCTTGTCATCGACCAGTTTGCCTTCCGGATCAAGAAACTGGCGGTATTTGATCTCGAACGCGGCGACAGTGTTCAAGCGCTTCTCCCATGCTCATGTGCGGCGGGCAGGTTGAATAACAGGCCCACCGGTGGATTGCAACCGTCAGCGCCAGTTGCGTGATTCGGCCAGCAGTTGATCGGCCTTCACGGCATAACCGGGCTGGAAGGAGAAGCCCAGCACCTCTTCCTGTTCGTGGGCCACGGCGCACTTGATGCACCAGATCCGTTCCTGGTCGAGGACGAAGTAGAGGCTGTAGATCCCTCCGTGATCGGACTGCCAATTGGTTGGCCGCTGAACCGTCACGCCGCCGGCCGAAACATTGACCAGCTCGGACAGGTACGCCTGCTCTCCGTGGGTCATGAAGACCCCCGCGTACATCCCCAGGCGGGAGTCTCTGCGGCGATCTTCGTTCATGCTATCCCCTCGAACCGGTTTGCCTTCCGGTTCTTGCGAACTTTGTCCGGCCTCCAGATTCTACCGTTCATTGCCAGGTAGATGCCATGGGGCAGGGTCTGTACCGCACCGACGGCACAACCGATATTGAACACCGCGTCCGAGCCCATGAAGCGGGCCGGGTTCAGGGCGCCGGTCAGGACGATGGTTCGATCGTCCAGCCCCTCAAGCGCCAGAGCCGTGTCGATCATCGTGTCCGTGCCGTGGGTGACCAGGAAGCGCTCGGCGTCGTTGGCCGCGATGGTGTCCCGGATCAGTCGCCGGTCTTCGGCCGTCAGCTCGAGCGAGTCCTTGCGCATCAGCGAGATGATCTCGTAGTCGAAGGCGACGTTGAACTCGCGCAGGATCTCACCGATCTGCGGCTCGCCGATCTGGTAATCGCTCTTGGCGTCGAAGTAGATCTTGTCGATGGTCCCGCCGGTCGTCACCACCGTCAGTTTCATGTTCCCCAGGTCCCGGTCAGACATAGATGTCGGTCCCCAGGGCCCGCTCTCCGTCCAGGTCAGGGCGGTTCAGTTCGATGCGCGTTCGCCGTGCATAGCGCACCGCCGCATGGATCGTTCGCGGGTCCCCCTGCTTGCTCACGGCATGCTGACCCTGTTCGATCAGGAGAGCGAGTGCGTAGAGCCGGCCCACGCCCATCGCCAGGTCCCGGGCTACGGCCTGCCACGCCTCTTCGTCCCAGGCGATTGCCTGATCCAGCATCCGGCCGATCGTTTCACGGCCGGTGCGAAAAACCTCCAGCGCCGGCTTCAGGCGTTCATCGGTCGCCTTGCCGCAATATGCCGCTGCGGTCTCGAGCAGACGAACCAGTGCCGTTTCGTCCTTCGCAAGCACCCGCAGGAGATCCAGGGAAAGCACGTTGGTGGTGCCTTCCCAGATCGGTAACACCTGGGCGTCGCGCAGCAGTGCGGGCAGGCCCGTGTCCTCGACGTAACCGGCACCGCCGAAGGCCTCAAGGACTTCGCTGCAGACGGCGACGGCCTGCTTGCCGGTGAGCAGCTTGGCGATGGGAACGAGCAGACGCAGCCGGGCCTGGCCGGCGTCATCGAGCTGACCGTTCTCGGCCAGGCCGAGGAGCCGAATCATGTGGAAGGTCAACCCGAAGGCACCCTCGAATTCGGCCTGCAGGTCGGCCAACGTCCGGACGTGAAGGGGCTGTTCGGCAAGCGGGCGGTTGAACGCGACCCGGCGGTTGGCGTAATCCCGGGCCAGGGCAATTCCGCGGCGCATGTAGCTCACCGCGCAGACCGCATTCCAGGTGCGGGTGATGTTGAGCATCGGCGCAATCCGCTTGACGCCGCCGTCGAGTCCCGCCACCGGTTCGGCGAGCGCGCCGTCCAGGTGGAGTTCTGCCGTGGGAAGCTTGCGTGTACCCAGCTTGTCCTTCAGCCGGAGAATCGAAATCTTGCGCAGCCGGCCCTGCTCGTCGCGTGGCTCGAGGTAGAACATGGCGAGCCCGGCGCCGCCGCCGGGATTGCCTTCCGGGCGAGCCAGCGTCAGGGCCATCTCCGAGGTTGCCGCCGAAGTGAACCACTTGCGCCCGGTCAGGCGCCAGCGCCCGTCGTCGCCCCGACGGGCAACCGTCTCCGTCGCGCTTACATCCGAGCCTCCCGTGGTTTCGGTCATCCATTGCCCGCTGGTCCAGAACTGATCCGGATCGCGACTGGTGAGCCGGCAGACGGCGCGGGCGATCAGCTCCTGGTTGCCGGCATCGAGAAGGGCGCGTGCGGCGCCGTCGGTCATGGCCAGCGGGCAGGTGTAGATGTCCGTGGACGGGTGGAAAAGATAGGCCAGGGCGAACTGGACGATCCGGCCATGGGGCTGATAGCGGCCCTCGTAACCGGTCGCCACGAGCCCGTAGGTTGCCGCCAGCGTCCGTGCCTTCTCCCACAGGGGCGTGAGTGCGATATGGTCGATCCGGTTGCCCCACGCATCCCAATGCTCCAGGGTCGGTTCCCGATCAAGCTCGGCAAGCTGTTGTTCGAACAGTTCTCCCCCTGCCAGTGCCCCGAGCTGGCGGAGGTCATCTTCGGCGTCGTTGAGCAGTTCGGGCGGGAGCGCGCGTGCGAGGAAAGCGCGCAGGACCCGGTCGTCCGTGTACTGGTTGCCGAGCGAGGGCGGACTTTGGCTGAACCCTAGGGAAGAGTTTTCGCTCATTCGGAGGTCCGTCTTTGGTGCGGGTTAACGGATTGTGGCCGCCCCGCAGACTCGCTGCAAGCATGGGGCCCGGTTGTGCGAGAATAGCGCGGTCACTGACGATCGTTGCTGATGATGCCTTGCCCGGGAGCCCAGGACATGAAGCGCTTTGATCGATCCGCCCTGCTGCGGCTTGTCGTTGCAGCCGTCTTGCTGCTGGCGGTCGGCGGGGTGGCGCTTGCCCAGGAATCGGAACGGGACCGGCGCAGCAAGGCAGTCCATATTGCCTACCGCCTGGACATGGAACTGGGTGAGATCGATGCGGCACAGCGACACCTGCTGGTAGCGCGACTATTGCTCGCCCTGGAAACCGAGGAGCTGTCGCCGGCAGCGGCCGTCGACGAACTCTGGCTGGATTGGGAAACGCGCATCGAAGCCATGGAGGATCTGGTCCAGGGCGATCCGTTGCCGGTCTGGCACCAGCCGACCATGCCGGACCTGGTGGATGCCCTGTCGGAATCCGTGCTGCCCGGACAGGTGCCGCTGGACTGGTCCGATCGCCTCTGGGGGGAAGGTCTTGCGGCGACTGCGTTGACGGCGCTGACCGGCACTGCCCGCAGTGTTCCCGTTGAGTCGGCTTACTATCCCGGCCTGCTCGCGTGGGCCCGCAGCCACGGCCCGGAAATCTGGTTTCGGCTCCTCGAGGCGATCGCGGCCACGCCGGAATGGAGCGTGCTGATCACGCCCCTGGTAGATCCCTGGCTGGCCCTGCCGCTCACCGCGCCGCTGGCGGATTGGCGCAATCTCGACGACCGCTCCTCGGCGCGCCTTGCTGCACTGTTCGCTGCCAAACGCTTTGATCCGCTCGCCTTGATCGATCGGGAAATCGATCTGCTCTTCGATGAGGCGTTGTTGATCGATCGTCATCAGCGACCGGTCCTCGTGGAGCCGCCGTACCTCCGCTTTCTGTACGCGGATGATGACCCTGGCACCCAGGAAATGATTGCGCTCGCCCGGTCCGTGCACCGTCTCGAAGCCGGTGCCTATGCCGAGTTCGTCGGTGCACTCTATGGCATTCTCCTCGGGCAGGCGTTGCGCTCGGAGCCGGGTGATCGCGCAGCGGAGCTGCTCGCACGGCTCGATCGGCTCGATGCCTTGCTGTTGCCGTTTCTCGATCGTGTCGATGCGCGGTTGATCAACGTCTATCAGCAGCTGCGGCGTCTCCTGCGGGAACCGGTCGGAGACGTCGAGCAGCGCCAGCAGCGGATCCGCACGCTCGCCGGACTGGAAAGCGCCTTGGGGCTGGATGTTGCCGGCCTGGATCGCTACCTGGCGCAGCCGTTCCGGGAACGCCTGACCAATGACCTCGTGGTCTGCGTCGGTCTGACCCGCAACAGCGGTCCGCGACCGCCGGAGCCGATCACCCGCGAGCAATTCCAGGGGTGCGTCAATTCGCTCTCCGACTGGGCGCTGAGCCAAGCTTCCAGCCCGGAACTGGCCGGCCAGCCGGAGGGACCTTTCGCACCCGAGAACCTCGCGCGGGAGACCGACCTCAGTACCTGGCAGCGGGTCAACTACTGGCTGGGCTATGTGGCCAGCTCGCTCGGCGAGGAATGCGGTCGACCCCGCTTCCAGCTCGTCAATCCCATCGAGTGGGCCATCGCCGGGCGGAGTCTGGTCTGGTTCATGGATCGCTGGCCGCAGCTCGTCGATGCCCAGGCATTGGCACGCCTGACCTCGGTCAGGGACGCCGGGCAGGCTACGCTCCTGGAACTGGCCCGGATTCGCCGCTGCGTGGCGCCCGGCCAGCCACTCCTCGGGGCCATCGATGTCTATCGCGGCAACCTCGGCCGCCTCGTCGATGCGCTCAGCCTGGCAACCAGCGAGTTTCGCGAAGAGAATCTCGCGACGGGCGCGGATGTCGATTTCGCGGGCCCCCCGGATCAGCCTACCCGCTATCGTCCAGGCAGCCCGGTCCTCCCTTGCGATGGTACGGCCTGGTGTGACGTGGAGCTCGCGCTGGAGCCTTCCAATGCGCTCTACGCACTGTTTCCGGGACCGTACCTGGTGGCGGATCAGATCGGTCTGGGAGAGGCCGAGATCTGTTACGCGGAGGTCAGCTGGGTGGATCGTCGCGCGGAAGTGCCTCGTTTCGGAAACGCCGCGATGGCTTCCTATTTCGGTCGTCTGAGTTTTGTCCTCAAGGGACGTTTTTCGAGCCTGGACGAGCCCATATTCGAGATGCGGCTGACCAGTCCGGACGAGTACGAGTATCTGTTCGGCGCGAACAATCAGGAAGTCCTGGACGATCCCTGTCCGCGCCACCTGGTCAATACGCAGGTTCGTTCGGAAATGCCCGAGCGGCGCATCGAACTGGTGCCGCGACGGCTGACCTACATGACCGCAGATCGCACCCATCCAGCCCGGGTCCTGGATGCCAACTGGACCGCCGGACAGCAATGGCGCGACTGGTTCGTCACCGGGCGTGATGTCGAAATCCTCATCCGCAACGACGCCGAGCCGATCCTGCCGGCGGTGGAAGCCCAGCTGAATCGATTGAATGCGGCCTGGAACCAATCGCTTTATCGTCAGATGCTGGCTGCCGGGCAGAATCTTGCCCAGGGCGAAGTGAAACCGCTGACGGACGCGATGCGCCTGTTGCAGACCAGCAAGCGGGTGCTGGCCGCGTTGGCCAAGGTGCTCGCGCCGCGCGCGCTGGAATTCGATGCGGGGCTGAGATCGACCTTGTTCGGCGACGATGGGTTGTTCGACCGCGGAACCGGCCTCCGCCTGCAGCAGCAGGGCGTTCCGATCAATGAGCTAGCGGGGGTGGCGGAACGACGCCTCGCGAGAAGCGCCCTGCGTTGGCGGGAGGCCAGCCGCGACGTCTCCAGCCGACCCATGGTGCAGGCCGAGCCCTTGCTGGTCGGCAACCTGCTGAAGCTGGAGGCGGCATCGCGCAGGTTCCGGTCAGAGCGTGCGGCGCCTCCTGGCCCGATTGAAAACCAGTGAAATGTAGAGCACGGTGCAAAGCGTGACCTCGAGCGCGGCAAGGCCGACGCTGGCGCCCACCGCCCACTCGGTCGCTCCGTGGATGAAATAGATGAGGGTGAACACGCCGGCCAGGACCAGCTGGTTCGGCTGGCCGCGGCGGATCAGCAGGAGCCCGCCGATGGCCGGCACTAGTGCAAGCGCGAGAAGGATCGGGGTAGCGTGATGCAGGGCCACCTGGATTCCCGCCAGCAGCAACAGGACGGCACCCACCCACAGGGTCATTCGAGCTGCCTGGCGAGGCGGGCCACGCGGCTGCCGAGCGCGCGGCACAGGCTTTTTTCATGCTCGGTGAGTTTCCGGTCCGAGTGGGGGCCGGCAACGTGGCTTGGGCCGTAAGGTGTGCCGCCACTCTCGGTCGCCATCAGCTCGGGATTGGAATAGGGCAGTCCGACCATCAGCATTCCATGATGAAACAGCGGCAGCATCATGGAAATGAGGGTGGTCTCCTGACCGCCGTGCAGCGATCCCGTGGAAGTGAATACGGCCGCGGGTTTTCCTTCGAGGCCGCCGTTCATCCATACCGAGGACGTCTGGTCCAGGAAAGCTTTCAGCGGGGCCGCCATGTTGCCGAAGCGGGTCGGGCTGCCGAGGATCAGCGCATCGCAGGCCGATAGATCTTCCACTTCCGCGTGCGGTGGACCGTCCTCGGGGAGGTCCTGATCTTCGCTGGAAAGCGGCCGGACCGTTCGCATTACGGCCTCCGCATCGGGTATTTCTTCTACCCCTCTAGCGATCTGTCGGGCCATCGACGCCGTATTGCCGTAGCGGGAATAGAACAGGATCAGTACCCGGCTCATGGCAACAGGTCCAGAACGTTCTCAGGAGGGCGACCGATGGCAGCCTGATCGCCGGACACCGCAATCGGGCGTTCTATCAGCCGCGGATTGGCGTGCATCGCTGCAATGAGTTCGTCGTCGCTCCGGGCAGGATCGTCCAGACCCAGGTCCCGATATTCGCTTTCCTTGCGACGCATCAATTCCCGCGGCTCCAATCCGAGCAACTTCAGGAGGCGCTCGATCTCTTCGGTCGTCGGCGGCGTTTTGAGGTACTCGACGATGTGCGGTTCCACGCCACGGTCGCGCAGGAGCTGCAAAGCCTGGCGGGACTTCGAGCAGCGTGGGTTATGATATAGGGTAATTTCGTCAGTCATGGCTTGATCTATCTGATGTTTCGACACTTTTTAGGGCACGGAAGTATCACATCGCGCATATGAAGAGTCCATGGAAAGAACTGCTGGCGCGTGTTGACGTCGA
>JAWVZU010000192.1:0-7893 GCA_033722075.1 Lysobacterales bacterium
AGAAGAGCTCGTAGAAGTCGCCCATGCGGAAGAACAGCAGGATGTCCGGATGATCTGCCTTGATCCGGAGATATTGCTGCATCAGCGGCGTATGGGATGCGAGATCCTGCGGGTTGGATTTCATGGCGGCGCAGTGTACAACTTCCGATTCCATGGCCCAACATGACGATGCCCGATTGACCGACCTCGCGCGGCAGCTTTCCGCAGCGCTGGTTTCACACCATCTGCGTCTCGCGACGGCCGAGTCCTGCACCGGCGGCTGGATCGCCAAGATCCTGACCGATCTGCCCGGGAGTTCCGACTGGTACGAGGGCGGCTGGGTGACCTACAGCAATGGCCTCAAGGAGCGGCTGCTGGGGGTGCGGCGGGAGACTCTGGACGGGTACGGCGCAGTGAGCGCCGAAACGGTCGCTGAAATGGTCTCCGGGGCACTGGCGCACGGGGATTGCGATCGCTCAATCGCGGTCAGCGGTATCGCCGGACCGAGCGGAGGCAGCCCGGAAAAGCCGGTCGGTCTTGTATGGATCGGATGGGGTGCGCGGGAGGGCGAACCGGAAATCGAGCGCTTCGATTTCGCGGGCGATCGGGAAGCGGTACGTCGCGCTGCCGTCGCCGCGGCCCTGCGCGGGATGCGAGATCGTCTGTGCTGACGTGATCTGTCCGAAATATCCGACAGCCGGCGCCGGAGATCGCGTACCGGGGCGGGGTCCGATATGTGATAATCTCCCGCCTGATCCAGCCCTCCGGATTGCGCCGTATTCTCGCGTTTTGCGAAGGTCCTGAGGAGACTGGTGGCAGGCAACGACTACGGAGCATGTTATGGATGACAACAAGAAGCGCGCCCTATCGGCGGCGTTGACCCAGATCGAACGCCAGTTCGGCAAGGGCGCGGTGATGCGCATGGGCGATGGAACCGCCGCCGACGTCGCGTCAATTTCGACCGGATCGCTGACCCTGGACCTGGCGCTGGGCATCGGCGGTCTGCCGCGCGGGCGCGTGGTCGAGATCTACGGCCCGGAGTCCAGCGGCAAGACCACGCTGACCCTGCAGGCCGTCGCCGAGGCGCAGAAGGCCGGCGGTCAGGCCGCTTTCATCGACGCGGAACATGCCCTGGACCCGAGCTACGCGGAGAAGCTGGGCGTGCAGGTGGATGATCTGCTCGTGTCCCAGCCGGACACCGGCGAGCAGGCCCTGGAGATCGCCGATATGCTGGTCCGATCGGGTGCAGTGGACATCATCGTGGTCGATTCGGTGGCGGCGTTGACGCCCAAGGCCGAAATCGAAGGCGAAATGGGTGACTCGCACGTCGGGCTGCAGGCGCGTCTCATGTCCCAGGCCCTGCGCAAGCTGACCGCCAATATCAAGCGATCCAACACGCTGGTCATCTTCATCAACCAGATCCGTATGAAGATCGGGGTGATGTTCGGCAGCCCGGAAACCACCACCGGCGGCAATGCCTTGAAGTTCTACAGCTCGGTACGCCTGGACATCCGCCGCATCGGCGCGATCAAGAAGGGCGACGAGGTCATCGGAAACCAGACGCGCGTCAAGGTTGTCAAGAACAAGGTGGCGCCGCCGTTCAAGGAAGCCGAGTTCGAAATCCTCTACGGAGAAGGGATTTCCCGGCACGGTGAAGTCATCGACCTGGGCGTCAAGCACGACATCGTGAACAAGTCCGGTGCCTGGTACAGCTATGGCGATGACCGTATCGGCCAGGGCAAGGAGAACGTGCGCCAGTTCCTGAAGGAAAACCCGGATGTCTTCGAGGAGATCCAGGCCAAGATCCGCGCCCAGGTCCTGGGAGAGAAGAGCAGCCGCGACGAGGCTGAGGCCGAAGCAGTGGATTGACCGAACGGACGGCCAGGGATCGGGCGCTGGGCTGGCTTGCCCGGCGCGAGTACGCCCGGGAGGAGTTGGCCGCCAGGCTGAGACGCAGCGGTTACTCTTCCGAGGATGTCGAGCGAACCTTGAGCGAACTGGCGGATGCCGGTCTGCAGAGCGACGACCGTTATGCCGAGTCCCGGATTCGCGCGCGGTTCAACCAGGGTTACGGTCCCATTCGCATTCGCCTCGAACTTCAGCGCTTTGAAGTTGATGAATCGATCATCCGCCGCCATCTAGGCTCAGATGAGTTCGACTGGTTCCTGTCCGCACGGAAGGTGCTTCTCAAGAAGTACCCCCGCCCGCCGGGCGAGTGGAAGGACAAGGCCAGACGCCTGCGGTATCTGGCGAGTCGCGGCTTCGATGCGGAGCAGACAGAACATGCAATGGATGGTTATCAACCCGAGTAGACGATGAAGAGCAGCAGCGATATCCGGCGCGACTTTCTGGAGTTCTTTGGCGAACGGGATCACCGCGTGGTCTCCTCCAGTCCACTGGTCCCGGCCAACGATCCCACCCTGTTGTTCACCAACGCCGGGATGGTCCAGTTCAAGGATGTTTTTCTCGGTGCCGAGAAACGCAGCTATGCCCGGGCGGTGACTTCCCAGCGTTGCGTTCGCGCCGGCGGCAAGCACAACGATCTCGACCAGGTCGGTTACACGGCCCGCCACCATACGTTCTTCGAGATGCTGGGCAATTTCAGCTTCGGCGACTATTTCAAGGAAGAGGCGATCCGCTATGCCTGGGAGTTCTTGACGGACGTATGCGGGTTGCCTCCGGAAAAGCTCTGGGTCACCGTCTATGAAGAGGACGACGAGGCAGCGGACATCTGGCTGAAGCAGATCGGCGTACCTGAGGAACGCTTCGCCCGCATTGGCGCCAAGGACAATTTCTGGGCCATGGGCGACACGGGACCGTGCGGCCCGTGCACCGAGATCTTCTACGATCACGGACCCGAGATTGCTGGTGGCCCGCCGGGGACGCCCGAAGAAGATGGCGACCGCTACGTCGAGATCTGGAACCTGGTGTTCATGCAGTTCGACCGGGATGCGTCCGGCAACATGAAACCTCTGCCGAAGCCCTGCGTGGATACGGGCATGGGACTCGAGCGGCTCGCTGCCGTGCTGCAGGGGGTGCACGACAACTACGAGATCGACCTGTTCCAGGCGCTGATCCGCCGCGCGGCCGAACTCACCGGCACCGAGGATCACGGCGCCGCCTCGCTGAAAGTCATCGCCGACCATATTCGGGCCTGTGCCTTCCTGATCGTCGACGGCGTGCTCCCGGGGAACGAAGGTCGGGGTTATGTTCTGCGGCGTATCATTCGGCGCGCCGTGCGGCACGGGTACAAGCTCGGCGCGAGCAAGCCGTTCTTTCATTCGATGGTCCCGGCGCTGGTCGAGGAGATGGGCGAGGCCTACCCGGAACTTGCCGACAAAGGCGCTTTTGCGGGGCAGGTGTTGCATCAGGAAGAGCAGCGCTTCTTCGAGACCCTGGCACAGGGCATGCGCCTGCTTGAGGAGACCATCGAGAACCTCTCCGGAGACACCATTCCGGGTGAGACCGTCTTCAAGCTCTACGATACGTTCGGGTTTCCGGCCGACCTGACAGCGGACGTCGCCCGGGAACGGGGCCTGAAAATAGACCAGGCGGGTTTCGACAAGGCCATGGGCGAGCAGCGGGAGCGAGGCCGGGCCGCCGCCGGGTTCGGCTCCGGGGCCCATATCGAAACGGAAGTCCTCAGCCAGCTGCCGAAAACGGAGTTTACCGGTTACACCGATACGCGGGATGTCCGGGCGCGGATCGTTGCGATCCTGGTCGACGGGAAGGCGCGCGACCGAGTCGCCGACGGTGAGGAAGCGACCATCGTGATGGATCGAACCCCGTTCTACGCCGAGTCCGGCGGGCAGGTTGGTGATACGGGGTCTATCGTTGCTCCGGGCGGGGCCTTCGCGGTGAAGGACACGGTGAAGCTGGCCGGGACCTACCATGGCCATTTCGGGCGGGTCGCAAACGGTTCGCTATCTGTCGACGACGAAGTGACCGCCAGCATCGACGAGGACCGGCGCACCGCGATCGTGCTCAATCACTCGGCGACTCACCTGATGCACGCCGCCTTGCGGACAGTACTCGGAGATCACGTCGAGCAGAAAGGGTCGCTGGTAGCGCCCGACCGGCTGCGTTTCGACTTTTCGCACTTTCAGCCGGTCAGCCGGGACCAGCTCCGCGAGATCGAGGATCTGGTGAATCGCCAGATCCGCAGGAATGAGCCTGCCGACGAAAAGCAGATGGCGTTTGATGAAGCCATCGAGGCCGGCGCCATGGCACTCTTCGGCGAGAAATACGGCGAAGAAGTGCGAGTGATGCGCTTCGGAGAATTCTCGGTGGAATTGTGTGGCGGCACGCACGTTGAACGGGTTGGAGATATCGGCCTGTTCAAGATCATCTCCGAGACCGGTATCGCCGCCGGCATTCGACGCATCGAGGCGGTGACCGGCGAGCAGGCAGTACAGTTCGTACGCAGCCAGGAGCAACGTTTGGCGGAGGCTGCCGGTGCGCTCAAGGCGAGCCCGGAAAGTGTTCCCGAGAAGGTCAACCAACTGCTTGGTCGCAACCGGGAGCTCGAAAAGGAACTCGAACGTCTGAAGCAGAAGCTGGCCAGCGCAGCCGGTCGCAATCTCTCCGACGAGGCGACTGCGATCGGTGATCACAAATGCCTGGTGGCCCAACTCCCGGAGGCAGACCCAAAGGCGCTCCGGGAAACGGTCGACCAGCTCAAGCAGAAACTGGGTTCCGCGGCCATCGTGCTGGCCAGTTCCGCGGGAGAGCGGGTGCATCTCGTCGCCGGTGTCACCAAGGACCTGACTGACCGGATCAAGGCGGGAGAACTGATCAACGTGGCTGCCGCAAAGGTGGATGGTCGCGGTGGCGGAAGGCCCGATATGGCCCAGGCCGGAGGCAGCAATCCGGACGGAATACCTGCGGCTGTCGAAGCCGCTAGAGCCTGGCTCGAGGAACGTCTCAGCGCTGCCGAATAGGCGTTGCGTCCCGTTGTGGATGGGCATGCCAGCTTGTTTCGTCCTGGCGGATCAGGGAGAATCCGGGGCATTGCGTTACACGCGACAGCAGCGAACACGCATAGGGAACAAGGACGCAGGCGTGGCAGTGAATGGAGAGATGAAGGCATGCTGATTCTGACCAGGAGGGTTGGGGAAACGCTGATGATCGGAGACGAGGTTTCAGTCACGGTCCTGGGCGTCAAGGGAAATCAGGTCCGGATCGGTATCAACGCACCGAAGGACGTCGCGGTCCACCGCGAAGAAATCTACGAGCGGATCCAGCAAGAGCAGGAAACGGATTCGCCCCCCCAGGACTAGGCGGCGGTCGGTTTACCTTCGGCCGCTGAGGCGTTATCCTTGCGCGCCGGAAGGAGAGGTGGCCGAGTGGCTGAAGGCGCTCCCCTGCTAAGGGAGTATGGGGTTTGTAGCCTCATCGAGGGTTCGAATCCCTCCCTCTCCGCCATTTACAGCGTAGCGCGATGGCGCTGAGTTTCTAGCTTTTCTTCAGGCGTTGACACGCCTGGTCGCCGTCGCAATAATGCGCGGCTGGTTCTTCTGCGCGCCCGTAGCTCAGTTGGATAGAGTGTCTGGCTACGAACCAGAAGGTCGGGAGTTCGAATCTCTCCGGGCGCGCCATTTTTTTCTTCCTCTCTTTTCGCGTCTGCGCCGGTGAGCCTCCGGTAGGAAGTGGTGCACCAGACGGTCCCAGAGCTGTGCGTGCGAGGCCTTGTGAGCCTCAGTCGCTGATCTCCATCGAAGTCGACGCTGTGAACCGTTGGAGTGTGCCTTCTCTCCGGGCGCGCCATTTTTTTCTTCCTCTCTTTTCGCGTCTGCGCCGGTGAGCCTCCGGTTGGAAGTGGTGCACCAGACGGTCCCAGAGCTGTGTGTGGGAGGCTTTGTGAACCTCAGTCGCTGATCTCCATCGAAGTCGACGCTGTGAACCGTTGGAGTGTGCCTGGGAGATTTCTTGTAGTTGGGACACTATTGATTAGACTAATCTGAAATGTAGAAGGACGGGCAAAGTGAGCGAAGTCCTGCCACCCATCGATGCGGAAGCCATGCGGCGCAATGCCAGCAAGGCGACCAGCTTTCTCAAGTCACTCGCCAATGAGAGCCGGCTCCTGATCATGTGCACACTCGCCGAGGGCGAGCACTCGGTTGGCGAATTGAACCGGCGGGTGGAACTGAGCCAATCGGCGCTTTCCCAGCATCTGGCGATCTTGCGCGAGCAGGGACTGGTTTCCACCCGGCGGGAAGCCCAGTCCATCTATTATTCGCTCAGCAACAGCGACGCCATCAATATTATCCAGTCCTTGCACGAGATCTTCTGCGCGCCCGATTGAGCTGGACCCGGTCCATCCCCATCTGACACACTCGATGGTTTTGCAAGGAGCGCAGGCGTGGAACTCAACGCACTTTACTCGACCCTGGACGATCTGACGGCGCGCGAGCAGGCGCTTAGGGGGTATCTTTGACTATGCCGGCAAGAAGGAACGGCTTGAAGAGGTAGATCTGGAACTCGAAAACCCCGCGATCTGGGAAGACCAGGAGAAAGCCCAGGCGCTCGGCAAGGAGCGGGCGCAGCTGGAAAGCGTCGTCCGTCAGCTGGAGGATGCGGAAACCCAGTTGCAGGAGGCGCGTGATCTCCTGGAACTCGCGGAGGCGGAAGAGGATCGGGCCACGGTCGATGAGATTTCCCGTGACCTGGAAGGCGTCTCGCGCAGGATCGAGGCGCTGGAATTTCAGCGCATGTTCGCCGGTCCGGCCGATGCGAGCGACGCATTCGTCGATATCCAGGCCGGGTCGGGAGGCACGGAGGCCCAGGATTGGGCGGAAATGCTGCTACGCATGTATCTCCGCTGGTTCGAGCGCCGCGGCTGGGATGCCGAGGTGATCGAGGTCTCCGCCGGAGACGTCGCCGGCATCAAGAGCGCAACGATACATGTTCGCGGGGACTATGCCTTCGGATGGATACGCACCGAGACGGGGGTTCACCGGCTCGTTCGAAAATCTCCCTTCGACTCGGGGAACCGTCGCCATACGTCCTTCGCGGCGGTGTTCGTGGCGCCGGAGATCGAAGACGATATCGAGATCGACATCAATCCGGCGGATCTTCGCATCGACGTGTATCGCGCGTCGGGGGCCGGTGGCCAGCACGTGAACCGAACTGAATCGGCCGTGCGCATCACTCACGAGCCGAGCGGCATCGTCGTGCAATGCCAGAATGACCGTTCTCAGCACAAGAACAAGGCGACGGCCATGAAGCAGTTGCGGTCCAAGCTCTACGAGCTCGAGATGCACAAGCGCCGGGAGGAACAGCAGGCAACCGAGGAATCAAAGGCGGATATCGGCTGGGGCAGCCAGATCCGGTCCTATGTGCTGGACCAGTCCCGCATCAAGGACCTGCGGACCGGTGTGGAAGTGGGCAACACCCAGGCCGTCCTGGACGGCGACCTGGATCAGTTCGTCGAAGCAAGTCTGAAGGAAGGACTATGAGTGACGAGACCGAACATCGACTGATCGCGGAGCGCCGGGCGAAGCTTGGTGAACTACGCGAAGCAGGTCAGGCATATCCGAACGATTTTCGTCCCGAGCACACGGCCTCGCCGCTCCATGCGGAGTTTGGAGACTTGTCAAAGGAGGAACTGGAACAGCGGGAGATTCGCGTGTCCGTGGCCGGAAGAATGATGGCCAAGCGGATCATGGGCAAGGCGAGTTTCGCTCACGTCCAGGATCGGAGTGGGCAGATTCAGCTGTACGTGCAGCGGGACGTGTTGCCCGAGGGTCATTACAAGCAATTCAAGGGGTGGGATGTCGGCGACATCCTCGGCGCCCGCGGCAAACTGTTCAAGACCAACAAGGGTGAACTGTCCGTCTGGGTGGACGAACTGCACCTGCTGACCAAGTCGCTGCGTCCGTTGCCTGAGAAATTCCACGGTCTGACCGACCAGGA
>JAWVZU010000193.1:0-7856 GCA_033722075.1 Lysobacterales bacterium
CGGAGGCCGAGCGAACGGCAGCCGAGCGGGTGGAGCTGGCGCTGTCACTGCTTTGACTCATCCGAACGCCGCCAGGCTCGTACCGTCTCGGCCCCGCCCAATTCCTTTCGAATGCGCGCAAGCCACCGGCGGGTCCAGACCAGCTCCAGCACCAGCAAGGCAAGCCCCATTGGAATCAGGACGAAATTCGGCCCGGGCAGGATCAACATCGCTCCGCCGATGAGGAGGACCGTCGATGCGGTGAGCAGGAGGAAGACCTGGCGCGCCTGCCGATAGGTGACCTCCATGAGATCGTCGATGTGATCGGCCACCGGAGACCGCAGGGCTGCCGAATCGCGATGCCCTGCCCAGATCGAAGCCAGCACGCCCACGCTCATGATCCCGGCGATCAGCGACAACGAGACGGCGTTCGGAATCGGGTAGTGATGGGAGAGCAGCATCTTGACGCCAACGTACGCCAGCACGAACACCAGGCTGTGCTTGAGGTAGCGGAATTTCTCGATGAGCCCGGCCAGGGCGAAATAGAGTGACCTCAAGCCGAGGATCGCAAAGATGTTGGACGTGAAAACAAGAAACGGGTCGGAGGTCACCGCAAAGATCGCAGGAATCGAGTCGACCGCAAACATCACGTCGCTGGTTTCCACCAGCACCAGGGTCAGAAACAAGGGCGTCGCGTGGCGGACCCCATCGAGGTCGACAAAAAAGCGACTGCCGTGCAGGCCCTTGGTCACCGGATAGAAGCGGCGAACCGTGCGCATGGCCAGGCCGGCCTCCGGATCGAAGTTGTCGTCGCGTATGGTCAACATGCGGGCGGCGGAAAAGATCAGGAACGTGCCGAAAACGTAGACGATCCAATCGAAGCTGGTGAACAACACCGACCCCAGCGAGATCATCACCCCGCGCAGAACCACTGCCCCTAGGATGCCCCAGAACAACACCCGGTGCTGCTCGGATAGCGGGATGCGGAAATAGGAAAAGATCATCGCGATGACGAAGATGTTGTCTACGGAAAGCGATTTCTCCAGCAGATAACCGGTGAGGAACTGCATCGCCGCCTCATGACCGGAAAGGGCCGCCGTATCGGTCCACCCGAGCAAATTGTCGCGATAGAGAAAGAACACAAAGACATTGAAGGCCAGCGCCAGGGCAATCCAGATTCCGGTCCAGCAAAGCGCCTCGGGAATGGTGATTGCGCGCGGCTTGCGATGGAACACGCCGAGGTCGAGAGCGACCATGAGCGTTACGAACACGAGAAAACCGATCCAGACCAGGATTTCCATGGATTGCCGTTGGGCGTTTTGAACCAGCTATAGACTATAGCTCAACGATTGTGCCCTCTTCGGCAACGCTTGCGCCGGCCGATTCGATCTGGTCGCGGGCTTCCGAGTCGGCCCGATGCGCGGGATTGGTGTGATTCAGATGGATGAAACGGATCTTGGCGCGCTCTTCCGACGGCAGGTCGGAAAAGCGCTGAAGGCTATGCGCGATAAAAGGATGTGGAAACCCGGACATGTCGCGCCCCGGGATTTCGCCGTTCGCGAAGAAGGTGCCGTCGAGAAAAGCGAAGTCCACCTGCGCGATCTCGTCCTCGATGCGAACGCCGAGATCGTCCCACTGCTCCCAGCTGTCGATGTCCGGGATGAAAAGCGCACTTCGGGCCGGGCCTTCGATACGAAAGCCGACCACCTCCGAATATTCCTGGCGGTGCGGCACCGGGATGGGCGTCACGCTGATCCGCTCATTAAGCGCGACCGGCACCGCCGGCGCCAGATCCCGGAGCTCGATATTCCCGTAGCGGACCAGCTGGTCCCAGGGCCCGTTGCTCTTCAGGAAATCGCTCATCCTCGGCATGGCCCAGACCGGAATGGCGCGGGCGCCCATCACTTCATGCCCCAGGTACATCAGGCCGACGTAATGCCCGATGTGCGCATGGGTGAGGAATATGCCATCCAGCCCGGGTGATTCTTCTACGGGGAACAAGGCGTCCAGCGTATGGAGCTGCTGAGGGAAGTCCGGGGTGGCCTCGAACATCCAGCGTTGCCCCGAGTCCGGGTCGATCAGTCCGAGCGATGTCGCCATCCGGCGCGCGTCAGGGTCTGTCCAGCCGGGATGGCTTTTCGTTCCGGCCTGCGGTGCGCCCGCATCCTGGGCGTTTCCCAGGACCACCAGGTAGGGCGACTCTGCAGCAGAGATGTTCGCTAGAGACAGCAGGACGAGAACAATCAGCGCGCGCATGGGCCAGGGACCTCACCGGAGAACTCCCAAACTACTGCTCCGCGAGTAATCTGTCGAGAATGGTTGCACCCTTGGTAAACTGGACCAATCATTCAAGCGACCGAATAAGCACGATGAAACGGAATCACCTTTGCTCTCTGACGATGATCGGCGCATTGCTTCTGGCAACGGCGCATGGCCAGGAAGACCGATGCAATCGTCCCTGGCCGGTGCAACTTCCCGAGGCCGCCCCCGCCGACAAGGAACAGATGCTGGAACTGCAGACCTCGGTCAAGGACTACATGGCCCGGGCCAACGACTATCTTGCGTGCAACGAGGAGGTCGTGACTGAAATCCGGGCCGATGCCGTCGATCTCGAGGATGCGGTAGCGCTCGACGAGGCGGAGCAGCAGATCCGGGTCTGGGTCAGCCGCTACAACAACACGGTCGACGAGATGCACGCCGTCGGCGAGCGGTTCAACGCGCTCGTCCGGGAGTACAAGGGCATCGAAGCGGAAGGAGAAGGCTGAACCGCGGAGCCGCCAAGGATGGCCTGACCATTTGAGGCGCCCGGTGCGGTTCCAGGAATCATCCGGATCTGAGCGAAACCGATCGCATGCCGACCCGCTTCCTGATCCACATTCCGAAAACGGCCGGGACCTCGCTGCGCGAGATGCTGCAACGGGCCAGTCCCAGGGCTGCCTGTTTCCCCCAGGCATGGCGGTTGATGCTGAACCGGGGACGCTATCCCTCCGAAGAGGCCACCTTGCGCGCCGCCCAATCCGGACGCTATCGGTTCGTGGCGGCTCATCTGCCCTACGCCTTCGCGCAACGTGCAGGCCGACTGCCCTGCTGGGTGATGGTCCGCGACCCGGTCAAGCGGGCGATATCGAATCTGCGTCATTTCCAGCGTCGCTCTCCCAGGCATCGAGGCATGGAACTCAGAAGCCTGGTCAGGCGAAAATCGATCGTGGTCAATCATCTCACCAACCTGCAATGCCAGTTCCTTCAGGATGCGGTTGATCCACACGCCGCCTTTCGGGCGACCCTGGAACCGCCGACCATCGACCTCGAGAGCGCGCTGGAAAACCTCGAGCGATGCGAATTCATCGGCATCACCGAGCGCTTCGATGAGTCGATCCGGCTGGCCGAACATACGGCCGGGCTCAAGCTGCCCGGCGCGAAGCATGTGAATCGACGGCCGGCCGCAGCGGAACCCTTCTCCGAGGCACTCCTCAAACGCCTCAGATCACTGAATGAAGCGGATCAGTTTCTGTATGAACGGGCGTGCGAGCTGTTCGATGAGCGGCTGAAAGCCATGACCGACTCTTGACACCTCGTCAACACCGAAATCCCATACTCGGCACCATGATCAACGTTCACAATCTCTGCCGCCGATTCCGGGTGGGCGACAGCTGGGTGCATGCGCTGGACCAGGTAGACCTGTCCGTATCCGAAGGCGACTTCGTGGCGGTGATGGGTCCATCCGGGTCCGGGAAGTCGACGTTGATGAATATCCTGGGCTGCCTGGACACGCCGGACGATGGAGAATATCGCCTGCTGAACGAGCAGGTTGCACAGCTCGACGACGAGGCCCTGTCCCGGGTCCGGAACCGCCACCTCGGGTTCGTTTTCCAGACCTTCCACCTGTTGCCCCGGATGAGCGCGCTGGACAACGTGCTGCTGCCGCTGCGTTACAGCGAAGCGCCGATCCAGGAATACCGCCATCGGGCCGTCGACCTGCTGCAGCGCCTCGGCCTCGGCAATCGAATGGACCATCGCCCCAATCAACTCTCCGGCGGACAGCGCCAGCGCGTCGCCATCGCACGGGCCCTGATCAACGATCCCCGCCTGATCCTCGCGGACGAGCCCACGGGAAACCTGGACAGCAAGACCTCCGACGAGATCATGGAACTGTTCGAGGAGTTGAACCGCGATGGCCAGACCATACTCATGGTGACTCACGAGGACGAGATCGCGCGCCATGCCAAGCGGATCATCCGCATGCGCGACGGGAAGATCGAGCATGATTCCGCGATTCACTGATTTCGCCCTGGCCCTCGGTGCGCTGATGCTGCTGGGCGGTCCTGCCACCGCGCGTCCCCTGCTGACGGGCGTGGTCGAGGACAGCAGCGCCCAGACGATCGAGATGCCCTCCCTGCCCGGCGCCTGGCAGCGTCGCATCGAGTGGATGGCCCAGGAAGGCGCCGAGGTCGATGCCGGTGACGTTGTCGTACGCCTGGATCCCGGCGACCTGATTGCCCAGGAAGAGCAGGCACGAACCGACCTGGAGAAGAAGCGGCTCGCGGCAGACCGGCGCATCAACGAGCTCAAGCTGCAGGTAATGGACTCGGAGCAGGCCGTTGCCGAGGCCCGATCGCGGCTGAAGATCGCCGAACTGGATGCCGGCATCCCGGCCGCGCAGATTCCGAGGCTCGACTATGAACGCTATCAGCTGGAGTTCCAGACCGCGCGCGAAGACCTGATCCGTCGCGAAGCCGAACTGCTGAACCGGCGCGAGGAGCTGGCCGATGTCGGCGACGAGACCGCCCTGGAAATCCAGCAGGCCGACTCCCACTGGAGGCGCATCCAGGCGGCCCTGGATTCGACGGAAATCGCTGCTGAAAAGTCGGGTTTCATCATCTATGCGGAAAACCCCTGGACCGGACAGAAGGTGTTTCCGGGAGAGACCCTGTTCAGCGGATTCCAGATTGCGTCCATCGCTTCCCGCGAGGACCTGCAGGTCCGGTTCTGGGTGCACGAGGCGGACATCCTCAAGCTGCAGCCCGATACGCCGGTGGAGGTTCGGGCCGATGCCCTGCGCGAAAGCATGTTTCCAGCCCGGATAACCTGGGTCTCCAACCAGGCCGTGGAGAAGCAGGACTGGGGTTCCAGCGGCTATTTCGAAGTGCTTGCGGCGCCTGAAGGCAGTATCCCCACGGCAGTCATGCCGGGCATGAGCGTCATGGGCAAGGTCGTCGGCGGGGGATCACCATGATTCGCCTGGCATGCCGTTTCCTGCTGGCCGGCGCGCTGGTCCTCGTGGCCAGGGCCGAAGCCGAGCAATGGTTGGAGGTCAAGCCCGCGGACTGGCCGATCACGGTAACCGCCAGCGGCACGGTCCGCTCATCGGATGTCCTGAAATTCGGCCCGCCGCCGAGCCGCAGCTGGCGCACCACGATCACCGAGATCACCCGAGAGGGTACCCGGGTCAAGGAAGGAGACGTGCTGGTGAAGTTCGACGCCAGCGCGAGCGACGACCGGGTTAGGGAACTGAATGGCGAGCTGGCATCCAAGCGATCCGAGCTCGAATCGCTGCTCGAGACCCAGGCCCGGGAAATCGAGCAGGAGCAGGTTGACCTGGCCTCGGCCAAGAGCCGGGCCGAAAAGGCTTCCCGCAAGGCCGCCCAGCCCGCCGAGTTGTACGCCAGTATCGAGTACCAGAAGCTCGTGGAGGAACGAGACCTCGCGCAGGAACTCTATCGTCGAGAGCAGGAACGGGCGGAGCTCGGCAAGCAGGTGCGGCAGGCCAAGGTGGCCGAACTGGAAGCGGACATCGCGCGCCTGGAGAGCGAGTTGCGCGGGGCCCAGCGGGAACTCGAGTCCTTCACCATCCGGGCGCCGCGGCCCGGACTGGTCATCATCGGGACCGATCGTGAGGGCAACAAGCTGGACGTGAACTCGAACGTCAATCCGGGCCTGGTGGTCGTCGAGCTGGTGGACGAGAACGAACTGGTCGTCGAGGTGGAAGTCCCCGAGTTCACCGCTGCCCAGCTAGAACCCGGACAGCCGGCCCGAATCGAAGTGGAAGCGGCGGGAAGCCGGGAACTCAATGGAACGGTGCTGGATGTGGCCAGTATCGTGCGTCGCCAATCGCGCTTCTCCCAGGCCATGGTCAGGGACCTGACGGTGAGCCTCGGCGACGAACCGCTCGAGGGCCTGCGTCCCGGGACGTCCGCCAAGGTTACCGTCACCGTCGACCTGCGTGAGAATGCGCTGGCGGTGCCCAGCGAGGCTCTGGTCTACCGGGACGGCGAACCGGGCGTGCAGCTGCGCTCGAGCGGCTGGCGCCCCGTCGAACTGGCCGAGACCAGCAACGGACTGCGGATTGTGGCTGCGGGGATCCAGCCCGGCGACCAGGTGCGCGTGCAATGAGAGTTCCGGTCGCCATGGCAATGACGCTGATCATCCTCGCAGGCTGCGGAACCGACGAGCAGACCGTGCCCGCCGTTGAGGTGCAACGCATCGATCGCGAGTTCAGGGTTCTGGCCGAAGGAGAACTGGTCGCGAGCGAATCGCTGCCGATCGCCCTGCCGCCTTCCGTCCGGATGGGCTTCAACATTGCCTGGATGGCGCCCGAGTTTTCCGAGGTCAAGGCCGGCGATGTCATCGCCCGCTTCGACGACGTGCAGGTGCGCCTGGACCGGGACGCGACCTCCCTGGAAGTGGCCAAGACCGAATTCGACCTCGCCAACACGATCCGCAGCGGCGAGATCGAACGCAGCCGGATCGAGGATGACGCCCAGCGGGTCGAAGGTGAAAAGGAGATCTCGGAGACCTTCGCCAACGCCGACCAGCGCTTCTTCTCCCGCAATGAACTCATCGACGCGCTGGCCGACCTGGATTTCCTCGCGGTTCAGGCTGCGTTCCTGGACTGGCAGGCCGAGACCTACGATCAGCGAACCCAGGCCGAGCAGAACCTCATCCTGGCCGCCAAGCAGGGGCATCTTTCGAAGCTGGAGAAGCAGAACACGGCACTGGAGATGATGGAGCTGCGCAGTCCGGCCGACGGCACCTTCATCTATGCGCGTACCCCCTGGGGAGAAAAACTGGGGAAAGGGAAGACGGTTTTTCCCGGCATGCCGGTCGGCCTGCTCCCGGTCGCCGGAAAGGTGCGGGCCAAGCTGTACGTGCCGGAGTCCGATGCGGTGGGTCTGGAGCCGGGACAGGCCGTCCGTTTCCGGCTCGACAGCCTGCCGACCCGCTTGTTCGGCGCCAGAGTGGACACCGTATCTCCCGTAGCCAGCCCCAAGCAGCGCGACGATCCCCAGAAGTTCTTCACCGTGGAGGCCACCATCGACGACGTCGATGCCGGCGTGATGCGGGTCGGGAGCCGGCTTCGTGCCGAGATCATCACCGAGTCGATCGAGGACGGCATCATCGTGCCCGCACAGGCGGTGCACGATGACGATGGCGGGTCCTACGTGTTCGTGGTCGACGACGGCCCGCCCCGCAGGCAGACGGTCACCGTCGGTCGCCGCAGCCCGGACCTGGTCGAGATCACCGCCGGGCTCGCCCCGGGCGACTCGATCAGCCTCGTCACACCGGCGGCCAATTCCTGACCGTGTTCGAACGAACCCACATCGGCATGGACGTCCGCCAGGCGCTGGGGCAGCTTGCCCATCACCGGCTGCGAACGGCGCTGACGCTGCTCGGCATGGTCTGCGGGGTCGGCGCGGTGATCGCCATGCTGGCGGTGAGCGAAGGCGGGAAGCGTGAGGCCCTGAAACTGATCGAGGGCATGGGCCTGAACAACGTCATCGTCGAGGCGCGGGACCTGGAGGGTGAGGCGCTGAAGGAGGTTCGCAAGCACTCCGCCGGCCTGAGTCTGCGCGATGCCGAGGCGATCGCCGCAACCCTGC
>JAWVZU010000194.1:0-7794 GCA_033722075.1 Lysobacterales bacterium
CCCGTAGACGTCGCGGTATCGCCGGACGGCAGGCATGTCTACGTGGCCGCAGAGACCAGCGGGGCCATCGCTCTCTTCCTGCGCGACAACATTTCCAGCAGCCAGACTTTTGGCAATCTTGCTTTCCAGACCTCGATCACGGACAGCGACCTGGCCGGTGTACAGGCACTGGTCGTGACCGCCGACGGGCGCCATCTCTATGCTGCCGGGACATCGGGTCTCGTGGCCTACGAGCGGGATCCGACCAGCGGCGCGTTGACCTCTCTGCAGACCTTCAGTGGAACGATTGCGGCCTCACCCCGAGCCAGCCTCGCGGCCACGGCGGACGGCAAATTTGTCGCCCACGGCAGCAACGCGGGGGTCACGGTTTACGAGCGCGACAACGATTCCGGCAGCCTGACTTTCGGGGAACTGACCGAGACCGACACGGACGCCACCAGCGCGCGCGGCGTGTCTTTTGTCACCAGCGAAGTCGGACTTTCGCTTTACGCCGGTTCGTCCGGCGGCATCGAGCACTGGGTGGTGGATACGGACACCGGCATGTTGGGCACGGTCGATTCGACGGTGCTCGCCGGGTTCGACACCAACAACGTCTTTGCGGCCCCGGATGGCGAACATGTCTTCGCCGTCGGCGGCGGAAGCGACGAACTCAAGGTCTTTCGCCGCACGCCCACGACCGGCTCTCTGGCCCTGCAGGAGACCGTCGCGGACGCACCGAATGACGATGCAGCGCCTCGCCTTGCGGCGCCGTCATCGGTTGTCGTGACCGGTGACGGGCGACATGTCCTGGTCTCGGCAGCCGAGGAATCGCAGGCAATCACGCCGACCAGCAAGGGTGCGATCACGGTTTTCGATCGGGAAGCCCCGGAACCGGTGTTCGGCCTGATCGAGGTCGAGAAAGCCGGTGTCAACGATTCCGGTGACAGCGGCGGTTCGGTGACGGGACTGTCCGGCGCGAGTTCGGTGGTCGTTTCCGGCGACGGCGACCATGTCTACGCCACCGGTTTCTCCGACAGCACGATTTCGACGTTCACCCGTGATCCGGACCTGGGTCTAGACATCGCGACTCAAGGCCAGCATCTGAACTTCCTGGAATCGGTTCAGGACAGCGCGATGCTGGAGCCGGTCGACATCAAGATTGCACCGATCGGAGACGATTTCGTCTATGTGGCGGCGCAGGCCTCCGATTCCGTTCACGTGTTCGCCCGTGAGAGCGACGGCACGCTCACCGCCCTGCCTTCGTTCACCGAGGTCGACGACGACGCGAGTTCGCCCGGTTCGGCGGATGGCCTTTTCGGGGTGACCGCGCTGGCCCTGGATCCCAGCGGCGAATTCCTGTACACCGCCGGCCGCTTCGACGCCGGCATCGGGATCTTCGATGTCAACCGGTCGACTGGCGAGCTGACCTATCTGGGCATCGCGCTCAACGGAGAGAACGGTGTTGCGTCCCTCCGTGGTGTCCGCGACGTCGCAGTCACCGCAGACGGCAAATACGTGATTGCCGCAGCGAGCGAGGACAATGCCATCGTTGTCTTCGAGCGCATCGAAAATCCCACCGCGAGCGAGTTCGTGGGCGGGCTGCGTTTCCTCCAGGCCTTTGCCGTATCGGACTCCCGTCCCCTGGGACTCGCGCTGAGTGACGATCATATCTACGTGGCGGGCGCAACGGCGGATGCCATCCTCGTGCTCGCCCGTGACAGTGAAACGGGACGCCTGCGGCTGATCCAGACTTTCGAGAACTTCGACTCCGGCTCGACGGTTTTGAACGGCCCGCGTGCCGTGGCCCTCTCGAACGACGAATCCAAGCTGTTCGTCGTTGCGGAAGACGGCGATGGCGCCCTGGTCTTCGGCCGGAATACCGATCCCGTCAGCGCGAGTTATGGCGAGATCGAATTCCTGGAAGAAACGATCAATGGGCGCAACGGCGTGACCGGGCTCGACCGGCCCTATGACGTCGCGGTTGCGCCCAATGGGGGCAACGCCTATGTGGTGGGGCTCGACTCCAGCGCCCTTGCGGCGTTCCGACTCGGCGCTGGTTCCAGCTGTTCGGCCTCCGGTTCCGGCAGCATCGATGACGAGGTCAACATCGCTGCCGGTGGTGCCGTGTCCTACAGTGCGGTGCTCGAACTGCGCAGCGATGCCCTTGGCGGGGCAACGATCTGCAGGAAGGAAGCCGGCGACGAGGCCTCCGCCAAACCCAACAACCTCTGCAACTTCGCCGAGATTCGCGCCGAAGGCGTGACGGACATGAACGGTGGACAGAGCGCTACCCACGACACGGCAGTCCTGACCCCTGAAGCCGACCTGCAGATTTCGAAGAACAACGACCAGGTCTCGACCGTTCCCGGGGAGCGCGTGACCTATACGATCGAAATCGTGAATAACGGTCCCAGCGAT
Source organism: Lysobacterales bacterium (assembly GCA_033722075.1). Classification (GTDB taxonomy): domain Bacteria; phylum Pseudomonadota; class Gammaproteobacteria; order Xanthomonadales; family SZUA-38; genus JAWVZU01. Next base: position 2,398 of record JAWVZU010000194.1, read on the forward strand.
GCAGTCCATAACCTGCCGGGGTCAGTGACCTTCACGGACTCGCTCTCGAGTCAGTTCGATCTTTCCGACACGACCTGGACCTGCGACGCGCTGGGTTCCGGCGGCCTCTCTTTCGTGGAGGCCCAGGATGTGGTTAGTCGCGATGCCACCGAAGATCCGGCCGTGGAAATTTCGCTGCTGGCAGGCGTTTCGGCAGTGCTCACGATCGAGGATCCCGATTCGACGGGTCCGCTCGGCGACCTGGTCCTCGCGGCGAATCCGGAGCTGTCGACGGTTTCCGTCTTCGGGCGGAACACCTTGACCGGGGAAATCACGCCTCAGCTCGTGCTTCAGGACTCGGTCAGCTTCAATCCGGATGCCCTGGTGGGCGGTGCCGATATCATCCAGTCGGTTTCCAACCTGGCCGGTGCGCGAGCCCTGGCCGCCACGGCAGACGGACAATTCGTCTTTGTAGCCGCCCAGGCCTCGGACCAGGTGCATGCATTCGAACTCGGCCAGGCGGCCGGTTTGCCAACCCTGACGCTCGCGGATTCGATCAGCGGCACCGGGCTGAACCAGCCGGTTGCCCTGGCCTACGACGCCGCCAACGATCGGCTTTACGTCGCCGCCTCCAATTCCGATGCGGTCTCGGCGCACAGTTTCGATCCCGGAACAGGTGCGTTCACCCAGCTCGACCTGGAAGTCGACGGCATTGCCGACCCGGACGACAGCGTCGGCGCGGTCTCCGGTCTGAACGGTGCTGTTTCGCTTGCCCTGACCCCCAGTGCCGATTTCCTGTTCGTCGCCGCACGAGAATCGCAGCGGATAACGCGCTTTGCCGTCAACGGCGATGGCACCCTCGTTTTCGACGGCTCCTTCGACGCAACTTCACTCGGCACTTCCCTTTCCGGCGTGTCGAGACTACATCTGTCCGCGGACGGGATGACCCTGTTTGCGTCGGCGACGGCCGCCGGCAGCGTCGGCGTCTTTTCCGTCGATGCCATGGGCGGGCTGGCGCTGCTTCAGGAGATCGACAGCACCACCGTTGATTCCAACCGGTTTGCTGCGCCCGGCGCGGTGATCGAAACCGCGGACGGTCGCCACCTTTACATTGCCGCGAGAGACGGGGATGCGATCTTTGCGCTACGTTTCGATGCGAATGCCGAGGTGTACGTCCCGGTAAGCGTCGTATCCGGCGCCATGGACAGCAGCCTGGGTCTGGACGAGCCTCGGGCGTTGGCCTTCTCGCCCGACGACGAATTCCTGTACATCGCCGGCGCATCAGCGCCGGCGGTGGCGGTGTTCCAGCGCCAGGACGACAGCGATTGCCAGGCAAGCGGAACCGGTGCGCCGGAGAATATCGCGCTGCGCATCGCCGCCGGCGGCCAGGTCGTATTCGAGATCGACACGCTGGTTAACGCCGACGCAACCGGCTCGCTGAGCAATACGGCCACGATCGATGCCGATGTGGACAGCACGCCGGGCGACAGCAGCGCAACTGACGAAGACGTGTTGAACCGCCGGGCTGACCTCGCGATTACCAAGACCGATGACCGGGCCGAATTCGATGGGCTTGCCGCCGCAGCCGATGTGCTCGTCGCGGATGACCTTCATGTCTACGTTGCCGGTCGGTCGGACGCGGCGATAGGCCGTTTCCTGCGCGATGATGATCCACAGTCGAGTAGTTATGGTCTGCTGGAGTTCGTCGGTGCGGTCAGGCAGGGGGAGAACGGAGCGACCGGACTGCTGGGCGTTTCCGATCTGGACCTCTCCAACGATGGCCTGCTCCTGATTGCGGCCGGCACGGACAGCAACGCGCTCAGCATTTTCGATCGTGACCCGACTGCCGGCACGCTGACGCCGCGCTTTGCGCTGGTGAGCGGCAGTACGGGGATTTCCGGTTTGAACGGGGCATCCGCCACCGACTTCAGCTTCGACGACCGCCATTTCTATGCAACTGCGCAAACGTCGAACGCGCTCAGCGTCTTTGCGATCGATCCCGATACGGACGCGATCACGCAGGTGCAGGTCATCCAGGACGGCGTGATGAGCGTAACCGGCCTGGCGGCGCCGACCGATGTGCTTGTGTCGCCTGACGACAAGCATGTCTACGTTGCGGCGCCGGACAGCAACTCGATCCTGGCCTTCGTGCGCAACCCCAGCGAGGGCAGCAGCAGCTTCGGGCAGCTGACGTTTGTCGATCAATACGAAGATCAGTCGGTGGGCATCGACGGCCTGGAGGGCGTGCGATCCCTGGCCATCTCTCCGGATGGAAGTTTCCTCTACGCCCTCGGCAGCCGGGAAGCATCGCTGGCCGTGTTCAGTCGTGACGCAACGACCGGTGAACTGATGTTCGTTGAACGGAAGGCCGACGGTACCGGGGGTGTCACCGGGCTATCCGGGGCACGTTCGCTGTCCATGAAGCCTGATGGTTCAAGGTTGTATGTCGCAGCAACCGCCAGTGATGCGGTGGTCTGGTTCGACGTTGCGATGGACGGCACGTTGGCGTTTGCCGACAGCATTTCGTCGATGAGTGGGACCAATGACGGGCTGGCGGGGGCTGCGGCCGTGGCCCTTAGCGAGCCCCACCTCTACGTGGCAGCCTCCGAAGACAATTCGGTGACGACCCTGCTGACCAATGGAAGCACCTCCGTCCTGGGCAGCATCGTCGATGGCCGCGGCGGGGTTGCGCCCGGGTCGGAACTGACCTATCGAATCGAAGTCTTCAACCACGGCCCGTCCGATGTGATCGGTGCCACCGTCAAGGACGTGTTCCCGAGCGAGTTTGAATCCATCCAGTGGGTGTGCACGCCGGACGGCGTCGGTGCGGGCTGCCGGGTTTGCACGGCATCCAACCTGGATGAATGCAGCGGCGACATCAACGAGTCCGTGGACCTTCCCTCCGGCACCTCGGTGCTGTTCGAGGCAACGGGACTGATTCGGCCGGGCGTGACCGGCACCCTGGTCAATACGGCAACGGTGACTGCGCCGGCCGGCGTGACCGATGGGACGCAGAGCAACAACTCCGCGACGGACGACGATACGGTCATGGCGCCCGCAGCGGACGTCATGGTTGAGGTCACGGCCCTGTCCGGCAATCCATCCGCTGGCGCGCCTGCCGACTATCAGATCGACGTGGTCAATCTTGGTCCTTCGGTTGCGCGCGACACACGGGTACAGATCAGCCTGCCCGAACTGATCGGTCGAGCCACCTGGACTTGCTCGGCGACGCCGACACCGGGGCTTCTGGGCCTGATTGAGGAGTTCCAGACCGAATTGTCGGTGGTCCGCGGTTTTGCCGTGTCCCCGGATGGTTCGAACGTCTACGCGGTCGGCGATGACGCGTCCGCGGTGGGTTCCATCGCGATCCTGGAGCGGGATTCCAGCAGCGGAAGACTCGGCGCCACCAGCCTGGTTCGTGACGGAATCGACGGCCAGGGACTGGGCGGTGCTGCCGGAGTCGTCGTTTCGGCGGATGGTGAGTTCGTCTTTGTCGCCGGCGCCGGGGATGACGCCGTGGCGGCGTTCTCACGCGATGCCAGTGATGGATCTTTGACCTTCATCAACCAGCTGACCGACGGAATCGGGGCCGAGGGCCTCGGCGGCGTCAGCGCACTGGCCTTGAGCCCGGATGGGTTCTATCTCTATGCCGCATCGCCGGTCGAGAACTCGCTGACGGTGCTCAGCGTCGCATCCAACGGAACTCTGGGTTTTGTCGAGCAGATCATCCAGGGCGAGAGCGTCAATGGCAGCAATGTCGACGGACTCAGTGGGGCGGCCGATCTGGTCGTTTCCCCGGATGGCGCCTATCTGTACGCGATCGGCGAGAACAACGACGCGATCGCGACCTTTGCACGCAGCCCGTCCACCGGTGAGCTGACCTATCAGTCCAGCATTCTCGACTTCCAGGTTTCCGGCGGGGGACTGCTGGGTCCGGTCGACATTGCGATTGCACCGGACGGCAGCCGCGTTTTCGTCGCTTCGCCCGGCAGTGACATGGTCTCCGCCTTCGATCGCAATGACGAAACCGGCGCCTTGTCCTTCGCCCTGCGCGTTGACAGCTCCTTTGGCGGTGGCGTTTTCACCGCGCCGCGGGCCATCAGCGTTACCTCGGACGGCCGGCTGTTGCAGGTCGGACATGCGGAAGGAATCACCAGCTATCAGATTCGTGATGACGAACTCAGGGCGATTCAGACTGTTGCCGAGCCGTCTGCGGCGCCGCCGGACCGCGGCATGGCCGGTGGTGGCCTGAGCCGCTATCTGTACGCTGCCGCCGGCGATGCGGTCGCGACCCTGGAACTGGGCGATGGCTCCTTCTGTACCGAAGAGGGCTCCGGACCGGTCGACGACCTGATCGACCTTTCCGCCACGGGCAGTGTCACCTACATGGTCCAGGGCTTCACCCTGCCGGGTGCTCGAGGCGATCTCGTCATCGATGCAACCGCAGAGGTCAGTTCTGAAGCGGCTGATCCCGATCCCCTGAACAACGCCGATTCGGTCAATCAGCCGGTTGCGGTCAGCTCGCCCGTCGGCGTGGTCAAGAGTGACGCGGCCACTTCCGTGGTGGCTGGTGAGACGACGCAGTACACCATCGACCTGGCCAACAGCGGCTTGTCGGACGCGTTGAACGTCCAGATCACGGATGTCCTGCCGACGCTGCCCGGAATGACTGCGGGAGTGGTTGACGCCACGGTTGCCTGGACCTGCACCGATCAGAGGCCGTACGGAGCGGAGATAGCCGTTTCGCTGCCTGACATCGAAGCACTGGGCGGCATCTCGGCCGCGGCATTCTCGCCCGCCGAAGATCAGCTGGCTGTCGTGTCGAGCGCCGGCGCATTGGCCCTGCTGAATCGTGAGTCCGATGGCGACCTGACCCATGTTGATCTGCTGACCACCGGGTCAGAAGGGGCCGACGAGGAACCGTTGACGGCACTAGCGGGTGCTGCGGGCGTGGCCTTTGATCCGAGCGGTCGATTCATCTTCGTGGCTGCAGCCGACAGCAATGCGGTCCTCGCATTCGAAATCGACGCCGATACGGGCTTGCTGGAACACGTCGACACCGTGGTCAGCAGCAGCCAGACGCCGGGGCTCGTCGGCGCCCGGTCCGTCGCGATCAGCCCCGATGGCAGCCATGTCTACGTTGGTGCCGAGACCGGCAATTCCATCGCCATACTTGAATGGCGATCGGCGAGCCGAACGCTCAATCACCTCAAGCGAGTCCGAGACGGGTTCGGGGACCTGAGCGAGGTTGGCGTGATCGATGGACCGCGCCGCGTTGCGGTGCAGCCGGACGGACAATTCGTTCATGTGCTGTCCGACGGCACGGGTGCTTTCGCTACCTTCCGTCGAGACGCCGATTCGGGGCTCCTGTCCCTGGTCGAGGTCTTGAGGTCCGGATCCGCCGGCGGCGCGCTGGCC
>JAWVZU010000195.1:0-7782 GCA_033722075.1 Lysobacterales bacterium
GGAATACATGGCTCAGCCGTTCCTGGAGCAGATTTGCACGGAAGGCGAGTATTCCCTGTTCCTGTTCGGTGGGGAGCTCAGTCATGCGGTACGCAAGGTTCCCAAAGCCATGGACTTCAGGGTCCAGGAGGAACACGGGGCGAGGATTCTTGCCGTGACGCCGGAGGCGGACCTGGTCGAAGCCTGCGAAAGGGTCATGACCGCGCTCGGATCCGCCCCACTTTACGCCCGGGTCGATCTGGTGCGAGGCGAGGCGAGTCCGCTCCTGATGGAACTGGAACTCATCGAACCGTCGCTCTATTTCGACTTTGACCCCGATTCGCCGCAACGCTTTGCCGAGGCGTTCGCGGCGCACATGGACAATCCAGCAACCACGGCAACCTGATCGGGGGAACTTGTCCCCGGCTGAGTTTCCAAACTCCCGACAGGAGGATTTCCATGCAACGTCGAACGTTTCTGACCGGGTCGCTGGCGGCTCTGGGGCTGAACTGCCTGCCGGCCAGGGGAGCCGAAGCCGGGCCTCACCGGAGGCGGATCCCCGGCAAGTCCGAGAGCGTTCCGGCCATCGGGATGGGCACCTGGATCACCTTCGACGTGGGAAACGACCCGTCAGCGCGGGCCGAACGGGTGAAAATCCTACGGCGCTTCTTCGAGGCCGGGGGCACCCTGATCGACTCGTCCCCCATGTATGGATCGGCTCAGGCCGTGGTGGGCCACTGCCTGGAAGAACTCCGGGCCCGCGACAAGGTGTTTGCTGCAACCAAGGTCTGGGTGCCGGGTCGGGAGCGAGGAATCCACCAGATGACGTTTTCCGCAGACCTCTGGGGCATTCCGCGTTTCGATCTCATGCAGGTTCACAACCTGGTCGACTGGCAGACCCATCTCCGGACCCTGGATCGCTGGCGCTCGGAGCGGCGGGTTCGCCACGTCGGGGTGACGACTTCGCACGGTCGCCGGCACGCACAACTGCAGGAATTGATGCGCACCCGGGCACTGGACTTCGTGCAGTTCACCTACAACATCGCGGATCGGGAGGCCGAAGCGCGCTTGCTGCCCATGGCGGCAGAACAGGGCATCGGCGTGATCGTCAACCGGCCGTTTCAGACCGGCGGTCTGTTCAACCCGGTCCGCGGACGGGAGCTGCCGGCGTGGGCCGGCGGAAACGGTTGCCGCACCAGGGCCCAGGTCTTTCTCAAGTTCGTGATCTCCCATCCGGCCGTCACCTGTGCCATTCCGGCGACCTCTCGAGCCGATCACATGGCGGAGAACATGCAGGCGCTTTACGGGCCGCTGCCGGATCCGGCCCTGCGGGAACGGATGGTTCGCTATTTCGAAGGCTGACCCGGGTTCGAGTTCATCGCCAGGGTCAGCCGATCCGCTTGACGATGAGGGCGCACTCATCGTCGCGTCGGGGCGTCTGCCCGCTGAACTGGTCCAGCGCCCGGGCCATTTCCTCCACCGTGGCCGCGGGCGACAGGCCAAGGCGGAGAATCGCATCCAGCCGGTCCAGCCCGAAGCGTTCGCCGCCCGAACGGGCCGGCGCTTCGGTTATTCCGTCGGTATACAGCACCACGGCGTCGCCCACGCCGAGTTCGAAGCGCTCTCCGAGCGGATCCAGATCCTCGAGAATACCCAGCGGCGGGGCGCCTCCCCGATCCAGGGTGACGATGTCGCCATCGGCAGGCACCAGCCGAGGGAGGCAATGGCCGCAGTTGAAGTAACCGGCCTGCCCGCTGGCTGCGTCCAGCACGATGAAGACGGCCGTAACGAACGAACCGGCGGTCAACCCATCGACCAGCAGACGGTTGGCATAACGTACGACACTGTCCGGCGAACTCCGGTCCAGCCGGTAGGAACTCATGATGGTCCGCAGCATGGCCATGACCACCGCTGCGCCGGGGCCGTGACCGGCGACATCCGCGATTGCGATGCCCAGCCGTCCGTCTTCGAAAATCCGAAAATCATAGTAGTCGCCGCCTGCGATCGCCGCCGGGCGGTAATGTACGGCGATTTCGAGGCCATCGAAGTGCGGCACTTCGGGCAGGATCGACCGCTGGATCCGAGCCACTTCGCCAAGGCCCAGCTCCAGCTTCGAGGTGAGGCTGCGAACCTGCTGGTCGAGGCGGAACTGGACCACCGCTCGGCTGAACAGGTTGAGGTTGCTTATTCCGGTCCGCAGCTGCACGGGATCGACCGGCGTTCCCGCGGGCGCCAGCAGGGCCAGCCACTGGGCGAGCCTGCCCTGGTGGTAGACCGGCACCGCGAGCACGTCCCACTCCGTGCCGCTATCGCCCAGCAGGTCCCGGTCCGTATCGGCGCGAACCCCCCGCGCCAGCTTGGGTGCGGGGTCCAGGATCAGTGGCGACAGGGCCGGCGAAGTCTGCTCGGGTACCGCGTCTGCCGGTTCATCCCAGCGGCTGTTGCGCCGGGCGCTGCTCACGCTGAAGTGTGGATCGCCGATCGCGATCCGGTCACGCAGGCGAAAATGACCGTCGGCCAGGCCCGCCACCTCCAGGTCGAGGAGCAGGGTCGCGCCGCTCAGGCGATTCAACCGGGTCGCAAAGTGGTAGATCAGCTCATCTTCCGTGCGGGCGGCGCTGAGATCCCGTTGCATGTCCAGGACGAGTTGCATCTGGGGCAGGTCGGCGAGCGACTCGATGTTCATCGGGCCTCGAGGAGAAAACAGTACCCATCCACGGGCACCGATCGTTCGCGTCGAATCGCTTGCGGCTCGGCGAGGAGGACGGACCAGCCGGCGCGTTCAGCCAGCTCCGCGCAGTAGGTGCGGCCATGGCGATAGCGACCGCTGGTCAGATCCACCTCGAATCCTTCGTCCGAAGCGCCGCTCTCGACGCTGAAGGCCAGGCGTGCGCCGGGTGCGGCTGCATCCCTGGCGGCGTGCAGAATCGGCGCCAGATCACCGACGTAAACAAAGACGTCCGCCGCAAAGAACGTGTCGAAAAGCTCCTTTTCCGAGCGCAACCATGCGGCGATTTCGGCCCGATCGAGCTGATCGTAGAGCCTCCGCTCTTCGGCGCGCTGCAGCATCTCGGCCGAGAGATCCACCCCGGCCAGGTGGGTATGTCGACCCCCCAGCGCTTCGCCGACCAGGCCCGTTCCGCAGCCCAGGTCGGCGACCCGTCCGAACTCGGTCGTGCCCGTCCGGGCGAGCATTTCGACGAGCACTTCCGGGATCCGGTAACCCAGGGTTTGCGTCAGGTGCTGGTCGAAGCGCGGGGCCAATTCGTCGAAAATGGACGCGACCAGTTCCGGCTGGGTCGTTGCGGGCGCCTCTCCGCGGAGCGCCGGCAGCAGGTGGGCCGCGAAGCGGTGCTCGGGGTCCACCTTGAGCGTCTCCTCCAACGCCTGTTGCGCCGAATCCGTCTGCTCCAGGCCGAGGTAGGCCCGTGCCGCCTCGAACCACAGTCCGGCGGGTACTTTCTGTCCCTTGAGCGAGGTGATCCGTCGCCGGACCAGGTCGAGGGCCTCCGCGTGGCGACCCTTGCGATTCAGTGCGCGCGCCATGCCTTCGTCGGCCATGATCTCCGCGTCCCCGGCCGCCTCAGCCCGCGGCAGGCGCCGCATGGTGGCCCAGAACTCCGGGAATTCCTGTGCCTTGGGCGGCAGGCCGGCGAGCAGTTTGCCGGCACGGTCACCGTAACCATGGTCGAGGTGCAGATTCGCCAGGTTGATCGCGGGGCGCGGATCTTCCGGATTGACCTCGATCATCCGGGAAAACATTTCCCGGGCCGGGGCATACTTACCGGCGCGTGCAAAAAGGACCGCCAGGCCGTTCAGCGCGCTCGTCAGCCCGGGATTGAGCTCGAGGGCGGCGCGGTAATGCGTCTCCGCCTGGCTCGTTCGTCCGGTCCGGGCGGCAAGCTGTCCCAGCTGGGTGTGCGCGGCGACGTTGTCGGGCGCCAGCTCCAGGCAACGGTTCAGGGCGGTCTCGGCCTCACCGGCACGATCGAGGAAGGTCAGGGCAATACCCTTCATCAGCCACAGCTGCGCATCATCTGCCGCTGCGCCCAGAGTTTGGTCAGCCTGGGCCAGGGCCTCCTCGAATCGCCGCTGGTTGATGAGCGCGCCGAGCCGGCGGTAAGTGTCCTGCTTGGAATCCATGGTCAGCGTGACAGGTAGTGGACGGCGGGGGTGGCGGGTCGAGCCGGGGCGGCCTTGCTCAGCCTGAAAATGGCGTCGTAGATGGCGTTCCATGCGTGGCGGTCCGCTTCGGCTCGCCTGCTGCGCAGTTCGTGGATGGCACAGCCAATGCCGCAGGCAAATACGTAAAGCTGGGTGTCTCTCAGTTCGCCCAGGAGTGGAACCTCCCAGCCGGCAAGCTGCTGCTTGAGGCGCCGGCTGGATTGCTGAAAATCCCTGATTCGGTTGGCCACCAGACCGATGCGAAGGTCCCGCCCGCGGCTTTCCCGGTGGCGAACCAGTTCTGCAACGAACAACCGGGTGGCCTCGAGGTCCATGATCGAAGGTAGAATGGGTATCAGCACGACCTGTACGCGGCGCAGAAGTTCGCCCATGTCGTTGCCGCGGATGCCCGCCGGCGCGTCGTAGATCAGGCATTCCGCCTCGGGCGGAATCCGCAGGCGGAGGGCGGGTGCAACGTGGCCGGTGTGGCTGTGGGCGTCCACCGCCCGGATGCGCGGGGTCCGGTCACCGCGCCGCCGGGCCCACTGCAGGGCGGACTGTTGGGCGTCGCAGTCGATCAGGACGGTCTGCCAGCCACGCGCCGCGAAGCAGGCGGCAAGATTGGTCGCCACCGTGGTCTTGCCGACACCGCCCTTCAGGTTGCAGGTCAGGATCGAGAGGGGATCATGCCCGCTGTTCATGGGGTTTCCAGCTTTGAAATTGACGCATATTCATGACCTTATTTCACTGATGTGACAGTTTATGGGATGTGCGTTGCCGTTGCATTGATGCGGGGAGTACCAACCAATGGAAGATAGCCAGGACGTCGTCATCGGAAAAGTCACCCGGGTTGCCGTCGCCGAGATCCAGGCCAGTTTCGATCCCGAAGCGCTGGCGTCGGTGGAGGAGGGGATCGCAAAGGGTGCGATTCCCGCCGGCCGTGTCGGGTCCTACGTTTCGATCCGCGATTCGGGACGCCGGATCCTGGCCCGAGTCCAATCCTGTGATCAGGACGACCAGGGTAAATTGCTGGCGGTCCTGCTGGCGGTAGGAGAACTTTCCAAGGAAGGGGTGTTTTTCCGTGGTGTCGCCCACTATCCGAGGCCAGGCGCCCAGGTCGAGGCGGCCGGCGACCGCCTGATCCGCAAACTGTTCCGGACCATCGCGCAGGGCGGACTGAGTCTCGGGACCATCCCGGCGCTGGGCAATACGCCCGTGGGAATCGACCCCAACCGGTTCTTCAACCGCCACGTGGCGGTGCTTGGCCAATCCGGCTCGGGCAAGTCTTGGGCGACGGCAACGATCATCCAGCGGGCGGTGGAAGCGATGCCCAATGCCCACATCGTGCTGCTGGACCTGCACGGCGAATACGCCTGGACCGACGACGAGGGCGCCACCCATACCGCCTTCAAGGACAAGACGGCCCGCTACCTCGATGCGCGAGACCTGGAGATTCCCTACTGGCTGCTGACCTTCGCGGAGCTGTCAGATCTGTTGATCGATCGCGACGACGAGAACGCGCCGACCCACTCGGCGTTTATCCGAGAGAACCTGGAAGACCTGAAGCGGGGCGGCCAGCGCAAGGACGACTATCCCCATATCACGGTGGACTCCCCGGTCTATTATTCCCTGGAAGAGCTGTTTGACCGGATCAAGGAAGCCAACGACCAGATGCTGGACTTCGGGAAGACCCCCGGGCCCCTTTACGGTCTGTTCGACAAGCTCCTTACCCGGTTCGAAAGCCGCCTGACGGATAACCGTTACCAGTTCCTGTTCAAACCGCGCAAACGGACCTCGTCGGAGAGCATGGAGGGGCTGCTCCGCGACTTTGTCGGTCTCGGTGAGCCGCGAGCCCAGATTACGATCATCGATCTCAGCTCCGTGCCGTTCGACGTTCGACCGACGGTGTGCGCCCAGATCGGGCGGGTGGCCTTCGAGTTCAACTACTGGAATCGTCGCTACCGGGAGTTTCCCCTGTTCCTGGTGTGCGAGGAGGCGCACGCCTATATTCCGCGTGAGCGGGGCTCGGAGTTCGAGGGCGCCCGGAAATCGATGGAACGTATTGCCAAGGAAGGCCGAAAGTACGGCGTGGGCCTGTGCGTGATCAGCCAGCGGCCCAAGGAGGTCTCGGAAACGGTCCTGGCCCAGTGCGGCAACTTCCTGTGTCTGCGCATGACCAACCCGGATGACCAGGACTATGTTCGCCAGCTCGTTCCCGAAAGCGAGGGCAAGTTGATCGACATCCTGGCGGGCTTGAGCCGTGGCGAAGTGATGGCCCTGGGGGAGGGCATCCCGATTCCGATCCGGTTTCGCTTCTACAAGCCGGATCCGGCGCCCCACAGCCGTGACGTGAACTACGCCACCGGCTGGAAGGACGGTCCCGAGGACCTTGACGTGGCGCGCATCGTTCAGCGCTGGCGCTGGCAGCGCAGGTGAGGGTTCTGGTCACCGGTTCGGCGGGATTCATCGGTTCCGCCGTTGCCGGCGCGCTGCTGGATGCCGGGCACGAGGTGCTCGGGATCGACAGCATCGGAGACTACTACGACCCACGGCTGAAGCTGGCCCGCCTGGATCGGCTGCTTAGCCGACCCGGTTTTGTCGAACGCCGGGTGGGTCTGGAAGACTGTGGCGCCGTCGCCGACGCGTTCCGCGAATTCGGGCCGCGGCGGGTCATCCATCTTGCCGCCCAGCCGGGCGTACGCTATTCGCTGGAAAATCCCGGCGCCTACATCGATTCCAATATCGTCGGTTTCGGACATGTGCTCGAAGGCTGTCGCCACGGTGACGTGGAGCATCTGGTCTACGCCTCGAGCAGTTCCGTCTACGGGGCCAACACGCGCATGCCTTTCTCTGTGCACCAGAACGTCGATCACCCGGTCAGTCTCTATGCGGCAACCAAAAAGGCCAACGAACTCCTGGCGCACAGCTACAGCCACCTCTACCGTCTGCCGACCACCGGGCTGCGGTTCTTTACGGTTTACGGGCCCTGGGGGCGGCCGGACATGGCGCCGATGCTCTTCACCCGTGCGATTCTGGCGGGCGAGCCGATCAAGGTCTTCAACCACGGGCGTCACAAGCGCGACTTCACCTACATCGACGACATCGTGGCCGGCGTCATGGGGGTATTCGACGAGATTCCCGAACCGGATCCCGACTGGACCGGTGACGCGCCGGACCCCGCAAGCAGCAACGCGCCCTACCGGATCTACAACATCGGACACAACGAGCCGATCGAGCTGAACCGTTTCATCGACATTCTGGAGCAAAGCCTTGGCCGCGAGGCGGAGCGGGAACTGCTGCCCATGCAGCCCGGCGATGTGCCCAGTACCTATGCGGACATCAAGGGGCTGCGCGAACTGATCGGCTACGAGCCTAAGGTCAGCATCGAGGAGGGTGTTGCCCGCTTCGTGGCCTGGTATCGGGACTACTATGATGTCTAGGAGATCAATGTCGGATTCGACGGGCCCAGCGCCGGCATGACCGGCGCTCGGTCAGGACGCCGGGCGGCTCAGCGTTCTTCCTCTCCCCAACCTTTCCAGCCGGGGCCGCGGACGACACGTCCCGGTGTCGCGCCCGTGTGTTCGCCGTCGCGCAGCACGGCCTCGCCGTTTACGAATACGTCGCGAACCCCGGTGGCGA
>JAWVZU010000196.1:0-7770 GCA_033722075.1 Lysobacterales bacterium
ATCTGCATGAATGCCGGGGATTCTGGGGAACGGGGATGGTAGCGATACGGCCGGGAATTTCAACGGAGCGATCGTCATGATTTCGTCATGGTCGACCTTACCCTCGGATCCCGGGCGTCCGCTCAGTGCGTCGATCCCGCAAGCAGTGCAACAGCATCAGATTGACATACGAATATTGTCGTATATCATTCTTCGTAAGATCGAACGCTACCCCAGGCTTCGATCTGTTTTTCCCCGTGCTGATCCGGGGCACAAGGATTGTGCCCCGACCTTTCCACCTCACCCCCAGCCCCTCTCCCCAAGGCGGAGAGGGGAGACAAGCACTTGGCCCCAGACAAACAAAAGCCCCTCTCCCTTCGAGGGAGAGGGGTTGGGGTGAGGGTGTTCCTGCAGTCGAGCGCTATTTGTAGCGTTCACCGGGCACCCGGACGTCGCCGTCGACCCGCGTATAGCGGACGCCGCCGCTGCCGTCGCGCCCCACTTCGAAGTTGCCCCCGATGTTTCGGACTTCGATCGATCCGGAACCGTCCGAGTCGATGATGACGTTGCCGATGACGTCTTCGATCACGATCGATCCGGACCCGTCGTCGCCGATGGAAACGTCGCGCTGGACGTTTGCGATCTCGATCTCGCCGGAGCCGTCGTCGATGATGGTGACGAAGCCCTGGACGCCCTCGATTTCGATTTCCCCGGAGCCGTCCTCCACGGTCACATTGCCTGTGACGTTGACGACGTCGATCTCGCCGGAGCCGTCGTCGATCTCCAGGTCGCCGAATACGTCACGGACGTGAATCTCGCCGGAACCGTCTTCGATCCACGTGTTGCCGACATTTTCGAGTTCGATGCTGCCGGACCCGTCGTCGATTCGCAGACTCAGCGAGGTGGGTACTTCGATCACCAGGTCGATCCGGGCGTAGCTCCTGCCCCCGAACCACCCACCCGAAGTCTCGGGAATTTCGGTTCGCACGGCGAGCCGATCGCCGCGACTCTCGTCCTCGAGGCGCATCTGCTCCAGGTCGTCCGCGTCCGAGGCGCAGGCCGTTCCCTCGATGCGCACCGCGCCGGATCCGTCGACACCGCGAATGCTCAGCGAACCGGCACCCGCGTCCACGGTGAATGACTCTGCGCTGCCGGCATCGAGATCGAGGCTCAGCTTTTCGCTGTATTGGCATTCGTAGGCGGACGCGGCATTTGCGCCGGTCGCGAGCAGGAGTCCGACCGCCAGCGTTTGGATCTTCATAGGCCTCTCCAATTCAACATTCATGAAATTACAATCACTTTGGACGCGCTTGCCGGGTCGATGGTTTAGATCGCACGGTCATATGCATCCATCGCCCGGGCGGGGTATTCTGCGAGCGCGATCAAAGTCTGCTCGTTCAAGAACGACATCTACCGGCGAGAGGAACTCATGGGTGACTACCGGATCCTGACCAACGCGCGCCTTTTCGACGGCATCAGTGCCGAAGTCATGGCCGGCGCCAGCGTCGCCATCGAAGACGGGATCATCCGGGACGTCTCGGCTCAGCCGATTCGCACGGCGAAAGCGGAAGTGGTCGATCTCGGTGACCGGTTTCTGATGCCGGGCCTGATCGATTGCCATTTTCATGCCTATGCACCGACGCTGGACATGAATCGACTCGATCGCATGCCCAAGCCGTTGCTGGTCAGCCACGCAATTGCTCACCTGGAAGGCACCTTGCAGCGCGGATTCACGACGGTCCGGGATCCGGGTGGGGGCGATGTCGGGCTGTGCCTTGCCATCGAGGAAGGCCTGGTTGACGGACCCAGGTTCTATTACGGCGGCAAAGCGTTGTCGCAAACCGGAGGCCATGGCGACATGCGCCCGGCGCATGTGGTCGAGCCCTGCCGCTGCGCCTACTCGGGCGTCCTGTGCCATGTTGCCGACGGGGTCGACGAGGTGCGTAGATTCTGCCGCGAAGAACTGCGCAAGGGGGCCCACCACATCAAGGTGATGATCTCCGGCGGCATCGCATCGCCCACCGACCCCATCTGGATGGCGCAATACACGGATGAGGAAATTCAGGCGGCAGTCCACGAAGCCCAGACCCGCCGCAAGTACGTGGCGGCGCACTGCCATACGGACGACGGTGCAAAGCGCTGCCTGAAAAACGGCGTTCGCAGCATCGAGCATGGAACGATGATCCGCAAGGCTACGGCCGAAGCGATCGCCGCGTCCGACGATACCTTCGTCGTTCCCACGTTTTCGATCATGCATCAGCTCGTGGCCAACGGCGCGGCCATGGGGCTTTCGCCCGATAGCATCGAGAAAACCGCCGGCGTGATCGAACTGGCCGAGGAGGCCCTCGGGCACTGCGCACGTGCCGGCGTGAAGCTCGGCCTGGGGACCGATCTATTCGGAGCGGATTTCCAGCCGTTTCAGAGCCGGGAACTGGAATATCGGTGTACCGTACAGGAGCCGATCGACGTGCTGCGATCGGCCACCTCGATCAATGCCGAGATCCTCCAGCAGGAAGGGAAGCTGGGCGTGATCGCCCCGGGTGCCCGGGCCGACCTGGTGGCCTGGAAGGGCGATCCCGTAAGCGACATCAGCGTCATGTCCGATCCGGAAGCGCATCTGGACCTGATCATGAAGGGCGGCGCCTTCAAGCGCCGGCGGGTCTAGTCCTTGTAGCGAATCAGGATGGTCGGGTTTTGCCAGTCGAACAGCTCGGGCCCGCCCCGGATGATTTCGGCGAGTTGGGGTCCGGTGAGCTTTCCGAGGTGCACCTGGTCCTCGCCGGCGGTTCCCGGCAACCGCTTGCTTTCAACGGCCTTCCTGAACCCGGCAAGGTCCGGTGTCCAGAACAGCATCCGGTCGTCTTCGATCACCACTCGCGCGAACCCGAAGCGGGGACTCGCATCTTCCTCACCGGGCTCGAGGCGGGTGTTGATGAAAAGCCACTCGCCGGCACCGCGCACCTCGGCCTGCACGGCCTCCATTACCAGCCGGCCCGCTTTCTCCTCCACCCAGGCCGCCTCGAGGGTGCCCCGGTCGGCATCCAGTACCAGGAGCGTGATGGCCGCCTCTTCGTGCAACCAGATTCCGTCCCAGTCGTCCGAATCGAGCTGGGCCGGATGTTCGCCCACCGGCTCTTCCGAGGAGACCATTTGACAACCCGAGAGCAAGGCGCCCAGGAGGAGCGCGAGGAGAGGCATGATTCTGTACATGGCCGAGTCGCCGCATGGAACCGGTTCAAGCATACTCCGACGGCGGCGTGAGCGCTCGGTTGACGAGTTTGTAATGGACGCGGAGGAAAGCCGGCCCACCACGCGGGTGGACCGGCGGATCACGATCAAGGTGCTGCTTCGGCGACTGCGTTGGCTTTCTCGGCAGCAATCCATTCACGGATCTTGGTCGACAGTACGTCCAGCGGCATGGCACCGTCGACGAGCACCTGGCGATGGAAGTCGCGCACGTCGAAGGCCTCACCCAGTTCTTCCTCGGCCTCGTTGCGCAGGTTGCGGATGATCCGCTGGCCCACCTTGTAGGCCAGCGCCTGGCCCGGAATGGCGATGTAGCGCTCCACCTCGGCCACCACGTCGCTCTCGGCCATGTCTGAGTTGTCCAGCATGTACTGGATGGCCTTCTCGCGACTCCAGCCCTTGGCGTGTAACCCGGTGTCGACCACCAGGCGCATGGCCCGCAGCATCTCGTCGCTGAGGCGTCCGAAATACTGATAAGGATCGGTGAACATGCCCATCTCCTTGCCGATGGACTCCGCATACAGGGCCCAACCTTCGGAAAAGGCCGAGTAGCCGCCGAAGCGGCGGAACGCCGGGAGGTCTTCGATTTCCTGCTGGATGGAGATCTGGAAGTGATGGCCCGGCGAGGCCTCGTGGATCGAGAGCGTTTCCATGCCGTACTTGGGTTGGGCCTTCAGGTTGAAGGTGTTCACGTAGAACACGCCCGGCCGCGATCCGTCCGGCGTGCCTCGCTGGTACATGGCGCCGGCCGATGACTCGGCCCGGAAGGCTTCGATTGCACGGACCTCGTAGTCGGTCTTCGGCTGGATGTCGAACAGCTTGGGGAGCAGGCGATTGACCTTTTCCTGCAGGTCACGATAGCCCTGCAGCAGGGCCTCCTCGTCGTCGTAGTAGAACTCGTCGGACGATTTGAGGTGGGCGAAGAAGTCCTCCAGCGTGCCCTCGAAGCCGACCTGTTCCATGACGCCTTCCATCTCGCCCCGGATCCGAGCCACCTCGTTCAGGCCGAAATCATGGATCTCGTCCGCGGTCAGGTCGGTGGTAGTGAAGGTCTCGATGCGGAAGTTGTACCAGTCCTCCCCGTCCGGCAGCTCGGACCAGCCGACCGTTTCCCGCGTCTCCGGAAGGTATTCGTCCCGGACGAAATCGTGCAGCCGCTTGTAGGCCGGGATGACCTTCTCCTCGACCATCTCCCGATAGGCCCTGGTCAGACGCTTGCGATCGGCCTCGCTGACCGACTCCGGGAAATTCTTCACCGGACCCATGAAGACGCTGTCCTCGACGTCGTCGACCACGTGGGCCGACAGCTGTGGCAGCACCTTTTCCATGATGGGTCGCGGCTGAACCACGCCCTTTTTGATGCCCCGGCGCATGTTCTCGATGGCCTGGTCCATGTTGACGATGACCTTGTCCATGCGGCTCATCCAGTCGTCGTAGTGCTTGGTTTCCTTGAACGGCTGAATGCTCTGCCCCGAGCCCATGGTGGCGATGAAGCTGGGGAAGCTGAAGAACTGGTTCAGCGGAATGAGCTCGCCGGGATACTCGAAGCCCTCGAGGGCCTGCTCCCGGTCATAGACGAAGATGTCGTAGCTCAGACGATCCTGGCCGGTCAGCTCGGCGCGGCTGACTGCCCGGATCTGCTTCAGCCAGCGCTGGTGGAATTCCTTCTGCTTCTCGATGAACTCCTGGCTCAACGTGTTGGGGAGCTGGTCGTTGTAGCGAAGGTCGCCGATGGAGGTGGCCAGAATCGGATTCATTTCCAGGTTTTCCTGGAAGAACGCGTCGAAGAGCTGCGCCAGCTCCTGGGGTGATTCGTTGGCCGCTGCAGCGCTCGCTGACGAAAGTGCGAGCACGGCGGCGCAGAAGATGGTGGCGAATCTGTTTCGAATCATCGTGGGCTTCTGCCTCAGAGGAGGCGGGAAAGGGTACGCCTCGGCGGCGTGCCCCATCAGTGCTGATGGTCATCCCTCACGTTTGCGTCCAACAGTGTGCATAGAATGACGCCATCGGCCAGGAGTAACCGCATGACTATACGAAGCAGCGTTGTAGAGGCGATCGGACATACGCCGTTGATCCGGCTGAACCGGTTCAGCGACGAGACCGGCTGCGAGATACTGGGCAAGGCCGAGTTCATGAATCCCAGCGGGTCGGTCAAGGATCGCGCCGCCCGGGGCATCATCGAGGAGGCCGAGCGGGCGGGCCGCCTGACACCCGGCGGCACCGTGGTCGAGGGCACGGCCGGCAACACCGGGATCGGTCTGGCCTGGGTCTGCAATGCCCGCGGCTATCGGCTGGTCATCGTGATCCCGGAGACCCAGTCGCCGGAGAAGATCCAGCTGCTGAAGAGCCTCGGCGCTGAGGTCCGGGCAGTCCCCGCGGTCCCCTATGCCGATCCCGGCAACTTCCAGAAGCTGGCCGGCCGTCTTGCCGACGAGACAGGTGCCCTCTGGGCCAACCAGTTCGACAACCTGGCCAACCGGCAGATTCACTATGCGACGACGGGGCCGGAGATCTGGGCCGACACGGATGGCCAAATCGATGCCTTTGTCAGCGCCGCGGGGACCGGAGGGACCATCGGCGGTGTGTCGCGCTATCTCAAGGAACAGGACCCCCAGGTGCGGATCGTCCTTGCCGATCCCACCGGTACCGGAACCTGGCACTACGTCAAGCACGGCGAAGTCAAGGTGGTCGGAGGCGCCTCGATCAGCGAGGGCATCGGCAGCACCCGGATCACCGCCAATTTCGAGGGTTCTCCCATCGATGATGCCGAGATGATCCCGGACCAGGAGTGTCTGGACACGGTCTACCGCCTGGTGCGCGAGGAGGGGCTGTTCCTCGGCGGTTCGGCCGGGATCAACGTGGCGGCCGCAGTGCGCGTGGCGCGGGACCTGGGACCCGGACACACCATCGTCACGGTGCTCTGCGACGGCGGAGATCGCTATCAGTCACGAATCTTCAACGCCAAGTGGATTCAATCCAAGGGGCTGCGTGTTCCAACAACCGGCTGAAGTGCTAGACTCCCTCCCCGACCTCCGACGATAAAGGCGACGACCGGGCAGGAAAAGGGGTCGGTTTCGCAAAGTCACGGGTTTCCGGGAGGGGGAACGGCCGGACTGCCGAATCGGAGGGACTTCCCGCAATCAGTCGGCGAAGCCGAAGCACAGACCCTCGAATCCACTGTAGAAGACAGCTTCGGGCGTCGGATCCACGATCAGCATGAAGGTCGCGGACTGACCGTCCCGATGAACGATCACGGAATAGGGTGAGCCGCCCAGGTCGGCTTCCGTCGGGGTCCCGCTGATCAGCCCGCTCATGGGGTCGATGCCCAATGATGCGGGCAATCCCTCGGGGCTGAAAGTCCCGCCCGGCGAAAACGCCGCTGCGGCATCGATCAATGCCGGCAATCCGACCACGACCCGCCGGCCCTCCGACGTGCAGGCCGCAAAGCCCGAGGTGCCGATACTGATCCTGACCGTCGCCGTGGCGCAGAGGTCCGGGTTGTCGGTCTCGCAGATCGTGTAGGTGAACTGATCGTTCCCGGGCTCGTCCCCGCTGTGGGTGTAGGTAAACGTCCCGTCCTGCGCCAGTTGCAGGCTGCCGAGCGCGGGCTGCGTGAAGTCGCTGAGGAAGAACGCGTCGCCCTCCGGATCAAAGTCGTAGGCCAGGAGGCTGGTAAATCCGCCGATCGTTCTCGAGGTCTGGCCCCGGACTTCCACGACAAGCTGATCGTCGACGGCGCGGGGCGCGTCGTTCACCGCGATCACCGGAAAGGTGGCCCGCGCGATGACCGTTTTCGGGTCGCTCTGCCCGTCTGTCCGGCCATCGTCGGTGACCGCATACTCGAACCCGGCGGTCCCGTTGAAATCCTGTTCCAGGGTAAAGCTGACGGTCTGATCCTCGAGCGTGGCAGTCCCGCCGATCGCCGATCCCAGCGCGGACACCATCATCACCTGGTCGCTTTCGTCGGCCGGGCCGGGTTGGTCGTCGGCATCGATCAACTCGCTCGGCGCAATCGTCAGTGGCGCCGCATCCTCGAGAATCTCGGGCAGGACCTTGTCGGCAACGCTCGGTGGATCATTGACCTCGAAGATATCGAAAGACACCTGGGCTGTGCCCCTGGACGGATCCGGCACGCCGTCGGTCGTGCCGTCGTCCTCGACGGTATAACTGAATCCCGCCGGGCCGGAATAGTCCAGTTCCGGCATGAACTCGATCTGATCGCCGGACCGGGCAGCGCTGCCGCCGCTGGCATTGCCGAGCGACACGATGGACAGCGTCTGGGTCGTTTCGCCGTCGCCTGCCGAATCGTTGGCCAGGAGGTCATCGATGGCGATGGATCGCAGGCCGGAGTCCTCGCCGATGCGCGTCAACTGATCATTCTCCGCAACGACCGGATCATTCACCTCGGTGATCACGACCGTCACCATGGCGCTCGCACACAGCACCGGGTCCCCGTCATCACAGACCTCGTAGACGAAGCTGTCCGAGGCTCCTTCGGTTGCGTCATGCTGGTACGTGAACCTGCCGTCTGCGAACAATTCCAGC
>JAWVZU010000197.1:0-7729 GCA_033722075.1 Lysobacterales bacterium
GGCGGCCATCACGAGATAGACGAAGAGCTTCAACAGATCGCCCATCTGGTCGCGCACGAAAGTACCCTCGAGCACCCGCACCGCCTCGATGGACGCTGCATCTTCATGCAGTCGCAGTGTCGCAATGGCGGCAAACACCAGGGTCACCAGGGAAAGGAAATGCACCAGTCCTCGACGCTGCTCGCGGATGTAAAGATCCAGGATGAGGATCGCCGATGCCATCCCGGCCACGATCATCTCCGGCAACAGTACGCTCAGCTCGGCCCAGGTGATGTTCATCGCTAAGCTCCGACCTTGGTCTGGGAAATGTGCTGCAACAGGTTATCGACCGAAGCATGCATCAGTTCGGTCAGCGGCTGCGGATACAATCCGATTCCCAGCACCGCCACGGCCAGTGCGCCCAACACCAGCGCCTCGCGGCCGTTGATGTCGGAGAGCTTGGCCACCTTGTCGTTCGCCACGTCGCCGAAGACGACCCGCTTGACCAGCCACAGCGAATACGCCGCGCCGAGGATCAGCGTCAGGGCCGCCAGCAGGGCGAACCAGAAATCGGCCTGGAAGCTGGCGACGATGACCATGAATTCGCCGACGAAGCCCGAGGTGCCGGGCAGTCCGCAGTTGGCCATGGCGAACAACACCATGAACGCCGCAAACCACGGCATGGTATTAACGACCCCGCCATAGTCCTTGATCATCCGCGAGTGCATCCGGTCATAGAGCACGCCGACGCACAGGAACAGCGCGGCGGAGACGAATCCGTGCGAGACCATCTGGACCACCGCGCCCTCGATTCCCAGGCTGGCCGCAGAGGTTTCCGCCGAGCGCGACAGGATCCCGAAGGCGATGAACACCCCGAGGGTGACGAAGCCCATATGGGAAATTGAGGAATAGGCGATCAGCTTCTTCATGTCCTGCTGGACCAGCGCCACGAAGCCGATGTAGACCACAGCAATCAGCGAAAGCGAGATGAGCAGCCAATCCAGGTGGTTGGAGGCATCCGGCGTGATCGGCAGGCTGAAGCGCAGGAAGCCGTAACCGCCGATCTTCAGCATGATCGCCGCCAGCACCACCGAACCGCCGGTAGGCGCCTCCACGTGGGCGTCCGGCAGCCAGGTATGCACGGGAAACATCGGGATCTTGACGGCGAAGGCCAGGAGGAAGGCGAGGAAGATCCAGATCTGCTCGGTCAGCCCCAGGCTCATGGTGTGCATGTCGAGGATGGCGAAGCTGCCGCCCTTCAGGTACAGGTAGATCAGCGCCACCAGCATCATGACGCCGCCGAGGAACGTGTACAGGAAGAACTTGATCGTGGCGTAGACGCGCCGCGGTCCGCCCCACACCCCGATGATCAGGAACATCGGGATTAGCATGGCCTCGAAGAAAATGTAGAACAGCAGGCCGTCGAGGGCCGCAAACACGCCGATCATGAGCCCTTCCATGATGAGGAAGGCCGCCAGGTACTGCGTGAGGCGGTACTCGATGACCGACCAGGCGGCGATCACCACCAGTACGCCGACGAAGGTGGTCAGCAGGATCAGCGGCAGCGAGATGCCGTCGATACCCAGGTGATAGAAGACGTTGAAGGTCTCGATCCAGGAAGTCCGCTCGACGAACTGCATGGCCGCCGTTCCCGTGTCGAAGCCGGTGTAGAGCGGAAGGCTCAACAGAAAGGTCACGAGACTGGCCAGCAGGGCAATCCAGCGTGCCGCGGGTTTGCGCCGCTCGCCGGCCAGCAGCGCAGCCACACCGCCGGCGATGGGCAGCCAGATCAGAATACTCAGTAGGGGCCAGTCGCTCATCGTCTTCTTCTTATTGGGTCAGCACGAAACCGCCGATCAGGACAATCAGACCGAGGATCATGGCGAATGCATAATGGAACAGGTACCCGGACTGGAGGCGCCGCACGAGAGCCGCCATGCGCGCCACGAAGCCGGCACTGCCGTTGACCAGCGTGCTGTCGATAATGGCCTGGTCGCCGCCCTTCCAGAGCCCGGTTCCCAAAGCCCGGCCGCCGCGCGCGAAGACCGAGAAATAGACCTCGTCGAACCAGTATTTCCTGTCCAGCATCCGATACAGGGGGCTGAGCGTTCCCCGCAAGCGATCGGCGATGCCAGGATTGAACAGGTAGATGTAGGTCGCCAGCGCGGCACCGCCCAGCGCCAGCCACACCGGCAGGGTCTGGA
This sequence comes from Lysobacterales bacterium, assembly GCA_033722075.1. GTDB lineage: Bacteria > Pseudomonadota > Gammaproteobacteria > Xanthomonadales > SZUA-38 > JAWVZU01. The sequence continues at coordinate 2,184 of JAWVZU010000197.1, forward strand.
ACCCGTGAAGGGCAAAGGCCCACGGACCGTGCCACTGTTCAGCCATGTGAGCCAGCGGATCGTGAGCCGTGTAGATCGCGGTGCCGAACCAATCGCCGAACAGCAGGGGCTCGGCGGTCCACCAGGCGACGCCGATCGACGGGATCGCGAGCAGAATGAGCGGCACGGTGACGACCCAGGGCGATTCCTGCGCATGGCTGCGAGTCGCCGCATCCATCCGCTCCTTGCCGTGAAACGTGAGGTAGATCAGACGGAAGCTATAGATTGCAGTCACGGCCACGCCGGCGATCAGCAGCACCGCCGCCAGACCGGCTCCGGCGCGATCGGCGTGCTCGACGGCAAGGATGATCGCATCCTTCGAGTAGAACCCGGACATGCCCGGCAACCCGATGAGCGCCAGGGTGCCGATCCAGGCAGTGATCCAGGTGATCGGCATGTATTTGCGCAGCCCACCCATTTCCTGCATGTCCTGCTTGTGGTGCAGCGCGATGATCACCGAACCGGCGCCGAGGAACAGCAGCGCCTTGAAGAATGCGTGGGTCATGAGGTGGAAGATGGCCGCCGAATAGGCAGATGCGCCAAGCGCTGCGGTCATGTAACCCAGCTGGGAAAGCGTCGAATAGGCGATCACGCGCTTGATGTCGTTCTGCACGATGCCGATGAGGCCCATGAAAAAGGCGGTGATGGCGCCGATGACCAGCACAAAGCTCAGAGCCGTCTCGGAGAGCTCGTAGAGCGGTGACATGCGCGCCACCATGAAGATCCCCGCGGTCACCATCGTCGCCGCATGGATGAGGGCGGAAATCGGCGTCGGACCCTCCATGGAATCGGGCAGCCAGACGTGCAGCGGCGCCTGCGCCGACTTGCCCATGGCACCGATGAACAACAGGATGCAGGTCAGGGTCAGCACATTCCAGGGCTGACCGGCAAAGACCTCGATGGACTGATCAGCCAACTCCGGCGCTGTCTGGAACACGGTCGCATAGTCCAGCGTACCGAAGAGGTAGACCACGGCGGCAATACCCAGCAGAAAACCGAAATCGCCGACCCGGTTGACCAGGAAGGCCTTCAGGTTGGCGAAGATCGCCGTCTCCTTCTTGTACCAGAAGCCGATCAGCAGATAGGAGACCAGCCCAACCGCTTCCCAGCCGAAGAACAGCTGCAGGAAGTTGTTGGCCATCACCAGCATCAGCATGGAGAAGGTGAACAGCGAGATGTAGGCAAAAAAGCGCTGGTAACCGGGATCGTCGTGCATGTAGCCGATGGTGTAGATGTGGACCATCAGCGACACGAAGGTCACCACGGCCATCATCAGGGCGGTGAGCTGATCGACCAGGAAACCGACGTGAAACGCATAGTCGCCCGCGGTGAGCCAGGTGTAGACGTTCTGGTTGTAGACCTCCGCGTCACCGGCGACAAAACCCCACAGCACGCGCATGGAGAGCGCACAGGAAAGCGCAACCGAGAGAATCGTGACCGTATGGGCACCAAAGCGTCCGATCTGGCGGCCGAAGAGACCGGCCACGATGGCGCCGAAAAGCGGTGCGAGGGCAATGATGAGCAGCTGGTTGGTCATGTCTTCCCTTTAATCCCCTTGCTCGGGCTCATCCTTTCATCGAGTCCATTTCGGCGACGTTGATGGTCTGCCGGTTGCGGAACAGCACCACCAGGATGGCCAGACCGATCGCCGCCTCGGCCGCAGCCACGGTCAGGATGAAGAACACGAATACCTGTCCGTCGGCGTTGCCCAGGAAGCGGGAAAAGGCCACGAAGTTCATGTTCACCGAAAGCAGCATCAGCTCGATGGCCATGAGCAGAATGAGCACGTTCTTCCGATTCAGGAAGACGCCCGCAAGGCTGATGCAGAAGAGGATCGCGCCGAGTACGAGAAAGTGGTTGAGGTCGATCATTGCTCCTCTCCGCTGGTCTCGGACGGCATCTTGATCACGCGCAGCCGGTCTCGCTTGCGTACCTGCACCTGGCGCGAGGGCTCCTGGTAGCGGGTCTCGGGCCGTTTGCGCATGGTCAGGGCAATGGCGGCCACGATGGCCACGAGCAGGATCACCGCGGCGAGTTCGAAGGGGTAGTAGTACTGGGTGTAGAGCAGCTCGCCCAGTTCCTTGGTATTGCTGTAGCCGAGTTCATGGGGCTCCGGGGCGGGAAAGTTGTCCAGCCCGAAGCGCTTGGCACCCACCACGAGGCCCATTTCCAGGGCCATGATGACCGCAACCAGGACGCCGATCGGCAGGTAGCGGGTAAAGCCCTCCTTGATCGGAGCCATGTTGATGTCCAGCATCATGACCACGAACAGGAACAGCACCATGACCGCACCGACATAGACGAGAACCAGCGTGATCGCCAGGAACTCCGCTTCCAGCACCACCCAGATGGCCGCCGAGGTGAAAAAGCACAGCACCAGGAACAGGGCCGCATAGACCGGGTTGCGCACGGTAATGACGCCCAGGGCCGCAAAAACCAGCACCCCGGCAAACGTGTAGAAGATGAACTGTTCGAAACCCATGTGTCTCTCTTCTCCAGTCGCCTAGCGGTAGGCCGCGTCCCGGCGTCGGGCGTCCGCGATCTCCTGCTCGAAGCGATCGCCGATCGCGAGCAGCTGCGCCTTGGTCACCACATTCTCCCCGCGCTCCTCGAAATGGAACTCGTCAATGTGCGTCTCGACGATCGAGTCCACCGGGCAGGATTCCTCGCAGAAACCGCAGTAGATGCACTTGAACAGGTCGATGTCGTAGCGTGTCGTACGCCGCGTCCCGTCCTCCCGCTGCTCGGAATCGATGGTAATCGCCAGCGCCGGACACACCGCCTCGCAGAGCTTGCAGGCGATGCAGCGCTCCTCCCCATTGGCATACCGCCGCAGGGCGTGCAGTCCGCGAAAGCGGCTCGACTTGGGGGTCTTCTCCTCCGGGTAGCGAATCGTGAACTTCGGACGAAACAGGTAGCGCAGGGTCAGACTGAGACCGATCATCAGTTCGATAAGCGCCAGGCTGCGCAGGTATTGAACGATCGTCTTCATGGTGCCCACCAGAGAAATTCGGTCACGACCATCAGCGCCACCACCAGCAGCCACACGATGGTGATGGGTATGAATACCTTCCATCCCAGGCGCATGATCTGGTCATAGCGATAGCGCGGGAAGGTGGCGCGGAACCACAGGTAGCAGAACAGGAAGAACGCGGTCTTGACAAAAAACCACAGGAAATGGGGTTCGGCCAGCCAGCTGCCGTCCGGCGCCAGCCACCCCTCGAAGGGAGAAAGCCAGCCCCCGAGGAACAGGATCGCGGCCAGCGCCGAGATCATGATCATGTTGGCGTATTCGGCGAGAAAGAAAATGGCGAAGGCCGAACCCGAGTATTCGACGTGGAAGCCCGCAACGATCTCCGATTCCCCTTCCGCCACATCGAACGGCGCGCGGTTGGTCTCGGCGACGCCCGAGATGAAATAGATCACGAACAGGGGCAACAGGGGCAGCCAATACCAGGTCAACGGATTGCCCCGCTGGCCGAGGACGATCTCCGTCATGTTCATGCTGCCGGCGGCGATGATCACGCCGACCAGGGCGAAGCCCATGGCAATCTCGTAGGCCACGATCTGGGCTGCGGACCGCATGGCGCCGAGGAACGCGTACTTGGAGTTGGAGGCCCAGCCGGCGATGATCACCCCGTAGACCCCCAGCGACGTCATCGCCAGGATGTAGAGCAGACCGGCATCGATCTGGGCCAGTGCCAGCCCCTGGTCGAAGGGAATGACGGCCCAGGCCGCAAAGGCCGGCGCCAGGGTCAGCAACGGCGCCAGCAGAAACAGGAAACGGTTGGCGTTGGTGGGGAGAATGATCTCCTTCATCAACAGCTTGAATACATCGGCGAAGGGTTGGAAAAGCCCGTTCGGGCCGACCCGATTGGGACCGATGCGCACCTGCATGGCACCGATGACGCGCCGCTCCGCCAGGGTGAGGAAAGCGACACAGAGGATCAGCGGCACCGTCACCATCAGGATCTTGGCCGTCGTCCATGCCAGCAGGATGAGTTGGTCCACGACTCAGCCCTCCCCCAGCGTGCATGTGACCGCGGTGGCATCGAACGCCACGACGCCTGCGGGCAACCAGACCGAACCTGCGGCGATGCGGGGATCGATGGAGACCCTGAGCACGAGCCGATCGTCGCCGATGTTCACGCGCGCCTGGTCACCTTCCTTGAGGCCTGCGTCTCTTGCGTCTTCCGCGGCCAGGCGGACCTCCGGCTCGAGGCCGTGCGCGGTCTCCTGGAGCGCTCCGGCTCTTCTGACCAGACCGTCGGTCGCGTAGATCGGCAGGTCTGCCACGACCTGGAGGCCCTCCGGCACCTTGACCGGCTCGGGCTTGAAGGTCTTGGCCGGCGGTTCGTCGGCGGCCGCGAGAATCTCCTCGTACTCGGCCCGGACCTGCTCGATTCGGGTGTATTCAAAGCCCTGCAAGGCCAGTGCGTTGCCCAGCACGCGGAGCACCTTCCAGCCGGCCCGGGCGTCGCCCGGCGGCGTACCGGCGGCCAGGAACGTCTGGCTTTCACCGTCGGCGTTGGTCAGACTGCCGTCCACCTCCGGCGCGACGGCCAGCGGCAGGATCACGTCCGCAAAGGAACGGATCTCCTCGGTGTCGAACGCCCCGAGGTAAACCGTCCTGGCAGCGGCCAGTGCCTTGCGCATGGCGGGGCCGTAGAGACTGTCCGCGCCGGGCTCGAAGTCATGGACCAGATACGCGCTGCGCGCCTGCTCGACCATCTCGCGCACGTTCAGGCCGATCGGGTCGATCGCCCGCCCACCGGGTCCGCGATGCGGCAGTACGCCCAGGCGCCAGGCGCCGGCGGTGTTCGCCGACGCAGGTGGCTCGCAGAAAGCCGCGCCGGTCTGCTCCGCCAGGCGCCGAGCCAGCAGCCGCAGGGTGCCCGCCCGTGGATGCGCTGCAGCAGTGTGCCCGAAGATCACCACGCCCCGTTCGGCCTTGTCCAGGAGGTCCGCGACGGCCTTCTCGACGCCGTCGGCGGCGAGCGCCTTGACTCCCGTCGGCAGCTTGCCTCCGGACGCCTTCACGGCAGCCGCAAGCACACCGAGCATCTCGAACGGCGTCCCGACGGCCTGAGCCGTCAGATCGAAATGGAACTTGTAGTCGACCGGGTTGATTGCCGCGACGCGCGCGCCCTCGCGCCACGCCTGGCGGACCTTGTGCCCCAGAATGGGCTGCTCGTGGCGGATGTTCGAGCCGATCAGGAGAATGCCGTCCGCCTGGGCCAGCTCCTTGATCGGCAGTCCCATGCCCGGTGCCAGGGGTGCCGCTTCCTGGTCCGAGAAATCCACCTGGCGCAGGCGGTGGTCGATGTTCTGAGAACCAAGATCGCGGGTGATTTTCTGCGCCAGGTACAGTTCTTCGTTGGTGGCCCGGGGCGAAACGAGACAGCCGATCTCCTCCGCGGGGGCATGGCGCAGCAGTTCCGCCGCGCGATCCAGCGCCGCGTCCCAGGAAACCGTCTGCCATTCGCCGGCATCGTTGCGGATCTCGA
>JAWVZU010000198.1:0-7687 GCA_033722075.1 Lysobacterales bacterium
CAACCAGGCCGGCGGCGCATTCGGCTCGGCCATGGCCTTGAGTGAAGGGCAACTTTTGGTCGGTGCCCCCGGTGACGACAGCGGTACCGGCAGCGCGACGCTGTTTGAGGTTGACGGAGACAGTTTTACCCAGGCCCAGGTCTTGAGGCCAGTGGGAAGCAGTGGCGGCTTTGGCAGTGCTGTTTCAATCTCGGGCAAGGTCGCGGTGGTTGGCGCGCCCGGTGAAGATGCGATTTATGTCTTTCAAAGCGCGGCCGGTGAGTTCGCCCAGATCGGAAAAATCACCGGCCCGGCAGGTTCCGGTTTTGGATCGGCTGTAGCGGTCTCGGGCACGAGGGCCGGAGTCGGCGCACCGGAGGCCATGAGCGGAACCGGTGCGGCATCCTATCGCTTGAGCGACGATGACCTGGTGTTCCAGGCCGACTTCGAGTAGATCTGCAGTCGGCCGGCTAAGACCGGGGGCCATGAACGTCGAAAGCGCCGCCGGTCAGCAGGGACCGCCATCGCGGTCTCCTCCCGTTTGGTCTCAGCTCAGGGTCAACGTCAACAGGGGGACAACAAGCGGGAACGACTGGCTAGCGCTTTGGCTCCTGCTTCTCAGGCTTGGGTTCGGCCTGCGCTTCAGGCTTGTAGTCTCCGATCACGCCCTTCGCAGGGCAGATCTTGAAGATGGGACACTTCCTGCAGCCAATGGCGAGTGCTCCGGGGCAAAGGGTCATGGCGGTTCCTCGATGGTGGTGCCGCCAGTGTAGCCGAACCCATGCGGCAACCGGTCAGGATTCGTCGATGATCGCCACCGGCTGCCCCGGCGCCAGTCTTTCGGCGCCGCGGATGATTACCTGGTCCCCGGCCTCCACGCCGCCGCTGAGCCCCACCCAGAGACCGACCGTGGCCTGGATCTCCGCACTGATCTGATCGGCCGATCCCGAGTCGTTGATCCGATAGACGAAGGTGCTGCCGCCGCGCTCGACCAGCGCATCCCGAGGCACCGCGACGGTCGTGACCGGATCGGCGGCAGGCAGGCTGACCTGGACCGGCGTGCCGACCAGCCAATCGCCTTCGGCTACGCGGAGGCGTATCTCGACCATGCGGGAGACCGCGTCGCCGACCGGGACGACGGTGCGGATCGCGTGGCTGCGCGCACGCTGTCCGGAGCGAACCTGTACCGATGCCCCGGGGCGAACGAACTCGGTCAGTGCGATCGGCGCGTTCAGGCTGATCTCGAGACGGTGCGTGTCCACCAGGCGCAGCACGTCTTCGCCCACATTGACGTATTCGCCGACCGACGCCAGACGTTGGGTGACATGCCCGGCAAAGGGCGCGCGTATGGTCGTCCGCTCCAGGTTGCCCTCGGCGAGTTCCAGCTGGGCGCGGGCTTCGGCCAGCTCGAAGCGAGCCGCATCACGCTGCGCCAGCGATTCGTCCAGGAGGGTCTCCGAGGCGTTCCGGGTTGCGGCCAGGTCTCTTGCTCGCTTCAGCTGCTGTTCGCGAAACGCGAGGTCGGCCTCCAGGCGAGACACGTTGGCACGTGCCCGCGCGGCGGCAACGTTCATGAGGCGCGGATCGATGCGTGCGATTTCCTCGCCGGCCTCAACCGACGCCCCCACATCGGCCAGCCAGGCCAACACGCCTTCCACCTCGGTGGCGATGCGCGAGTCGTTCAGGCTGACCACGGAGCCGTTCACGTCGACGGTCGGGGCCAGTTCCCGGATTTCGGCCGTGGCGACTTCGACGCGGGCCGGCGGGAAACCGTCCTGGGCCGTGGCATATCCGCCGGCCAGGAGCGCCGATCCGAAGATCAAACCGAGTCCTTGTCTTTTCATCGCGAAACCGTCGCAGGGTCGTCCTGGGAAACAATGCTCGGCGCCTCGCGGGCCGTCAACTGCAGCAGGCTGGGCAACAGCAGCAGCGTGAAGAGGGTCGCCACGCTCATGCCGCCGACGATGGCCGCCGCCATGCCGCGGTAGATCTCACTGCCGGCGCCGGGGACCACCAGCAGGGGCAGCATGCCGAACAGGCTGGTCAGGGTACTCATGAAGATCGGGCGCAGTCGATAACGCAGGGCCTGGTGGACCGCGTCGGATCGGCTCAGTCCGTCGGCTTCGGCCGCGCGGGTCTGCGCAACCAGCAGGATCGCATTGTTCACGACCAGGCCCAGCAGGATGATGAAGCCGATCATGCCCAGCAGGTCCAGGGGCTGGAACTCGATTGCGTTGACGATCGCCAACGCCAGTACGCCGCCGACGGCAGCCAGCGGAATGGAAATGATGACGAACAGCGCATCGCGCAGGGACCGGAACAACCCGGCCATGATCAGGATCAGGAGCACCACGGCGGTGAGGAAGTTGAGCCCGAGCGTTCCTATGGCACGCTCCAGGTCTTCGGCACTCCCCGCATACTGGATGGTCCCGTCTTCCGGCAACTGGGGTCGGATCTGGGGTTCGATCTCGTTCTTCAGCGTCGCGATCAGCGCCTCCAGCGACATGCCTTCCGGAGGATTGACGATCAGGCTGTAGGCACGTGCCCGATTGATCCGAACGACCATGAAGGGCGACGGAGCGATGTCTACCTCGGCCAGTTCCCCCAGTGGCACGATCCCACCGTCTGGCGTGGCGACGGGGAGCGCTGCCATCGCTTCGGGCGTGTCGAATCGCTGGGTACGGAGATAGATGTCGACCCGCTCGCGTCCGGTGAAATATTCGCCCAGCCACACCCCTCGACCCAACTCCATGATCACCCGGGTCAGATCCTCCCGGGTCCAGCCGACTTCAGCCAGGCGGGCATCATGAGGTGTGAAACGCAGTTCGTTGGCTTCGGCAAACGGGTCGGGCTGGGGTTGCGCCGAAGATCCCGGGATGGTGCTCATGATGGTCTGCATGGCCGCACCCACCGCGGGCTTGAGCGCGTCCAGGTCGGTCGAGGTCAGACGCATTTCCACGCTGTTGGAATCTTCGAAGCCGCCGAACAGGCTGCGCCGCAGCGTGAAGCCGAAGGTGTCGGGTACGCCGGCCGTGATCTCGCTCTGAACGGTCGCCTGGAGGGCGTCGATATCCGCGCCTTCCGCCGGGTTGATGGCGAGCCATCCACCTGAACCGCCGGGAAACGACCAGAGGAAATAGTCGCGAACGCCGGGTTCCTTTTCCCCCGCGAGATGCGGTTCCAGGCGTTCCATGAGGAGTTGTGCGATCTCCCGGTCCGCCGTTTCGACGTTGGTCCCCGGAGGAAAGAACAGGAATGTATCGACCGTGTCGCGCTTGACCGGCGGCAGATAGTTGCTCTCCGGCCACAGGTAGATCGTCACTCCGATGGAGCCGACCATGAGTGCGGCGATCCACGCCATCCGGCGTGGTTGTGTGCCGGTCAGCCTGATGATCACAGCTGCGATTCGATCCCAGGTGGTTTCGTCCTTTGGCGTCGGCGGCAGCTTGCGCATCCAGTAGCGTGCAGTGGTCGGGAGGATGGTGATCGCAACCAGCAATGAAACGGAGACGCCGATGGCGATGGTGAGCGCCAGGTCGGCGAACATCTGGCCTTCCACATCCTCCAGGAACATGATCGGGATGAAGATCGCCACGGTGGTTGCGGTGGACGCCAGCAGGGCGCCCCACACCTGGTTGGTACCGTGATCGCTGGCGGTGGCGGGAGATTCCCCCTCTTCGCGCAGCCGGACGATGTTCTCGAGAACCACGATGGCGGCATCCAGCACCATGCCGGTGGCAAAAGCCAGGCCCGCCAGGGAGATGACGTTCAGGGTCCGGCCGGCCGCGGAGAGGACCACGAAGGTGGCAAGAAGCGAAACCGGGATGGCCAGGGCGATCAGCAGGGTGGCTCGCCACTGGCGGAGAAAGAGCCACAGCACGCCGATGGCCAGGATGACGCCCGCCATGAGGTTCCCGCTCAGCAGCTTGATCGAGCGGTTGATGTAGACGGCCGGGTCGAAACTGTACTCGGCGCGCATGCCCCGCTCGGCAAATTCCGTTTCATTGAGCTGGTCGATCCTGGCCTTGACACCCTCCAGAGCCTCGAGGACGTTCGCATCCGGGGCCTTGGTGATCGCCAGGCGAGCGGCCGGCTGTCCGTTGTGGTAGATGAACCCCTCGCGCTTGGGTGGACCGTATTCAATGGATGCCACGTCCCCGAGCTTGATCGGCCGCCCGCCGCGCCACTCCAGGATCAGTTGGGAGAGTTCGTCCATGTCGTAGCGTCCCTTGATGCGCAGCGTGTAACTGCGCCGGCCGACGTCCACCACGCCAGACGACACATTGGCCGATCGCCCGATTCGATCGGCCGCCCGGGCGATGTCGATCCCCAACTCGGCGGCGCGGTAGGGATCGATCACGATCTGCAGCTGATCTCCGCCCGTGCCGCTGGCGTCGAACATGTCGACCTGCCCAACTCCGTAGAGCGAGCGCAGTTCGGGCACGATGACTTCTCTCAGGTAGCGCTTGTTCTCGCCCAGCCCGTCCTCGTGACCGGGCAGCTGCTCGACGAAGTACTCGATCAACTGGTCATTGGCATCCCCCCATTCGCCCATCATGACCTGGGGCCGTTCGGCGCTGGCGGGCAGGGGTCTCAACCGGTTGAGGCGGCTGATGATGTCGATGAGGGCGCGGGTCATGTCCGTGCCCAGGGCAAACTCGAGCTGCATGAACCCGAAGTTCACCATGCTCCAGGAAGCCAGCTCGGTCATGCCCGGCGTGCCCTGCAGCACCTCCTCGACCGGAACGGTCAGTTCCGACTCGATCTCCTTGGGCGATGCGCCGGGCCAGGCCGTCATCACCGTAATCACCGGCTTCTCGATCTGGGGTAGCAGCTGTGCCGGCATGCTGATCAGGGACAGCGTGCCGAGCATGACCACGACGGCTGCGACGATTGCCACAGCAGCGGGATTGGCGAGGCTGAGCCGGGTTAGACGCATCGCTTTCCGATCATGACAGGAGCCGCACAGTTTAAAGGGATCTTCGCCCCTTTGGTGGGGGCCGCATTCTCCGAGACCTCATTAAACAGTATGAATATACAGTATTCAACAGGATCCGCGATTCGCTCCTTCAGTTCAGCAACAATTGCGCCATGCGTACGGCCGAAACTGCTAATCTGTGGCGATGTTGGCTCTACAACTGCTCTTCGCGGCACTGGTGACGGCGGCGCTGGACGACGAGGTCCGCTGCCGTGAGATCGACTTTGCTCTTTCCGTTGCGCGCCAGGACGAGGCGGCCTTTGCGCAATTTCTGCATCCCGAGATCCGGTTCCTCGGGCGCGAGGGCGAGAAGATCGGACGGGAAGCGTTCGTGAACCAGTGGGCGCCGTTCTTCGCCGATGACGGACCCCGTATCGACTGGCGCCCGGAGCGGGTGATGGTGCTGCACCGCGGCGATCTGGCGGTGAGCCGCGGGCCTTATCGCGTGATTTCCAGGCAAGACTCCGAGACGCTCGAACAATGGGGCGAGTTCATGTCGATCTGGGAGAAGTCGGAAGACGGGTGGATGGTCATCTACGACGTCGCGGCGCAGGTGGGCATCACCCCGACGGACGCGCAGATTGCCCTCCTCGATACAGGCGCCTGCGGAAGCTAACTGTCCACCGGGTAGGGGCCGTCGTTGAACACCTCGTCGTGATAGCCCTTGCTGCCAACTGCCGCCGCGAGATCGCTCAATGGCCCTTCACCGGCCAGCTGCCGCTCGAGTACGGTGGGGAAATCGAATTTCGGCTCCCAGCCCAGGTCTGAGCGGGCTGCGTCATTCACGTACACCCGGTCTATGCAATCGAGCATCTTCCAGCCGAGCGAGGCATAGGCATCCTCGTACTGCGGAACGCGCCGGCGAACCGCTTTGGGCGCATTTCGGTTCAGGTCCTTCCGGTCCTCCGGCCTGAAGGGAGTCGTCGCACTGATGATGTAGCGCCCGAAGCCCAGGACCGAGGCCTTTTCCGCCGCCTTGACGTGGGCGGTCACCACGTCCTCCAGCTCGACTCTCCGGTACAGGAACTCGTTGGTCTTGAGATTGGCGTCGCTATACCGTTCGCGCCGGCGCCGATCGTCATCCGCTTCGGGAAAGAACCGCGACGTTCTGAGGATGATGCAGTTCAGGCCTTGCCGGCGATGAAACAGCTCGCAGAGGTCTTCGGCGGCTTTCTTCGTGACTCCGTAGATGTTCCTGACCACCGGGACGGTTTCTTCAGTCACCCACGCGGCGGGTTCCCCCGGCGCCGGCCGCAGCGCATGGCCGAAGACACTGGTCGTGCTGGTGAAGATGAAGTCCGTCACGGCGTGGTCCACGGCGGCCTCGAGCAGCGCCAGGGTTCCGGAGACGTTGGTGTCGATGAAGGCCTGGATAGCGTGGGTGGCGACATGGGGCTTGTGCAGGGTGGCCGCGTGATACACGAGGTCGACCCCCTCCATGCATTCGGCAACGCATGCCGGGTCGGCAATGGAACCGACGACATCCGTGTAGGGCGATGCCTTGATGTCCAGCCCGACCACGCGCCGGTGAGGATCGGGCCGGAGGGTGCGCATGAGCGCCTCGCCAAGGTGGCCTGCGCTGCCGGTAACCAGGATCTTCACTCGGACGAGGTCTCGCTCGAAGCGTCTTGAAGCGAAGAACATAGCGCGGTCCCTGCGAACCGGTCAAAGCGCGTGGCGCTACAAGAACAGTGAACCATGAAAACCATGAAACAGCATGAAAGAGGGACATCCAACTCGACGTCTTGAAGGGCAGGTCGGGACCATGGCTTCCGTGTGAACGCTCTAGCTTACGATCGGCAAGATCGCCCCTTCCATGTTTTTCATGGTTGCGCTTCTCCCAGCGCGGCTAGGCGGCCGCCGCGGAACCCGCCGCGAAACGGAACCGCTCCAGCAGGTCCCGCTCATGGGCCTTGGCCGCGTCGAGGTGCTGTTCCTTCACGTGGCCGAAGCCGCGGATCTGCTCCGGAACCTCGGCGATCTGCACCGCCAGGTCGTGGTTGTCCGGCGCGAGGTTCTCGAGCACCTCTTCCAGGGTCGCGACGTAATCCTCGATCAACTGCCGCTCCATGCGCCGTTCGGCGGTATAACCGAAGGGATCGAGCTTGCCGCCACGCAGGCCCTTGAATTTCGCCAGCAGCTTGAAGGCGCTGAAAATCCAGGGACCGTACTCCTTCTTCTTCAGATTGCCGGTCTCGGGATCCTTGTCCGCCAGCAGCGGCGGGGCCAGGTGGAAATGCACCTTGTATTTTCCGTCGAAGGTGCGGTCCAGCTGCTCCTTCCAGTCGGTCTGGGTGTAGAGCCGCGCCACTTCGTACTCGTCCTTGTAGGCCATCAGCTTGAACAGATAGCGGGCCACCGCTTCGGTCAGGTTCTCCTGGCCGGGAACGGTGGCCGATTCCTTCGCCCGGGCCTTCTCGACCAGCTCGACGTAACGCTGTGCGTACGCCGCATCCTGGTAGTCGGTCAGAAACCGCTTGCGAACGGCGATGATGTCTTCCAGGGAACGGGCGATCTGCCTGGTCTTCAGCTCCGTGGGGGGCTTGGCCGCGGACTCCACCCGTTCCATGTCATGGGCGGCCAGGCGTCCCCAGTTGAAGGCCTTCTTGTTGGCCTCGATGGCCACGCCGTTGAGCTCGACGGCCCGCATGAGAGCCTCCCGGCTCACCGGCACGCGGCCCTGTTGCCAGGCGTAGCCGAGCATGAACAGGTTGGTCGCGATGGAGTCTC
>JAWVZU010000199.1:0-7670 GCA_033722075.1 Lysobacterales bacterium
CATGCGTGGCAACCGGACTTGTTACCAATACTCACGGCGGGGTGCCTCATCGCCGGCTTATCGTACCGCAACTTCCCGGGCCCTGCGCTCCCCAAACCCCTCTGCAAGCGGCCCCGTTCCGGGGTAGCATTGCGGGATGGAGATCTACAAGGAATTCCAGATCGAGGCCGCGCACCGCCTGCCGAATGTACCGGACGGCCACAAGTGTGCCCGGTTGCACGGTCACTCGTTCCGCATTCGCCTGGTCGTCGAGGGCCCGATCGGAGACCAGTCGGGCTGGGTGATGGATTTCGCCGATCTGAAGCAGGCTTTCGATCCGTTGTTCCGGCAGCTCGACCACAATTACCTCAACGACATTGAGGGCCTCGAGAATCCGACCAGTGAGAACCTGGCTCGCTGGGTCTGGGATCGACTGCGCTCCGACCTGCCGCTCCTGAGCCGGGTTGAAGTCTCGGAGACCTGCACGGCGGGCTGCGTTTACCGGGGCGCCGGATGACTGGCCGGGCGCTGGGATGGCTGCTGCTGGTCGTTACCATTGTGGTCGGCACGCAATATCTGGTTCTGCCCGCGCCGTTGCCTGCGGATACCGCCGCCGACCGCTTTTCGGCCGAGCGCGCCATGCGACACGTTCGCGAGATCGCCCAGGTTCCGCACGTGATCGGAAGCCCTGCCAACGAGCGCGTTCGCGACTATCTGGTCGAAGAACTGAATGACCTCGGTTTCGATGTGGTCCTGCAAACGGAGCGCGTCGTCTATGACCACCCGCGCCGTAAGGAGACAGCCGTACGCGTGGCCTGGCCCACCAATGTTCTGGCACGCCTTCCCGGGACCGGCAGCGGGCCCGCTGTGGCCCTGATGAGCCACTATGACACGGCCGCAAGCGCACCCGGGGCCGCGGATGCAGGTTCGGGTGTCGCAACGTTACTCGAGACGGCCCGGGCGATCGTCGCCGACCCGACGCTGAACCGCCACCGCGACCTGCTGTTGATCATCACCGACGGCGAGGAAATCGGCCTTATGGGGGCACAGGCGTTTCTCCGCAAGCACCCCTGGGCGCAGGAGGTGGGCCTGATCCTGAATTTCGAGGCACGCGGGGCGGCCGGGCCTGCCTTCATGTTCGAAACCGGCCGGGGCAACAGCGCGCTTGTCGATGCCTTTGCCCAGACAGCGCCCCTGCCCCTGGGAAGTTCGCTGAGCGTCGACATCTATCGGCGCATGCCCAACGACACGGATGCCACCATCGTTGCAGAGGCCGGAATCCCCTTCCTCAACTTCGCGTTCGTCGATGATTTCTTTCGCTACCATGCAGGGACCGACACGCCCGAGAACCTGAGCCGCCGCAGCCTCCAGCACGAAGGCAGCAACGCGCTGGCCTTGACCCGCCAGTTCCTGCGGGTTCCCGAACTGCCGGACCGGAGCGATGATGCCACCTTCTTCAACGTGACGGGCGGCTGGCTGGTGCGCTATGGCCAGTCAGTAGTGTGGATCACGGGGCTGGCAGCGGTCCTGATTGCCGGCCTCGCCCTCGGCGGCGCCTGGGTCGCCAATCGGCTGACCGTGGGGGGCATTGGTCTGGCCATACTCGGGCTGACTGCGACGGCGGGCGGCGTGTTCTGGCTCGTCACCGGCCTGCACCTGCTGTTGACTACCGCCCGCCCGGGCTACGCATTCTTCTACCATTATCACCTGCTGCTTGCCGCCTATTGTCTCCTTGCGCTGGGCATCGCCGGAGGCCTGTGGCATGCCCGGCCGGTGATTCGCCGGGGCTTTGCCTATGCCGGAGCGGCGCTGGTTCTGGCCGTCGCGTTCTTTTTTGACGCCGTGGGCTGGGCAGCAGTGGGCGCGGCCGTCATCATGGTCTGCTACGGCCATTTCGGCTCTCGCGTGTCGGCACCCCACCTGGCCGCCAGTGCTTACTCGCTCTGGGTCGTGGGCCTCATCGCCCTGCTGCTCAAGGTGCCCCACGCCAGCTACCTCGTGGCCTGGCCGGTCATTATCGGCGGGTTGCTCTGGATTCTCGTTCGTCATCGGGAGATCCGCCCGGTGATCGCCCTGGTGCCCTGGATTTTTCTCTGGGCACCGATGATCTACCTGTTCTACCTCGCGCTGGGCGTGTTCCAACCGGGGGCGGTGATGGTCCTCCTCGTGCTGCTGCTGGCAGTCGGCGCGACCTGGTTTGCGAACGCCCGAACCGAAGCACCCGTATTCGTCACAGCCGGCCTTGCGCTCGTGGTGGTCGCCGCACTCAATACCGATCCGACCGCCGATCGCCCCCACGAAACCGAGCTCTTCTACGCGGTCGATGCAACCAACGGCGAGAACTGGTGGGCCACGCGCGGGGACGAGTGGCCCGCCTGGGCCTCTGCCCGGCTCGGCTCCTCGGACCGTCATATCGAAGGCGAGCGCTGGTTTCCAGCCAGCGATGCGCTGTGGCCGGCCGTTGCCGCCGACCCGGTTCCGGTCGTCGAACCCTGGCTGGAGACCGACACGACGGAGACGACCGGCGGGTTCCGGATCGGTATGGTTCTGGGTGTTCCCGACGGTCCGGAACGGATCGATCTGTATCTCCCGGCGGCGGACTACCAGGTCGCCACCCTTGACAACCAGGCGGTCCCGCTGCCGGTCGAGGGGGAGCTCTGGCGCTGGCGACTCTACGCACCACCGAAGCAACCGGTGCATATCGTGATCCAGGGCCGTGGCCGGGCACCCGAGTTCGTCAAGCTCACCGCGGTCCAGTACAACTCGCCGGAGTCCGTTACCGCAATGGCGCCGGCGACACCGGAAGACTTGATGGGTGCGGTGTGGGGTTTTCACGGCGCCACGCTGCTGACGCGGCGCTACGACCTGAACCCCTGATCCTCGATGCGATCCGCGCTGACGGCCCTGTCGTTGGCCCTCGGCCTCGCCGCGGGAGCGCAGACGGCCGACGACTGTGCCGAGGTACTGCAGCAGAAGCTGGATGCCGGCAACCTGATCCTGAGCCAGGACCCGATTGAAGTCGATCCGGACTGGCTAGCCTGGCTCGCGGCCAGCGATCACCCGGAAGACCACGCGGCGCGGATCATCCTGACCCAGGCGGATCGCGCCGCAAGCGAAGAGGTCGTGTCCACTGTGCTGGCAAGATGGCCAACGGAGCCGCTGCTCCTGGAAACAGCCTTGGGTATCTGCGCCAGCCCTCCGCAGTCCTGGTGCGGGGCCGAGCACTATGAGCGCTGGCACGAGCTGCAGCCGGATCGCCTTGAGCCATACCTTCGCCTGGCTCAGGAGGCGTTTGATTCGGATGATCCGGCGACCGGCTGGCAATGGATCATCTCAGCAGCCCGGCACGATGCGGGACCAGGCCGGGTCGGCCGTATTGCGGCCGCCTTTGCCAACGCTGCCTATGGGTACCATCCCGACGCGGCCGGGCTCGGCGATGCGCTGGTGATTTCGGGCCTCGGCTTCGAGATGGCTCTGGCCATGCCGAGTGTCGGCACGCTGTCCCGGCAATGCAGCGACGCCACTTCTGAAGCGCAGGTTAAGGCATGCGTCGCATTAGTCGATCGCTTTTCCCGGCACGGAGAGGGGTTTGCGGCATCCTTTGCCAGCGCCCTGGCCGAGCGAATCGAGGCAGATCATCCGGGCGCCATTCCCGGCGAAGTCCGGACTCGCATCGGCGAGACCGGTGAGACCGCGCAGGACCTCCTAAGTCGCTGGGAGCCGGATCTTTGTACACCCGGTGCGCTCGTCGATTACCTGCATAGAATCCTCGCCTACGGTGAACTGGAAGCGATCCGGCGGCACGAAGAGGCGCCCGAAGCGGCTCCAACGACGGGCTTGCGACGTCCCTACACGCCCGTTCGGGAAGACCGTGCGATGCTGTCCAGCACGCAATTGAACGAAACCGGAGCCGCGTCCGCCGAGCCGTCCGAGCGCCGCGCCGAGGACGTCATCCCGGGAAGCGAGCCGGCCCGTTCCTGGCTGGAACTGCTTGTCCTTCCTCTTGCCGCAGCGCTCGTCCTGCTGGCGTTGTTGGTCCGCCGGAACTGATCCAACGCCGCGAACTCCCCATTTTCGAAATAGCTCCTATACTGAAGTTCCGGGGCAAGAAATTCGGACCAGCGGAGGACGCCAGAATGGGTACACAGGTTTCAATCAAGCGCATGATCGCGGCCATGGACCTGCCCTGTCCGACCTGGGAGTCCTATCTGGACCCGGAAACCGGCGAGATCGTGACGATTACGGACGAGCATCGCACGGGCCTCGCGAACCGGATCGGTGAAACCCAGGAACGAGACCTTGTCCGGGAGGCGCTTGAGTCCGACCATTTCCTGATGCTGCCGGACCAGTACGAGATCCACGAATGGTCGATCATGCAGCATTTCGCCCTGACCCAGCGCAACGCCGATATCCGCCATGAACTGCTGGGCGGCCTTCACGGTCGCGAGCCCTATCGGACCTTCTGCGATTCAGTCGAACGCTGGGACCTGGAGCTGGCTTGGGCGGATTTTCGGGAGCGTGCGCTGGAAGAAATCGCGCGCGGCTGGCTGCGGCACCACGGGATCCCCTACCGCTGACGTGAGAAATCCGGCAGGCCGGACATGAGCCACCAGCGCTCGTCTTCGGCGTCGTAGCGCCAGACTTGGCGATCCTGGATGGCACGCTCGATTGCCGTATGCCGATTGGCGACGCGGATCTCGACCACCTGGATGAAGGTATCCTCGTCGGTGGGCGGCGCCTGATGCATGGGGGTGACGCCGGTGACTCGCAGATTCTCGAACCGCTTCAATTCGAACATCATGGTTCGATTGTCCGGACGCTCCTCCGGATGAACGAAACCCACGGCCGTACGCAGGTCGCCCCAGCGAAGCGTTCCCTCGTAGGCGCGCATCGTCGCGTGCAGGTCGTTGGCCTTTTCGTTGCTGGCGCACCCCGCCATGATCGCGAGCAGGACCAAGATCATTGTCCGGCCAAGGCGCCTGAGCTGATTCATGCTGACTCTCCAGGATCTCTGAGAAAAGCGGCATAGCGGCCTTCCATGGTCACTGCCGCGCTTTCGGGTCCGGCAATCCAGCTGGTGACGATCACCCGCGAACGCCGCTTACGTTTCAGCAGCGTGATGAAGCGCTCCCATTCCTGCTCGCCCGGCAGGTCGCAGTAGGCGGTCAACTCACCGCGAACGGGGTGATAGTACAGGAACTCGCTCTTCTGGATCACCACGTCCGCGTCCAGTTCACGGCGACCCAGTTCGACGTGCAGCAGCCCCCAGCCGGCCAATGTGAGCAGCGAGGCAAGAGACCCCCCGAAGGCAGTCATCTTGTCGTTGACGTTCGCCTCCAGCGGCGCCACCAGACGGATCGATCCCGGCCGCAGGTGGCGGACCTGGAGCCCCATCGCAGCCGTGATCGGAATCTGGGTATGGAAATGCCGTTCCAGTTCGGGACCGGTCATCAACTTGCGAACAGCCGCTCGGGATCCTTGAAGGACTTGAACTCCAGAGCATTGCCGCTGGGATCCGAGACGAAAAAGGTGCCCTGCTCGCCGGCCTGCCCCTTGAACCGGATCGACGGCTCGATGAGGAAAGCCTGTCCGCACTCTCGCATTCGTCGGGACAGCTTCTCCCAGTTTTCCCAGGGGAGCACCAAGCCGAAATGACGCACGGGGACCTGGTGTGCATCCACCGCGTTCGTTGCCGCACCGCGACATTCCTCCGGGGAAAGGTGTGCAGTGATCTGGTGACCATGGAAATCGAAGTCGATCCAGTGGTCGCTCTCCCGCCCGAGACCACAACCGAGGATCTCGACATAGAACTCGCGGGTCGCCTCCAGGTCGACGACCGGAAATGCCAGGTGAAACGGAGGTTGTGCAAAGCGCTGTGTCATTTCCTGAGCTCAATAACCCCGGTCGCGGCTCACGGCGTTGGGCATGCGTCCGCCAGTGACCACCGCGGTATACGCGCTGACCACCGCACTGGCAGCCGCCGCCGGGTCCGTCAGCCCCGCCACGTGAGGCGTGATGCGGATGTTCGGATGGTGCCAGAACGGGTGTTCTTCCGGTAGGGGCTCGCGGGTGAAGACATCCAGCAGCGCACCGCGCGGACGCCCATTTTCCAGGGCTTCGATCAGGTCCGTGTCGACTACCGTCTCACCGCGACCCACGTTGATCAGCACCGCCCGCGCCCGCATGGCCCGGAAAACCTCCTTGTCGATGACACCCCGCGTGGCTTCCGTCGCCGGTAACGCAGCCACCAGGTAATCGCTGTTGCGGGCGACGTGCAGCAGCCCCGAGGTGCCGGTCACTACCTCGACGTTCTCCACCGGCTGCTGGCGCGCCCGCCAGCCGATCACCGAAAAGCCCAGCTCCACGAAGTGCCGCGCCACCGACCGGCCAACTTCGCCCAGCCCGAGAATACCGATCTGGGCGCTCACCGGCGTGCTCGCCGGATTCCAGCGTCGCCGACGCTGATCGTGGGCATAGCGTTTGAAATCCCGCAACTCGTAAAGCACGGCTCCCAGTACATACCCCGCGATCTGGCGGGCCAACCCCGGATCGACAAACCGCCCGACCTGCACCGATTCGGGCAGCGATGGATCGGTCAGCAGAAAATCGACCCCGGCCCCGTAGGACATCACGGCCTGGAGCTTCGGCATGGACGACCAGACGTCCGGCGGTTGCTTCCAGGCGACGGCAAAGATCACCGATTCCGGCTGAGTGATCTCCGGCCAGACCTGAATTCGCGTATCCGGCAACGCCTTTGCCAGCGCGGCCTCCAGCTCGCTCGTATCCCGATTTGGCAGAACCAGTGCAAGACTCATCCGTATACCCTCCCGGGAAGCCAGGTGACGAGTGCCGGCCACGCCGCGACCAGCCCGAGGACCAGCAGCTGAATGGCAATGAAAGGCGCGACGCCGCGGTAGATCGCGCCGGTTTCCACCGACTCGTCCGCCACCCCGCGCAGGTAGAACAGCGCGAATCCAAAGGGCGGGGTCAGAAACGAGGTCTGCAGGTTGATCGCGATCAGCACGCCCAGCCAGATCGGATCCAGTCCCATCGCCAGCAGCACCGGACCCACGATGGGCACGACCACGAAGGTGATCTCGATGAAATCGAGCACGAAACCCAGCACGAAAAGCAGCACCATCACGGCCAGCACCGCACCGACCGTGCCACCGGGCAGATTGGTCAGCAGCTGGTGGACCACGTCTTCACCGCCCAGGCCGCGGAAAACCAGGGAGAAGATCGAGGCCCCGATGAGGATCAGGAAGACCATGGCCGTGATGTCCACGGTGGCCCGGGTGATCTCCTGCATGCGCTTCAGGCTGAGCTGGCGCTGGACCGCTGCGAGTATCAGGGCACCTGCGGCGCCGACACCGGCCGCCTCCGTGGGCGTCGCGATGCCCTTCATGATGGAGCCCAGGACGGCGACGATCAGGGCCAGCGGAGCAAACAGGACCCACGCCAGCCGGCCGACCGACAGTTTTCCCGGTCTGGCCTCCGGACGCGGCAGTCGCTCCGGGGCGAACACGGCGACGCCGATCAGGTAGAGCAGGTAGGCCAGAACCAGCATCAGGCCCGGGATCAGGGCGCCCACGAACAGCTCCCCGACCGACACCGTCTTGGGAGAGAAGACCCCCAGGTTGAGCTGGGCCTGCTGATAGGCATTGGAAACGACATCGCCCAGGATCACCAGG
>JAWVZU010000200.1:0-7609 GCA_033722075.1 Lysobacterales bacterium
CTCGCGAGATCCAGCGACATTTCCGCAGGATGTCGCTCCAAACCGGCCGCGGAACAAAGTGTACCTTGGCCCGGCACCCGAAATATGCTCCCAAGCGATTGATCTATAATCAGAAGTTCGGCCCGTGGAGCAAAATCGGTGCAATATTCGGGCTAGCCCAGGTCGTAGGGAAACGCGCACGCCTCCAGCTGCAGCTTGCGCAGCGCCTTTGCTGCGAGATCTTCCAGGGCAAGACCGCTGGGTAGACCGGTGGTCTCGAGGGCGTGGCAGCTCAGCCACAGCTCGTAGGGCATGCCCAGCTCGCGGGCGACCTCGATGGAAGCCACCCAGTGGCGACCGGCGGCCTCGCGCTGGCCATCGCGCCAGGCAGCCAGTCCATTGAAAAAGCACGCCATCGGTCTGCCGATCGGATAGATCTTCGCGAACTGCTTCGCAAAGTCGAGGACCCTGGTTCGCAAACCCTTGAGGCTGGGATGCCCGGCGTGGCGCCGGGAGGCTTCCAGAACGGCAAAGGCGGTTTGCACGGCTGGCGGATAGAGGGTGTTCTGCGACGGTCTCTGCAGCAATGGCGCGCAGGCCGTCAGTTGCTCGAGGGCGATCTCGCTGTCGCCCTCGGCCAGTTCCAGCAGGGCCCGCAAACTGAACAGGTCCAGCTGGTTGGCGGGGGTCATCTTGTCCAGGTACTGGCTTGCCTCCTCGAGCGCATCGCGCATGTCCGCATAGTCCGCCTGACGAAACCGGGTCCGCGCCCGGCCGATCAACCCCCAGGTCAGGGCCTGATGGTCATCGCGCTGGAGGCCCGATTCGTAGAGCGCCCGGTAATTGTCGAGGGCTTCTGAGAGCCGACCCTGCATCATCAGCGTCACCGTCCATGAGGCGGTCAGTTTGGCCCAATGGCGTTCGTCGCCGATGGTCTGGGCGATCTCCAGGCCCTCCAGAAACAGGGTCTCGGCGCGCTCCCACTGGCCCAGACCGGCATAGTAGGTCGCAATGGGCAAGGTCACCCAGGCCAGCGTCGGGCCATGTCGTTCCTGGCGGGCATAGTCTTCGGCCAGGCGGCAATAGTGAGCGGCCAGCCGATGACTCGGAATCACCCCGATGGCCAGCCCCATGTTCGCGTAGTTCCGGATCAGTACGCGCGAAGGCTGACCGGTCGATTCGGCGAGATTGGCCGCGCGCAGGCAGCAATACGCCAGCGGCAGCTTCTCGCCCCGCCAGTAATGGACTTCCATGCCCAGCTCGTAGCTGGCGGCGGCCTGGATCAGGCGAAAGCGGGCCTGCTCATCCGCATCGCCTTGCCGGAGCCGACCGCGCAGCGCATGCCACCATTGCCGCAAGGCTTGCCCCAGCACCGCGCCGAGAAGCGCCAGACTGCCCTTGGGCATCGGGCAATCCAGGGCCTCCCGGGCCCGATCCAGGGTCACCAGCGCATCATCAAAGCGAACGAGGTCGCGCTGTGCCTGGCCGATACAGCGCAGCCAGTAGCCGCGCCGCACCCGATCGACCTGTTCGCCCGCGAGCGCGAGCGCCTGGTTGAGAAACTCGATCGCCTCCTTGTTGGCATAGATCGCCAGCGCCTGCTCGGCCGCCTTCTCCAGGTACTCGACCGCGCGGTCCGGTTTTCCCGCTGCCTCCCAGTGGTGGGCGAGGAGAGGATAATGGTGTTTAACGTCGGCGTGATGGGCCTCGTACCACTCGGCGATGCCCTGGTGCAGGGTCTCGCGCTGGCGATGCGGCATCATGCCGTAGCAGACGTCGCGGGTAATGATGTGCTTGAACACGTAGCTGAGCCGGGGCGGCGGCGACTCCCTGGGGGTCAGTTCGAGGGATTCCAGGACGGCCAGATCAGCCGCGATCTGCTCGGAATTGCGAGCCGGATGGATCCCGCGCAGGAGATCGACCGGGAAGACCCGGCCGATGGCGCTGGCGACCTTGGCGGTCATGGACTCGGAGGCGGACAGGCGGTCGATGCGCGAAGTGATGATGCCCTCGATGCTGTCGGGCAGGTCGACGGTGCTCAGGTCGGCGCCGGCGTCGGTGAGCCTGCATTGTCCGTCCGCGATCTCGAAGACCCCGGCATCCCGCAGTGCATAGCCGATTTCCTCGCTGAAATAGGGGTGCCCTTCGGCGCGCTCGAGAATCAGCCCGGCCACGCGGTTGGGCAGGCTCTTGATGCCCAGGTTGCTGCACACCAGGGCAATGATCTCGGCGGGCAACATCGCCGAGAGCCGCAGCTCGGAGCAGCGCGGCGACCCGGCAATCTGGCTATATTCCAGCAGTGGATCGCTGATGGGCCGGGTAAACAGCGTTACCAGGAGCGGCTGCAGGTCCTGGATCAGGCGCAGCAGCGTGGCCCAGGAGGCGGAATCCATCCAGTGCGCATCGTCGATCACCACCACGTGATGCTGGTGGGCCCCGCAGTGCTCGATGGTCCGAACCAGGGCGTTGCGGGTATTGGCGGCCCGCACTTCTCCGTCCATCTGGGCAGTCAACTCGTTCTCACCGATTCCCAACGGCAGCACGTCGTTGAGCACCGGGGCAAGGTGGGGCAGACCCGCCTCCTCCAGGGCGGACACCGCTCGCCGAGTCAGCTCCGCAGGATCGCCTTCTTCGCCGCTGGAAAGTGCGCGCCGGAGGATCCGCTGCCAGACGAAGTAGTTGGTCGCCTTCTCGATCGCATCGGCCGACCCGAAGTGCAGATTCACCGGCGCTTTGCCGGCGCTCACGAGGAAATCCTCGGCCAGGACCGACTTGCCCATGCCGGCCTCGGCCTCGACGATCACGATCGAGCTCTCGTCGCTTTCGAGGAGCGCTTCGAGCCGGTCGGCAAGATGCCCGCGTTCCCTTTCCCGGCCGACCATGAACTGATCGGGCCGAGCGCCCTGGAGCTTCTTGGACAGGCCGGTCGGTTCGAACACCCGGGTGGGATGGGTCTTGCCCTTCAGCGTGCGCATCTGGCTCGCGCCGAAATCGACCTCCCCGCGGGTTCGCTCCCGGGTCGCCTCGTCGCAGAGTATCCCGCCGTCCGCCGCCTGCATCAGACGCGCCGCGAGATTCACCGCGTCGCCCATGATCGTGTACTCGCGCCGCTCATTGCTGCCGACCGCACCGCAATAGACTCGCCCGGTGCTCACACCGATCGAGGATCGAAGACCCCGCTGGCCGAGCGCGGCCCGGATCGCCAGCGCGATCTTCACGCCCCGATCCGGGTCGTCTTCGTGGGCCAGCGGCGGCAGACCGGTGGCGGCCAGCAACGAAACCCCCTTGTCATCGACGCTCAGCTTGTTGATGCTCCCCTCGTAGCGATAGGTACAGCGCTGCAGATCCTCCATGACGGCCTGCGCATCGGCCACATCAGTCCGGTAGTTGAGGTCGGGCAGGTTCACGAACAGGATGGTGATGCGTCGCAGCTCCCCGAGATACTCGTCCAGCCCGGCGCCGATGCGGGCGACGATGGCCCCGGGCAGATAGCGTCGCAGCGCATCGGCGTGCACCCCTTCCATGTGCGGCCTTGGCCAGTTGCGCCGCCGGGCGAGTTCCGCCACGGCCCCGAGGTCGCGAATTTCATCGCTGACCGCACTGCCCTGAGGCGCGGCGTCGGTGTGGCGCTCCAGCAGCGCCCAGAGCTCGGCGGAAAGCCCCACGCGCCCCGGTTCGATGTGGTCGCTGACGATGCCGACCTGCTCCAGCGGCCGACCGGAGATGATGAACTCCCAGCGCCCGAGGATCCCCCCGATATGGGCCATGGCGGTTGGCCCCGCACCGATGGCGATCCGCAACGCGAGCGGGAAGCCGTCCGCCTTGTAGTCCTTCAGCTGGTGCTGAATCTCCAGGCCGCACTGGGAAGCGCGCCAGCAGGCGAAGGCGAGATCCTGCTCCTCGTCCCGGTCACGCCAGATGGCGATGAGCGCATCGCCGGCGAACTTGAGCACGTCGCCGCCGTGGTCGCGTACGATGGAGATCAGGTGGGTGAAATAGTCATTGAGAATCTGGGTGAGCTGTTCCGCACCGGCTGCGCCTTTCTCCGCCAGCTGCTCGGTTAGCGGGGTGAACCCCGAGATATCGGCAAACATCACGGCGCAGTGAAACAGCTCCGACGATGCGGCCTCGGCGTCTCCCTGACGAGCGACCTTCTCGAGGATGACCTCGGGTAGGTAGCGCGAGTAGATTTCTACCGCTGCCGCTGTGCTGTTGCCTGGCGCGGACATGGCGCGGATTATACGCTCCTGTCATGAACCCAAGGCACGGCGTGACTTCATCCGACCCGTTCAACACCGTCCTCGAGCACCCGGCAATCGGCCGGGCACTGGCCGCCGAAGACCTGCCGGACGCCTACGAGCGGCTGCTGGAAGCTCGCATCGTTCCGATGGCGCGGGCCCTGGCCGACTGGGTCCGGGCGAGCCCCGGAGTCCCCCTGCTCGGCATCAATGGCGCCCAGGCCAGCGGCAAATCCACGCTGGCGCTCTTCCTGAGCCTGCTTCTCGATCGAGCGGCGAGTCTGCGCTGTCCGGTCATTTCCATCGATGACATCTACGCAACCCGCACCGAACGGGTTCAGCTTGCCCAGGACATTCATCCCCTGCTGATGACGAGGGGTGTGCCCGGCACCCACGACATCGGGCTGGGCGCCAGCGTCATCGAGCAACTCCAGGATGAGACGCGAACATCGGTGGTGCGAATCCCCCGTTTCGACAAATCCGCCGACGACCGCTGTGCCCCGGGCGATTGGACCCGCTGGGCGGGGCCGGCCCACCTCGTGATCCTCGAGGGCTGGTGCGTGGGCTGCCCACCCCAGGACCCCGAGGCGCTCGAGGAGCCGGTCAACCAGCTGGAACGTGACGAGGATCCGGGCGGCGAGTGGCGCCACTTCGTGAATCGCCAGCTGCAAGGACCTTACGCACGCTTCTTCGACAAGCTTGATCGGCTGATCATGCTGCGAGCGCCCGGTTTCGAATGCGTGTTCGACTGGCGGTTGGAGCAGGAGCGAAAGCTCGAAGCCCGCCTGGCCCGGGAAGGGCGCCGCGGCGAGCGCTTGTTGAACGAGGAAACGCTGCGCCGGTTTCTGGATCACTACGAGCGACTGACCACCCACATGCTACAGGTCCTGCCTCCGCGTGCTGACACCCTGGTCGAACTGGACAAGGCGCGCGGCTGGCTCTGAACGGGCGGGGGACTACCGCGGCGTGAGGGTCACCGGCCGGTTGCCGGTCTGGTTTCCTCTTTGCGAAGTGCGGTTCGGACGTTGCCAGATCGGACCGGGTGAAGCCGGCCGCAGCTCCATGTTGTCGGGCGATCGCTTCGCGGCGGGGCGGTTGCGGTGAAAGCCTCGATGCCTGAACGGAGGCGGGGGACCATAGAAGAACACGCGCTGCTGAGGTTCAGATGCCGGCGCCGGATAGTAATAGCGCTCGATCACGACTTTCTCGTGGGCAGCCTCGTCGGGCAATACCGGCTCCGGAAATTCCGCATCCCAGGCATCGACCGTGGAGAAGGTGCCCGATCCGCCGCCGAGTTCCAGTTCCTCGCCTGCGACACAGACGTCGTCACGATCGGTATAGGTGACGATCCCGTCGACCTCGCAGACGCGGACCGAGTGACCGAAAACCAGGGATAGGAGGAACAGCTTCCACATGACTCTATCCTACCATCCCGAAAACCAGGCGGACCGCGAGGCTTCGGAGCTGCCATTGCGGAGCGGTAACCAGTTGCCTGTTCCAATGGTTTTCGGGGTGGATTTCGAATGAACGATCCGGAGCGGCGCTGTAACCTGGATCCCCGGGTCGGCGTCCTACCGCCCGAGGATGACGGAGAGAGCGGAATCACTTCGGCCCTCTCCAAACAAAAAAGCCCCCGCAAGATTGCGAGGGGCCATCAGCGGCGCGCCCTGCGGGATTGCTCGTCCCGTCCATGGGACTCACCCCACTGAGGCTCCCGTTGGTCGCGTTAGCTTGTTCCCGACAAGCTAATCGAACGTCCGAATCGCTACGGTCGCTATCCAAACAAAAAAGCCCCCGCGATTGCGAGGGCCTGTTTGTTTGGCGCGCCCGTAGGGATTCGAACCCCAGACCTCTGCCTCCGGAGGGCAGCGCTCTATCCAGCTGAGCTACGGGCGCAAAAACTTGCGCTTCCAGATTGTATTCCCATTCTTAACGGGGCTGACGCCCCGGCCCGTAGGGATGGACTGCGCCCGCTCCCGCGGGCTTGCCGCCTTCGGCGGTGCTTCGCATCGAGCTCGCGCCTGCGGCGCTCGGTTCGAACCCCAGACCTCTGCCTGAAGGAGGGCAGCGCTCTATCCAGCCGAGCTACGGGCGCACGCACCGGTGTTTCGCTCCCGGCCGTATCCGCGACGCGACCGCGTATTGTAACCGAGTTTCGCCGCAGCACCCAGACGGCGTACCATGGCGCTTTTCCGCCCGAGACTCGACCATGACCGATGATCGCCTGCGAATCCGACCGGCCGATCCCGAGGACGTCGCGCTGCTGCTCGATCTGATCCGCGAGCTGGCCGATTACGAGAAGGCGCCGCAGGAAGCGGTCGCCACGCCGGAACTACTGCACGCGTCGCTGTTCGGCGACGAGCCGAGGGCCGAGGCGGTACTCGCGGAGTGGGACGGCGAGCCGGCCGGATTCGCACTGTTCTTCAACAATTATTCGACCTGGCTGGGCCGGCCGGGGCTGTACCTCGAGGACCTGTTCGTGCGCGAAGACAAACGGGGCCGCGGCATCGGCAAGGCGCTGCTGCTGCACCTGGCGCGCATCGCCCACGAGCGCGGGTGCGGCCGGATGGAATGGGCGGTGCTGGACTGGAATACGCCGGCGATCGAATTCTACGAGGCCCTCGGCGCGAAGCCGCAGTCGGAGTGGACGGTCTACCGGTGGGATCGGGAAACACTGGAGCGACTGGCGGGAAACGACGCCGGACCGACACGCGGTTGAACCCGATCGTCGGCTTGCGCTGCGCCAAGCCGACCCCCGGAATCAGCCGAACGGCGAACTCGCTTCCGACGGTTTCGACCGGTCAGTCGTTCCGGGACGGCAGGAACAGCGCCTGCAGATCATCGAGGTAGCGCGCCCCGCGTTCGGTTCGGATGAGCGCTTCGCGTTCGCGTTCCAGAAGCCCCAGTTCGACGGCCTTGCCGAGCGCCGTTTCCAGTGCCGCGACATCGAGCCCGGTGCGTGCCTCGAATTCCGGCAGCGGGATCGGCTCGGCCAGCCGGAGCCGGTTGAGCATGTACTCGAACGCCAGGTCGTCGCCCGGAACCCGGTTTTCCCTGGCGACGAACGAGCGATCCTCGGCCGCCGCCATCCACGAATGCGGGACCATCCTGCGGCGCGTCCGGAGCACCGAATCGTCGGCCGGCAGCGTGATCTTTCCCGACGCGCCGGCCCCGATGCCGAGGTAGTCTCCGAAACGCCAGTAGTTCAGGTTGTGGCGACATTCGCGGCCCGGCCGCGCCCAGGCCGAGATCTCGTAGTTCCGGTAGCCGGCGCCCGACAGCCGATCGCCGCAGGCCTCCTGCATGGTCCAGGCCGTTTCCTCGTCGGGCAGCTGCGGCGGTCGTGCCGCGAAGACCGTGTTGGGCTCCAGCGTCAGCTGGTAGTGCGAGAG
>JAWVZU010000201.1:0-7563 GCA_033722075.1 Lysobacterales bacterium
CCTACCAGTACCTCAAGCCCGGCGTGCACGGTGAGTATGATCTATGGACCTACGGCCGTGACGGGCAGCTCGGGGGCGATGGGCCGGACTCCGATGTCGGCAACTGGAATTGATCCTCACTGGTCCCGCTCAAGCTCAGGGGAAAAAGCGGAACCATGAAGACCTGAAGTCATGAAGCTATTTGCTGCAGCCAATGAGTTCTTACTCTTCAAGCCTTAATGGCTTCATGGTTACCACTCTAATCAGCGCAGCAAGCCCTCTTGTGGATTCTCATGGTTCGCCCGAAGAATAGGGGCTTCACCCTGATCGAACTGCTCGCCGTGATCCTCATCATGGGCGTGGTATCCGGCGTGCTGGTGCTGTCGGCGGACCTGGCTTCGGGGCAGGCCAAGGTTCGGGAGGAGGCCCGGCGCTTCGCCCAACTCATGGAGCTGCTGTGCGAGGAAGCGGTGCTCCAGCAGCGCGAGCTCGGGGCGTGGATCGAGCCCGGTGGCTATGCCTTCCGCGTCTGGGAATCCGAAATCTGGATGCCGCGCAGGGCCGGCGTCTTCAGGTCCAGAACGGTGCCCGATGCCCTGGAACTGCAATTGCTGATCGAGGGCAAGCCGGCGCTTGCAGACGATCCCGCCGGCCCGCCTCAGGTCGTGTGCTATTCCTCCGGTGAGCTGACCCCCTTCGTCCTGACGCTGGCAGGCCCTGGTGACCGCCGGCTGTCCGTGACCGGCGATGCCCTGGGCCACATCGAGGTGGAGCCCATCCCATGAGGCGTCGGCAAAGAGGCTTCACGCTGCTCGAGGTACTGGTTGCCCTCACTGTGGTGGCCATTGCGATGGCCGCGCTGGTGGAAGCCGGGGCGCAGCAGGCGGCCAGTCGCGGCCAGGTCCGGGACCAGACCCGGGCGGCCTGGGTCGCGGCCAATGCGCTGGAAACGCTCCGGCTGCGGGAAACCTGGCCGTCGGTGGGCGAGCGCAGCGGTCAGGCGCTCATGGGTGACCAGACCTGGTACTGGCGGCTGACCATCTCGCAAACCGAGGAGCCGCGCATGCGGCGGATCGATGCCGAGGTCTACCCGGCCGATGGTGCCGAATTGCCGGTCGCGACCATGAGCGGATTTGTCGGGAGGATCCCGTGAGACGCCAGCACGGGTTCACGCTCCTGGAAGTCCTGGTCGCGGTCGTGGTCTTGTCCGTCATGGGTCTCATCGCCTACCAGGGCCTGATCGGCATGGCCGCCGGTCACCAGGCGTTGAAACGGGAAGCCGATGCATTCCGGGATCTGGTCCTGGCGGTGCAATTGCTGGAACGGGACCTGCGCGCGGCCCTGCCCAGGGAAGTTCGCGATGAACTGGGCGACCCGGAACCGGCGATTGCCGGCGGGCCCCGGGGGCTGATGTTCACCCGTGCCGGCTGGAGTAATCCCCTGGCGCACGGGCGCTCGAACCTCCAGCGGGTTCACTACACGCTCGCAGGCGGTGAGCTGAGCCGCCTGAGCTGGCAGGTTCTCGACCGTGCGCAGGTGAGTCAGCCTCGCCGCGAGGTGCTCCTGCAATCCGTCGAGCGTTTCGAGATCGAGTTTCTGGCCAGCGTCGGCGAAGGTGAGTGGCAGCGCGACTGGCCGCCGGTGAACCAGCCCTCGGCAGCCTGGCCTGCGGGGGTGCGGGTCACCGTGACGAGCGAGGAACACGGCAACATCGAGCGGGTTTTTTCCCTCGCCGCGGGTGCCGGGCCGTGACGCGTCAGCGAGGAGTTGCGCTGCTCACGGCGCTGCTGGTCGTCGCCCTCGGCGTTCTCCTCGCCGCCGAGGCCTTCCGGGAGGTCGGACTGGATGTGCGCCGCGCCCAGACCATGGCCGTGCTGGAGCAGGGCTACCAGTATGCACGTGGTCTCGAGGCCTGGGCGATCGCCATCCTCGCGGACGACTACGAGCAAGGCGGGCCGGTCGACCACAGCCAGGAGCCCTGGAATTTCGGGCTGCCGGTCATTGATGTTCCCGGGGGACGACTCACTGGCCGCCTGGCAGACCTGGACGGGCGGTTCAATGTCAACAACCTGGTGCTCGGCGAGCAGCGCCAGGAAACGCAGATCGCGATCTTTCGGCGGCTGCTCACCAGCCTGGGGCTCAACCCGGAGATCGCTGCATCGGTGGTGGACTGGCAGGACGCCAACACGTTCTCGGAGCAGCGCGGCGCCGAGGACCCGGCCTACCTGCGCGCCGATCCGCCCTACCGGGCCGCCAACCGGGATTTTGCTCACGTATCGGAACTCCGCCTGGTTGCCGGCATCGATGCGGAAAGCTATGCGCTGCTGGAACCGTATGTCATCGCGCTTCCCGTTTTCGACCAGCCGACCCCCGTCAACGTGAACAGTGCGCCGCCGGAACTGCTTGCTGCCCTGCATGGGGCCATCACGCCCCGGGTCGCCGAGAACCTCTATCGCGAGGGTAACGCACGGTACGAAAGCATCGAGGAATTCCTGCAGGCGCCTGTCCTGCGGGAAATCAACGTAGTCGGCCTGGACGGTCTGGTCGCCGTACAGAGCCGCTATTTCCTCGCCCACGGTGTCGTGGAGCTGGGCGACGTGCGTCAGAATTATTACGCAGTACTCGAACGGAACGGTGGGCAGGCCCGGACCATATTCCATGCCCGGGGTGTCTATTGATGGGCACTTGGTTACAATCCGGCGTTTCCCTGAATTCCGACTCCCGATGACGGCACCCACACTGGTTCGCCTCCTGTCCGATGGCCGGTTCGAATGGCTGGACGAAGCTGCACGCCGGGTCAGCCGGGGACATTTCGCTGACTGGCAGGGTCAGGCGGGCGCCGAAGCCGTGCGGCTCCTCGTGCCGGGCGAAGACGTCCTGGTCACGGAGGTTTCGCTGGTCGCTCGCCAGCGCAGCAAGCTGCTGCAGGCGCTGCCCTACGCGGTCGAGGACCAGCTCATCGGGGAGATCGACAGCTATCATTTCGCCCTGGGCCCGGAGCTGGGCAAGGACCGCTATCTCGTGGCAGCCGTCGCCCGGCAGACTCTTGATGCGTGGCTGGAACCATTCCTGGCGGCGAACCTGCGGGTCACCGCGGTCATTCCGGACACCCTGGCGGTGGCCGCCACGGCAGGCACGCTGGTCGTGGTGTTCGATGAGGAGCGGGCCCTGCTGCGGGCCGGACCCGGTGATGCGTTCGCGGCCAGTGGCGCGGACGAAATCTCGACCCTGATCGAACTGGCCGAGACGGATCGCGTTGCGGTTTACGGCCAGGTCCCGGCAAGGGTTCGCCAGGATTCCGACTGGGAGACCCATGAGCCGGAAACGCCGGCTCTGCCACTCCTGATGCAAACCCTGGATCGCGCCGTGTCGGTGGATCTTCGCCAGGGTGACTATGCGGAGTCCGAAGCGAACGACGAGCATCCTCTCGGCGTCTGGCGCTGGGTCGCCGTACTGGCCGTCCTGGCGATTCTGCTCGAGACCGGTATCCACGCCGCCGGGTACCTGCAGCAGAAGAGCCGTCAGGAGGCGCTGCAGGCCGAGGCAGAGCGGCTGCTGACCAGCACCTTTCCCCAAATTCAGCGCGTCGTCGACCCGCGACTCCAGATGGCCCAGGCCCTGGATGAGCTCCGCCGCGGCCGCTCCGGCGAATCTTCCGGGGTCCTCTACCTGCTGCGGCTCGCCGGGCCGGCCCTGGCCGCCGAGCGCGCCATCGCGCTTCAGACGCTGACCTACCGGGGGGGCACGCTGACCGTCGAGGTGGAGGCGGATGAACTGAGCCAGATCGAAGCCCTGCGCCAGCGCCTCGAAAGCGGCGCCCTTCAGGCCCGGATCGAGTCGGCGACGACCCGCGATGACCAGGTCCGGGCACGCCTGCGCATCGGAGAAACGCTGTGACCGCCTGGTGGGAAAACCTCCAGGTTCGGGAAAAGCGGTTCCTGGGGCTCGCCGCCGTTGCCGTCGTTGCGTTTGTCTACTGGCTGGGTGTCTGGCGTCCCCTGACTCAGGCCGATTCGGTCATGAGCGAGCGCGTGGCTCGCCAGAGCGAGGACGTCGCGTGGATGCGCGCGGCGGCTGCCGAGGCAGCGCGCCTCGGTGAGCAGCCGGCTGCCACGGGCAACCGCGGTGACCTGTCCCTGCTGGCGCTCTCGGAACAGAGCGCCCGCGGCACCGGCCTGGGTGGCGGTTTCCGTCGCGCCGAACCGGTCGGCGAGAACCGGGTCCGGGTCACACTGGAAGGCGTGTCCTTCGATCGCCTGGCGACCTGGCTGGCGCTGCTGGAGGAGCGTTATCGGGTTCGCGCGGAAGAGCTGTCGGTGGATGAAGCCGGCATGCCGGGGGTGGTGGACGCCAGGGTGCTGCTCGCCGAGTGATGCGCTGGCCGGTCGTCATCTCAGGGGCGCTGCTTGCCCTGCTCGCGCTGTTCGGCGCACTTCTCGTTCAGCTTCCCGCCAGTCACGCTCTGGGTTGGGCAAGCCGCGTCGTTCCCGAACTGGCCGTTGCCGGTGCTGCCGGTACGGTCTGGCGAGGAACGGCCTCCCGCGTGGCCTGGCGGCACTACGAACTGGGCCGCATCGAATGGGTACTGGATCCGCTGCCGCTGGCAACGGGCCGGGTCAACGCCGACGTGTCGATCGTCGGGGCGATCGAGGCCCAGGGAAAGGTGACAGGCAGTCTTGGCGGTGGACAGATCGCGATGGAAGCGGCACGGTGTAAGGCACCTGCCGGTTGGATCCAGCACATTCTAGACGCGCCGTTCCTGCAGCTCGAAGGCACGCTGGAAGCCGATATCGAGAGAGTCGAGCTGCGCGACGGATTCCTGGTTCATCTGGCCGGTCTCGTTCGCTGGGATCCGGCTGCGGTGACCGGGCGGATCCGAACCGACCTGGGTGGTCTCGAGATCTTGTGGACCACCGAGGGGGAGCGGATTCGCGGTGACATTTCGGATACCGGTGGACCTCTGCAGGCTCAGGGCGCGGTAGCGATCGTTGATCGGCAATACGACGTCAACCTCGCCCTTGCGGCACGCGGCGATGCCGAGTCACTCCGCCAGGCCCTTTACGTGGTTGGCGTCCCGGATGCCGAGGGCCGCGTCGAGCTCAACATTACCGGAGAACTGGTTTCGATCCATGAGTGAGAGCGTAGAAGAGATGCTGGTTGCGGCGAAGCAGGCCGCAGAGGCGGCCGCCGCAGTCCTGATGAGGCACTACGGAACCGACCTGGACGTGCGGACCAAGGGTGACGGCAGTCCCGTGACCGAGGCCGACGAAGCCGCGGAAAAGCTGATCCGGGAACAGCTGGCAGGACAGTTTCCCCGCCATGGATTCTACGGCGAGGAGGGCGGGGCCGAGGGCCTGGATCGGGAAGTTGTCTGGCTGGTGGATCCGCTCGACGGCACCAAGAGTTTCGTCCGGCGAACCGGTTTCTTCTCCACCCAGATTGCCGCCATGGTCCGTGGGGAACTCGCCGTGGGCGTCTCTGCGGCCCCGGCTTTCCGAGAGACGGCCTGGGCCTCCTCGGAATCTCCGGCCAACCTGAATGGTCGCCCGGTTGTCGTGCGTGAGGTCACCACCCTGGAGCATGCCTCGATCTCGACCGGGAACATCGGATCGCTGGCCCGTTCGGATCGCTGGCCGGCGCTCGGGCGTATCCTGGGCCGGGCGGAACGGACCCGCGGCTACGGGGACTTCTGCCACTACCACATGCTGGCGGCGGGCAAGGTGGATGCAGTCATCGAATCCGACGTGAATATCCTGGACATCGCCGCTCTGACGGTGATCGTTCGCGCCGCCGGCGGGCTGGTGACCGATCTCGAGGGCAATCCGATCGGACTAGAGACCACTTCAGTGCTGGCCGCCTCGCCGGCGCTGCACGCGCTGCTGTTGGAGACACTACATGGCTGATCTACCGAAGATCCTCGACCGTCGCCTGGTCACGCCGGGTTCCCTGTTCAAGGTCGAGCAACTGGACCTTGAATTCAGCAATGGGGTGCAGCGGCGCTACGAGCGGCTGCACAGCTCGGGCCTCGGGGCGGTGATCATCGTGCCGATTCTGGCGAACGGACAGGTACTGCTTCTTCGGGAGTATGCGGCCGGTCTGCACCGCTACGAGATCGGCCTGCCAAAGGGCCGCCTGGAGCCGGGCGAATCTCCGGAAGCGGGAGCCAACCGGGAACTGCAGGAAGAGGCGGGCTACGCCGCGAAGCGCCTTGACGTGATCAACCAGCTCTCGCTCGCGCCGGGCTACATGGGCCACCAGACCCAGGTCGTCCTGGCCCGCGATCTCTACCCCAGCCGGCTGCCCGGGGATGAGCCGGAAGAGATCGAGACCATGGAGTGGCCCCTGAAGGACCTCTTCGGCCTGGCCGGGCGCGAGGACGTGACCGAGGGCCGATCAATCGCGGCACTCTATTTCGCGAGGGACTACCTGGCGCTCGAGGAGACCAAAGATGACTGATCTGAATGCGCTGATCGAACCTGTTATTGCGCTGACCCGGGAAGCGGCCGACCGTATCCTTGCGATCTACAACACCGAGTTCAAGGTCGAGGCCAAGGCTGATGACAGCCCACTGACCAAGGCCGATCTGGCCTCCCACCGGACCATCGTGGCGGGGCTTTCCGAGTTGACACCGGAGATTCCGGTGCTTTCGGAGGAATCGAGCCGGCTGCCCTTCTCCGAACGAAGCCAGTGGCACCGCTACTGGCTGGTCGACCCCCTGGACGGGACCCGAGAGTTCGTCAAGCGCAACGGGGAATTCACCGTGAACATCGCGCTCATCGAGGACCATCGACCGACGCTGGGCGTGGTCCAGGTGCCTGTTACCTCGGAGGTGTTCTATGCAGCGCGGGGGCACGGTGCGTTTCATGTCGGCCCGGACGGATCAGCGCAGAAAATCCATTGCAGGGACCTGCCGGAAGGCCCGTTGACCGTTGCTGGCTCCCGATCCCATCCCGGGGAACGGCTCGCAGGTTACCTGGATGCGCTGGGAGAGCACGAATTGATCAGTATGGGCAGTTCGCTGAAATTCTGCCTCGTGGCCCAGGGCAAGGCCGACCTCTACGTTCGACTTGGCAAGACCTCCGAATGGGATACGGCCGCAGCGCAGTGCGTGGTCGAAGAAGCCGGCGGGCAGGTTACCGATACAGCCATGAAGCCGTTGCGCTACAACACCAAGGAATCGCTGTTGAATCCGGAGTTCTTCGTATTCGGAGATTCCGACCGGGACTGGTCAACCTACCTGAAATAAATAAAAAGGTCCCCGGCGAGGGGGGGAGGGGAAGCGGGAGATTGCGCCGGGGACCTGTGAACCTTGGGCCTTCCCTGGCCCGATTTGCCTCCTTAGCCCGGATGTGGCATGAGTTGTCGGAATTTCCGGTCAAGCTCGCGATGCCAGCTTGTTCGATCGGCCGAACAGGCATAGCCGTAGCTATGGCTGGAGGGGGATCGGACGAGATGGCCCGCGAGATTGAGTGGAAAACCGATAGCGCGCAAACGTATCGCTGAGCGTTTCGGCAACCGAGATCCAACTTGATTGAATTGATTGACCTGAAACCCTTGATGCGCGCGCGACTCGTGCAACATTCG
>JAWVZU010000202.1:0-7518 GCA_033722075.1 Lysobacterales bacterium
CAAGGCGGAATACCTGCCCTGGATCTGGCGGAGCATCACCGAGGAAGTGGTGGCAGAGCGCTTTGCCCACTTCCTGGAAGGCCGGGTGGAGCGTTACCTGCTGCCGGGCCCGTCAGCGATCAACTTCGTACTCCACGATGTCCTTGGTGGCGGCGGCGTGGCCAGCCTGCGGAACGACCCCCAGGGCAAGGGGTATGCCCAGCTTCTGCTGGCCGCACCGGTGGCCATTCCGGAGGATCTGCTCGAAGGCTAGGCGCGCTCGAGTTTCCCTTCGGCGGTCACTTGCAGGTTTGCGGTCGTCGGCTCGCCCTGCTTACTTTCACCGAAGTACAATGTGGTATGAGGGAAGGGGATCTCGATGCCTGCCGCATCGAAGGCATCCTTGAAGGCCCTGCGCAGCGCGCGCTCGATGGTCCACCGTTCATTGGCCCTCACCCGCATCCGGACCCGGATCACCACTGCGCTGTCGGCAAGGCTGTCGACGCCGAGGATTTCCAGGTCTTCGAGGGTCTTCGGACCGAGTTCCGAATCCTGCCGGAGACGCTCCCCGGCGTTCTTCAGCTCGTCGATGACCTCCCCGATGTCTTCCCGGTAGGCGACGCCCACATCGATCAAAGCGTAGGAGAAGTCCTTGGTGAAATTCTTGATGGTGGTGATGTCTCCGTAGGGGACGGTGTAGACGATGCCCGCAAGATCACGCAGGGTCATGATCCGCATGTTCATGGTTTCGACCACACCTTTGTGTCCCGCCACCTCGACCACGTCGCCGATGCCCGCCGCGTCCTCCGCCACGACCATGATGCCGTTGATGAAGTCACGGACCAGATTCTGCGCGCCGAAACCCACCGCCAGTCCGACTACGCCGGCACCGGCCAGGAGCGGACCGATCTCGACGCCGAGTTCGGCAAGCATGACCAGCAGCGTCAGGGTGCCGATCACGAAACGTCCGACGCTCACTACCAGGGGTTCGAGGGTACGGATCCGTTGGGCGCGACGGTTCGAGATTTCACCGGCCGTGAGACGATTGAACAGCAGGCGCACACCGGTGCTGACGGCATACCATGCGAGAAACGCCAGCAGACCGATAACCAATAGCGCGAATAGTGTCGTCGTCAGGTCACCGAGGAGCGGATCCGGCACGATCTCGCGGAGGTTGATGCCCCAGATCTGCGACAACGCCAGCAGGAAGCCGGCCAGGACCGCCAGGCGCAGACCGGTCCGGAGCAATGGGGTGACGGAACTGACGAAATCACTGTCCTTGTCCTCGGCGCGAAAGCCGGCGCGGTCGATCAAACGGGCCGCAAGGCTGCCGAGCCGGCGCAGAAGCCAGTAGGCAATGGCCGCCAACAGTAGGGCGCCGACCGTCATCAGGCCGCCGCGCACCCAACGCTCCAGAGGCTGCTCGGATACCTCTTCCCAGAGCTGGCCGAGCTCGTTGCTGACGATGGCGGTCACAGACTCGGGCGCATCGCCGCCGGGTTGCTGTTCGTCGGCCTGCCGGGCCTCGAGCATCAACTCCAGCTGGCGTTCGAGCGCCGCCCGGGCCTGCGGGTCGCGGAGGGTGGCCAGCAGGCTGGAGATCTCCTGCTCGTTGGCCGGTGCTGGCTCCGAACTCGTTTCGGCCAGCGCCCCTCCGGGCCACAGGAAAAGGAAAGCAATGGCGGCCATGAACGGAAGCAGCAGACCGCCGAGGATCGGGTTCGATTGTTTCATAGGCTATGAAGTTCCTTTTTCAACTATCTGATTTTTCGTAAGAAATAATATTATCGAAGGTTACGTTGAAGTATCGTCGTGCACAACCGATCGGATCACAAACAAGCTGAGCCCAGCGTTCCCCGACCCGCCGGAGCTGAGCCGCCATTGACAACCGGCATGGGCAGGGGCAGAGTCGGGAGCAACTCGTCCCATTGGCTGGTGGTTCTCCATGGCACTGACATCGACAGCGCCCATCACTGGCTCCTTTCCCCGGCCACGCCCGACATCGGTCTCGTCTTCGCCCCTGGTACTCGAGCCACTCGCCGCGGACGACGAGTCGCTGTTCGTTATGCTCTACTCCGATCCGGCGACCATGCATTTCATCGGCTTGCCGCTCGCGAAAAGGCGCGCCCGGGCCAATTTCCATCACGCGCTTCGCCAGTGGCGGGAATCGCAGGCAGGCTTTCTCTACTGGCGGATCCGGGAGCCGGGAAAACCCCGTCCGATCGGGCTGATTGCCCTGGTCTTCGATACTTCGGGGCCGCGCCGGTGCGCGGAAATCGGGGTGATGCTACGGCCCGAGGCTCGTCGGCGTAAGCTGTCGAAGATCGCGATGTGGATGCTGGCCAGGCAGGCCTTTGACCATGGGCTGGCGGACGAACTCCGGGCACGTCATGCGCCTTCCCACGTAGCGGTCCGGAGGCTGCTGGAAGGGCTGGGCTATCGTCGGGAAGCGGTGGCCGACGGAAGCAGCGAATTTGTGCATTGGCTCCTGCGGCGAGAGGATATGGGGGATTCCTGGAATGGATAGCCCCCCGGCCGGTCAACTTGTCTGCGTCGGGACCGGCATGACGCTCGCCTCGCACCTCACGCCCCTGAGCCGAAGCCATATCGAGACCGCCGACGTCGTGTTCTCCCTGATGTCGCACGGTCTGGTCGAGAAATGGCTGGCCGAGATGCATCCGGACGTGCGCAGTCTTCAACCCTACTACGAGTCCGGGCCAGATCGCCTGGAAAGCTACCGGCGAATGATCGAGACCATGTTGGTCGAGGTCCGCCGCGGCCTGCGGGTCGTCGGCGCCTTCTACGGGCATCCCGGCGTCTTCGCCTATGTCCCGCACAAGGCGATCGAACTGGCGCGCCGCGAAGGTTTTCACGCCCACATGGAGCCCGGCGTCAGCGCCGAAGACTGCCTCATCGCGGACCTGGGGATTGATCCCGGTCGTGTCGGCTACCAGCAGTACGAAGCGACCCAGTTCATGATCTTCGAGCGCCGGGTGGATCCGGCCGCCTATCTGGTCCTGTGGCAGATCGGGGTCGCCGGAGATCTGACGTCCAGCCGGTTCGAGACCGACCGGGAACGGCTCGAAGTGCTGGTCGATGTCCTGAAAAGCCATTATCCCGGCGATCATGAGGTGGTCCTGTACGAGGCGCTGACCCTGCCGGTCGGCAAGCCACGCATCGATCGATTGCCCCTGGAGGACTTGCCCCAGGCACGGATCCACCTGTACACGACCCTGATCGTTCCACCCGGACAAGCCTTGGTTCGAAACCAGGCCGTGGTCGAGAGGCTGTCCGGAATAGCAAAGCAGCGGGGCCAAGCCCGCGAAGACACCCACGGCACACCAATCGCAGCAATTGAAGGAGATTCCCGATGA
Source organism: Lysobacterales bacterium (assembly GCA_033722075.1). GTDB lineage: Bacteria > Pseudomonadota > Gammaproteobacteria > Xanthomonadales > SZUA-38 > JAWVZU01. Next base: position 3,354 of record JAWVZU010000202.1, read on the forward strand.
GCAACCTGCTTTCATTCATCACCAGCTTCGGATCCAGCGCCGAGTTGCGCTCGCTGTCCGAAGAAGAACTGCGGGCCATCATGGCCGAACATGGGCTGAGCCGCGAGGAGCAGGAGGCCATTCTGTCCGGTGACGCAACTCGCATTACGGAAATCGCACGGACACCCGGCGACATCAAGTGCTGCGTCGCGCCGCAGGAACCGGACGACGACGAGGATGACGAAGAAGACGAAGACGACGACGGGGACGAAAGCGAGGAAATTCGTCGCGCCGGCGTCCGGCAGGCGAACTGAACCCGAGTTGCGCCATTGGCCTGGTCCTGGCAGCGGCCCTCGTGGCCCTGCCGGGATCCGGCGCTGCCGCCTGCAACTGCCCACCATCTCCGGGGGCGCCGACGGGCTGCGTCGGGGTGGACAGCGATGAGCTCGAGATTCTGTTCACTACGGACACGGCAGGATTCGTCGAGCGTGTCGACGCTTATGGACGGCTGTTGAGCGACTGTGAGCAGGCCGGTTCCGACGTCTTCAACTACTTCCTGGGGCTTGCCCGGGTCATGCAGAGCCGCTTTCGGGAAGCCGAGCGGGCCTTCAACCGGACCCTGTCGCTTGATCCACCGCTGGCCCTCGAATATCGCACGCTCACCTCCATTGCCAACCTCCATTTCCTGGAGGGCGACTATTCCAACGCTTTTGCCCACGGCATCAAGCTCTCCGATGCGAAATACACGGACATTCCGGAAGCGGACCGGGCTCGCGGCAAGATCGTCATTGCCAACGCCCTGATTGACGCCGGCCTCTTCGAGCGCGCCGCGGATACGCTGGCCACGTTGGAGCGCACCGAACTACCGCCCCGAATGGCCTGTGTCGCCCACTATGTCGGGATTCAGCTGCTCTACAAGCAGGGCCGCAACGATGTTCCGATCGATGACCTCATGGCGACCACCGAGGAATGCCGAAGTCAGGGGCAGGAACTCTATGCCCTGTTGTCCCTGTACGGTGTCACTCGGGTACTCAATAGCGCAGGAGAAGCCCAGCGGGCGAAGCGGATCCTTGAGGACAACCTCGAGGCCGTAGAACGTTTGGGCTATGCCAGCCTGCATGCGCTTTGGCTCGCTGCCTGGTCCGAGAACGCCCTCGCTCGCGGCGACGTGGATCGAAGTATCGAGGTTGGTCTCGAAGCGCTGGCCATGGAAAACACCGACAACATCCTGGAAGTGGAACTCGCGGTTCACCAGGCGCTGGCGCTGGCCTACCAGCTGGCCGGCAACCGCGACGGCGTGCTGAAGCATTCCCAGCGTTACCACGATGCCTACGCCCGCGCCCACAATCGCCAGCTCGCCTCGGCAACCGCCTATTTCGCTGCCCAGATGCAGGAGGCACAGCGAGCCCAGGAGATCGAACTGCTGAACAAGCAGAAGTCGCTGCTCGAGCTGGAAAACGCACTGGCACGGTCCGAGGCCGAGAACTTCCGTCTCTATCTGTTTCTGTCCGCCATCGCCATCGTATTGATTTCGATCCTCGCCTATCGGTCACTAAGCGCCCAGCGCAAGCTCCACGACCGGGTGAAGCACGACAAGTTGACCGGCGTGTTCAGCCGGGACCACTTCGAGAATGTCCTGGAGGAGGCGATTCGCCAGGCAAAATCCCGCAATGAAGACCTGGGGTTCATCCTCTTCGACCTGGATCATTTCAAGCGCATCAATGACAACTTCGGGCACCCGGTGGGCGACTGGGTGCTGCAACAGGTCGCCGAGGCAGCCCGTCCCAGCCTGCGCAAGAGCGATGCGCTCGGGCGCCTGGGGGGAGAGGAGTTCGGGATCGTCCTGCCGGACTGTCCGCTCGAGCGGGCACGCGAGATCGCCGAGTCGGTCCGCGTCCGTATCGAAGCCATCAAGACCCGCCGAAGCGGATTCGAATTCCGCATCACGGCCAGTTTCGGCGTCACGTCAGCCGCTTCCTCGGGCTACGAGGCAAGCAAGATCGTGTCCGACGCCGACGCAGCACTTTACGGGGCCAAGACCGGTGGCCGAAATCGAGTTTCGGTACGACCGGCCGTTCCCGCAACTGATGAGGCCGGGCCAAGGGAAGAGGGCATCTCCCGTTCCGGCTGAGGGCTGGACAGCGGAAGCATGGTCGTCGAGGCGGCACCGGCTGGTAGAACTCAGGGAGCTGTTCCGGAAACACGATCTGACCCTGTGACGGTGCGCAAGATGTGCGTCGCAAGAGCTGGCCCAATTCCGTACAGTATTGGTTCTGGTCATAGCGGGCCGGGTACGCGATTGTCTCGGATTCTGTTGGGTTTGCTGGGTGCCTTCGTCGCGTTGGCACCGGCGTGGGGCCAGCGCCTCGTGGAATGGACGGAAGGGCCCGGGGAACTGGGGCTGGGTTACCCGGTGCCCATCCCGGTGGACACGGCCCAGGCGTTTGACGGCTTCAGGACCTACGCCGGGCTCCACGCCCGCCACCAGGACCTGGCATTGAACTCCCCTTTCGTATCCGGCCAGGTTGTCGGTCAGACGAGCGCTGGCCGGGAAATCTGGGCCTACCTGATCGGCGACCCGGATACCTTGACCCCCGAAGGATCGCTCGAATCGGCGGTCATGCTACAGGGTGGAGTTCATGCCCGCGAATGGCAGAGTCCGGAAGTGGTGACCGGCCTGATGGAATTGATGCTCGAGCGGGCCGACGATGGTTATATCCACCAGTACCTGCTGGAAAACCAGACGATCGTCCTGATTCCGGTCCTCAACATCGATGGATTCCTGCAGACGCAGCGCTTTCCGCGCTCCAACTACCTGGGCACCGATCCACGGTTCCCGGAAACCTGGCCGCGCGACGGGCGCATGCGGAGGAAAAACATGGAGGGCGTCGACGAGATCCTCGACACGACGTCGGACCACCTTCTCGGCATCGACCTGAACCGCAACAATCCACCATTCTGGGCGTCCGGCAGCGGTTCCTCCTCGGATCAGCGGGATCTCACCTACCACGGCAATGCGCCGCACGGTCAGCCGGAGACGCAGGCCATGGTCGCGGCCGCTGAACTGGGTCCGGCCGCACGTCTCCGCGCCTACACCGACGCGCACTCCTACAGCCAGGTGCTGTTCATCGACCCGACGGGCAATCGGCGTCTGCAATCGGTTCGCTTTCGCCTGCTCGCGGATTTCGCCGATCATCACGTGCGCCTGCCAGGAAACAAGCGGTACCTGACGACCCCATCGGCGGGGCTGGCTGGTACCACCAGCGAATATTTCCAGGAAACCCACCAGATTCCCTCCTGGACCCTCGAGATCGAACCCTCGGACGGGAACCAACCGGCATTGCCCGGCCAGGGGGCCGACTACGGCGGACTGGCAACGAACGGCCATGATGGTTTCATCCTGCCGGAGCGCGAGATCCGCCGGGTCCGCGAAAATCTGGCGCAGAGCTTCGTGGTGGCCTACTACCATCAGGCCGGGCCGCCCTCGGTTGCTGCGCTCCGGTTCACCGATATCGAGACCGGTGCGGTCGTTTATGACGCCGAGTGGCTGGTGGTCGACAGCACCAGCCGGACTCTGCATGTCGACCAGCTGCAACCCCTGGAAACAGGCCGTCGCTACGAGGCCTGGGTTGCCTTCGACAAGCCGATGCGCTGGCGTGAGAACGGGGCTGTCGTTGCCCTGCCGGGGCAGAGTGCCTTCAGCACCAGGGTGACGACGCGGCTCCACGTCGGAAATACGAGCGTATCCCTGGATGGGCCCGAAAGCCGCTGGCTGGCTCAGCCGGGTGGCGCGCCCGATGGTTATCGCCGATACCGGGACGACACCTATGTGACCGAAGTCCAGCTCGATCCGGAAGTCGTGGACGCGGCGACCGTGCAGGCGACATTCGACATCGATGTCGACGACATGGTCGGCCAGCAGCTCGACACGGACCCGGCTACCGTCCTCGACTGGGCGGACGGGCACTGGATTCGCTACGAGGACAACAACGGCGCCGAGACCGATCTCGGCGGTCGCGATCGATCGCTGCGGGTTCCCGTCACCGGTGAGGATCAACCCGCCCCATTCTTGATCGAACCGGGCAACACCGCAGCTTATTTCGACCCGGCCCGGGCCGGGGAAGGATTTCTCCTGGAGGTCCTGGCGGACCAGCGGCTGGTCATCTACTGGTTTGCCTACAACGAC
>JAWVZU010000203.1:0-7507 GCA_033722075.1 Lysobacterales bacterium
ATTTGTAGCGGTGCCCATTGGCGACTGGCGAGCAGATTGAGCAGCGGCAAACAGTACCGTGCAGATCGACAAGCTTATGAACGCAAAACCGCCAACCTGGCATCGAGAAGCGCTTGAACAGAACATCGATTATATCTTTGTCTTTCATGACAAGGCAGAAGGTTTGATATTCCAACCCAGGAACCTGACAAAGCCATTCTTGATCGGCGGTGATCACGGTGGCGGTTATCCCATGGACGCCGCAAGCGCTATTCGGGAATATGAGAATAACTTCGCAAGGCGCTATCAAAGAAGAGGCGCGTGGTTCCTCAAGTACATGGAAATGGTCCGCGACGGAGCGGATTTTTCGCTTTCGGACCTTGAAAGGGAGAGACCATCGCTGAAAATCAAGAGAAGTGGTTGGCCTTGATGTTTGGACCGGCGAATCAAAATCAATTACAGGACGACATCATTACGGGCGGTTCAAGCGTCACGGTACCCCAACGTCCTTCGGAAGTGCGCGTATCTGTTGGTTTATGAAGCGGTCCTGGCAGTCGCCCGGGTTTGGGACCTGTTGCAAGATGATTCGACACAAAGGGCCGGACTCATCCATTGGCGGCAGGTTTGCCCTCAAGTCCGTGGCGTTCTTCGTGGCGCTGCTCTTGCTCATCTTTGGCGGCTGGAGGGTGCACTACTCTGGCGAACCGCTCGCCGAATACGACGGGACGGTAGTCGTACCCCAGCTTGCCCGCAGCAGGGTGTTCAGCATCGCCAAGGTCAGATTGGAGGTAGGGGACCGGTTCTCGGCTGACTGTCCGGGCAAGCGCCAAAACGAACGCGTCGTGGTACTGCGCAAGCGGGGTGTGCTCTTTGACCATACGCTGTATCAATGTAAGCCGCGACACTAGAAATCTGTGGAGGTGAAAAATGACCGAGGCCAATGGGCAATTGGAGTCGCCAAGCCGATGGAAGGCAAAGTTGCGCTCCGCCATGGACGAGTTCGTTTCGCTCAAGCTGCGAACCGATCCGGGCGCAAACGACCGGAGGCTTCGCGAGGACTTTCTGCTCGAGAAGCTGGGTACGCTGTTTGTCGCGGTCGGCTCGCTTTCCCAGAGAGTTCGAGAGCTTGAAGGCCGGTTGAAGGATTAGGCCATACGGCGTGGTGTGCGGATTTTTTCGCCCGGTGGGAGAGGCGGATCCAGGATAGGTGAGCACGTTCTTGATGGAGGCAGGTATGGTCCCGATTGTTTTCTTCGATATTGCCGGGCCGGACGACGAGAAACTGAGGGAATTCTACACGACCGTCTTTGGCTGGCGTTTCTCGGATGACGGCCAGACGCAGGTGAGCGCGGGCTCCTCTTTTTCTGGCGCCATTCGCCGGGATCCCGCCGAGAAGCGGCTTTACCTCGGGGTGTCCGACGTCACCGAGACCTTGGCCGAAGTGGAAGCCAACGGTGGATCGGTGGACACGCCACGCTTCGAAGTTCCCGGCCTGGTGGTTCTCGGGCTGTTCCGCGATCCGGCGGGCAACCCTATGGGCCTGGTCGAGATGGAAGGCGACCGGCCCAAGGTGCCCTGAACTCGACCGATGTTGGCCCAATCTTGAAGGTGACGAAAGTCAGCTTGACGGATCAAGCTGGTTGACGCATCGACCTGACCGGGAACGACGAGCTCACTCCGGCGGTCCAACGCGCTGCGGGTTTCGGAGGTGCGCAATGAATATTCGAGGCTATCTCACCGTTTCCGGATTGCTCTTCTGTCTGGTTGGCCTGGGCCACCTTGCGCGGGTCATCGGCAACTGGCCGATAAGGATCGATCAATTCGAAGTGCCCATGGCCGTGTCCTGGATCGGGATCGTGGTTCCGGGTCTGCTGGCGGGCTGGGCTTTCAGCTTGCTGCGCAGCCAGCATACGCAGACCGGGAACTGACTCGGCTACGAGCCGCCCGGGGTGGCAGAACAGATCTGTACCCTGCCATGCCAAACTGCCTTCAGGTGGGAATCAAAGGGAGCTGTCATGAGCGTCAAGTCGATCTGCGGAGTGATTCTGATTTCGGAGCGGCCCGAGGCGCTCGCGGCCTTCTACGGCCAAGGCCTGGGCCTGGAATTCGAGCGCGAGGCGCACGGTCTGGAGGTGCATTTCGGGGTCGACATCGGCGAAGTGCATTTCGGGATTCATCCACCGGGCAATTTCGGACGGGGGTCGGTTGGCCAATCGTCTGTAACAGTTGCCTTCAACGTCGATGCCCTGGAAGGAACCATCGAACGCCTGGTCGAGCTTGGCGCAAAGCAGACGTCACCGCCTCACGATGAAGGCTTCGGAATGGTGGCCGGCTTCGAGGACCCGGATGGCAATGCTTTCGAGGTGGTCGAACTCAACTATGATTTTGGCGGCGAATCCGACAACGCTGCCCAGTAGCCGCGCACGACGTATTCGTCCGCCGAATCCGGAACGCGCCGGCGAGGGAGGTAGGGGCGGACGACCGCCAATGGCCAGTCCAACAGAGCCAGGCGGCAGGCGAGCAGCCGGCGGTCCACTCGTTCTGCAAAGGCGCGCAGGGCCTCGGCGGGTCTACGATTTGCCTCGGTGATGGGACCGGCCAGGTCCGGCGAGGCGCCCGGCTCGATGAACTCCGCCTGGCGACAGCATGCGAGGATGGCTGCCAGGGACGGGTTGGCCCGGCAAAATCGGGGGGTGGCCAGGGCAGCCTCCACGCCGCTTTTCAGGTCCGCCTTGTCGATGGCCTCCAGGAATATCTCGTGAAATGCTTCCACTGCAGTCAGCCACGCCCGGCCCATGAGCCCTTCGCGCGATCCGTAGCGGTGGTAGAGCGAGCCCATGGAGACCCCGCTATCGCTCGAGAGACGATCCAGCTTCAGGTCCCCGTGCTCGATCAGCGATAGAGCAACGTGCTTGAACACCGTCGAGTCGCTGAAGGTTGACCTTCCAGGCATTAGAAAATATTTACTAGAATAATTTCTCTACATGGTAGCTTAGCATGGAATCGACCGGATGCCGGGGGTGAGGTGGGCTTTCTGTTCGCAAAGGAGCGGGTCGATGATCGCTCCCCGGCCTCTCCATGAGCGCATTTTGGGCGCAGGCGCCGCTCCAGCGGGTAACATGGAAGCGCTGATCGGGAACCCGCGGCAAGGAGAAGCAACTGAAATTCGATATCTACGGTCGATTCGTTCTGGAGATCGTTCGCAAAGACGGACGTTGGGCTGCATTTCGAGTCGGCGAAGGGAAGCGGCGGCCTGAACGGGAATTGGTCATTCCGACCGATCTGGATGAGTCGGAAATCGCCGGCTTTCTGGACGATCATTTCCACGAGTTCGCAGGGCGTGGCGACCGCATTCAACAGCTATAGCCCGAATATTATGAGGCCATAGGTCCGCGATATTGCGGTGCCCGCCCTGCGCTATGCTGCCGTTACAAGGTCCGGAGACTGCCATGTGCCGCAACATCAAGACGTTGTTCAACTTCGATCCGCCAGCTACCGACGAGGAGATCCGTGCGAGCGCGCTCCAGTTCGTCCGCAAGCTGAGCGGCACAGCGAAGCCCTCGAAGGCCAACCAGGCCGCCTTCGATCGGGCGGTCGATGACGTAGCTGCCGCGGCGCGAACGCTGATCGACTCGCTGGTCACAGCCGCGCCGCCGCGGAACCGGGAGGAGGAGGCTGCGAAGGCGCGGGCGCGTGTCGCGAGGCGTGTAAGGACAGGCTAGAAAGATCTGGAGGCCACCTCACCCCACGGCTTGATGAGCGATTGAGACCGAGACCTGGCAGAACGGCTCCGATGAGCTCACCCCGTTGGCGTGTCATTCTCCGAGGTGTGATGTTCGAAGCCCTACCCATTCGAACCGACGTAGTGTGCCTCCCCAGAGGCGGAGAGGGGAGGAAATCCCCTGGCCCATGGAAGGAGAAAACCACCTCACCCCCGGCCCCTCTCCGCCAGGGGCAGAGAGGGGAGGAGGAGAGGTACAGGGGGTTGGGTTGAGGGTCAGCAGCAGTTGGTCTGGGCCGGTTGATCGGTGCGCTGCGGTCGATCGAGTAAATCATTGCCGTAGTCGTCGATCGCGCCGTGGGTTCTGAAGGCCTCCCAGCGCACGCCATCCGGGTCTTCGACCCAGGCCTTGTCGGATCGGGCGTAGCAGCATGCCGCATCTTTCTGATCAAGTGACTGGAGACCGCCTGCGGCGATGCGGGAACGAATCTCGCCCAGGGCCTCGTCCGAATCGAGCTGCAGGCCAAGGTGGCTGATTCCGAAGCCCGCCTCGGTCTGCGACAGGGCGAAGTTCAGTGCCGGGTCGTCTCGAAGCCATTTGGCATAGTCGGACTTGAGCACGTCGGGCTCGGAACCGAAGACGCGACGGTAGAAAGCGACGCTGGATTCGAGGTCACGCACGTGAAGGTGGACATGAAAACGTTGCATGGTATTTCTCCTATATATCTAGATTTATAGAAATTAAGGCCGAAAAAAACACCCTTCCGGCTCAAGCCGCACCGCGACAACAATCCTCGAGGAGGAAGCTCGACAGATTGCGGATCACGGTAAAGTTCGGGACACAGTGCGTCTCCCTGCCCTGGCGGCGCTTCTCGACCAGATCGGCCCGTTCCAGGTGGGAGAGGTGGTGAAACAGGGTCGACAGGGGAATGCCCGTCGCATCCGATATTTCGCCTACGGTCAGACCTCCCGGTCCGGCAACGACCAGTCGCCGAAAGATGTCCAGGCGCGCTGTGTGCCCCAGCGCCGCCATCGCAGATGATGCTGATTGAAGGTCCATGGGACGCATTATATCTATATTTCTAGAAATGTAAAGTAAACCTTCCGGTCGGTATACTCGCGCGACACAATCCCCGGCCACCGATTCATTGACTGATCTCGCCACACAGCGCCTAGCCGAACTGGACCGCTCCGCCCTCCCCCTCGAGGACCCGGAGTTCGAAGCGGGATTGCGGTCGCTTCTCGCCTTCAGCGAATACGCCTTCGATATGGTGCGACGCTACCCGGAGGCAATTGCGGCCGACTGGCGCGATGGGCTGTTCGCGCGCGAACTCGCCGAAACGCCGTTGGCGATCGACCTTGACGCCGCCGGATCGGACGAAGCCAGGGCGATGGCCGAGCTGCGGCGCGCACGTCATCGGGCGCTGTTCCGGATTCTCTGGCGCGACGTCAACGGCATCGTGGACATCATCCAGGCGCTGGCCGAGCAGAGTCTGCTGGCCGAGCAGCTCACGGCCGCGGCACTGCGACTGGCCAAGGCCCGGCTGGCCAACTTCGGAACGCCCCGGGACGGGGATGGTAAAGCGCTGGACCTGGTCATCTTCGGTCTGGGCAAGCTCGGCGGACGGGAACTGAACTTCAGCTCCGACATCGACCTGGTCTATGCCTGCGCAGGTCCCGGCGAGACGGACGGTGCACGGCATATCACCGCTGAGCAGTATTTCATGAAGCTCGGCACCCAGGTCTCCCAGCTCCTGTCTCGCGTGACCGAAGACGGCTTCTGCTATCGGGTCGATCTGCGCCTGCGCCCCTTCGGCGACGCCGGGCGCCTGGTCCTCAGCGCCAATGCGATGGAGCAATATTTCCAGCGTGAAGGCCGTCAATGGGAGCGCTACGCCTGGATCAAGGCGCGTACGATCGCAGGCGACCACGAGGCCGGTTCGGAAATCCTCGCCATGCTGCGCCCGTTCGTCTACCGGCGTTACCTCGATTTCGGCGCGTTCGAGTCACTGCGCGAGATGAAGGCCATGATCCGGGCCCAGGTCGAGCGCCGCGAACTGGTCGATCACATCAAGCTCGGTCGCGGCGGCATCCGGGAGATCGAGTTCTTCGCCCAGGCCCATCAGCTGATTCGCGGTGGGCGCGAACCGTCGCTGCGCAACCGGTCCCTGCTGGCGACTCTGGATGCCCTGGTGGAACTGGGCGATGTACCGGCCGACCAGGCCGAACAGCTGGTCACGGCGTACGCATTCATGCGGCGGCTCGAGAACCGTTTTCAGCAGGTGAGGGACGACCAGACACACCAGCCTCCCGCCGCGACGGCGGTCCGCGATGCCATTGCCGGCAGCCTGGGCTTCGACGATTGGGCGGCATTGGAGGAGGTGTGGCAGGCGCACCGAGACTACGTGGCCGATGCCTTCAACGCGGTGTTCGCCGATCCCGACGTCGAGCAGGCTCAGATCTCCGACCGCTGGTCACAGCTCTGGGTCGATCCCGCCAGCAGCGAAGAACCGGCTACCGAGATCATCGAAGCCTTCAAGAGCGGCACGGCGGTACGGGCGCTCGGCCAGCGTAGCCGGGGGCGGCTCGACCGTCTCATGCCCCGCGTGCTGGCGGATCTGGAGCCCGGCGAGGATTCCACCACCCTGCGGCGCATCCTGGACGTCATCGCATCGATCTCGCGCCGCAGCACTTACCTGACGATGCTGACCGAGCAGGATGAAGTGCGCGGCCACCTCATCAAACTCTGCGCCGCCAGCCCGTGGCTGGCCCACAAGCTCGCCGCGCACCCGTTGATGCTCGATGAACTGCTCGCCCGGCGCAGAACCGTCGCGGCCAGTTCGCCGCTCGAACACCTTCAGAGACGCCTGGGGACGGCCGAAGGTGACCTGGAACTCGAGATGGAGATCCTACGCGAGGTCCGGGACAGTCGCCGGATTGGACTTGCAGCCGGGTTCCTGGACGGCGCGCAAGACATCCAGGCCGTCGCCCAGGGTCTATCCGAGGTCGCCGACGCCTTGCTCCAGTCGATCTACGAGCTGGCCTGGCGCGACCTCGTCGACCGACACGGACAACCCGGTGGCGACGATCCCGCCTTTGCGGTGATCGGCTACGGCACACTCGGGGGCCGGGAACTGCTGATCGAGTCGGATCTGGACCTGGTGTTCCTCTACAGCGGCGCCGAGGAAGGACAAACGGCCGGCCCCCGGTCGGTGTCGAACGCCCAGTTCTTCACCCGCCTGAGCCAGCGAATCCTGCACCTGCTGACCACCCAGACCGCCTCGGGACGTCTTTTCGACGTGGATACGCGCCTGCGCCCGAACGGGCGCGGCGGCTTGCTCGTGAGCAGCATGGCCGCCTTCGAGACCTACCAGAAAGCGGAAGCCTGGACCTGGGAACAACAGGCCCTGACCCGCGCCCGCTGGGTGGCGGGTTCGCCGAAACTGCGCGATCCCTTCGACACGGTTCGCCGCGAGGTCCTGTGCCAGAACCGGGATACGGAGAAGTTGGCGCAGGATGTGGTCGAAATGCGCGACAAGATGCGGGCGGAACTGGACCGGAGCGACGACGAGTGGTTTGACCTGAAGCAGGGCCGCGGCGGCCGGGTCGACCTGGAATTCCTCTCCCAGTATGCGCGGCTGCGCTGGTCCGGCGAGCATCCTGAACTGCTGGAACCCCGCGGCACGGCCGAGACGTTTCGGGTCCTCGGTGAACTCGACCTGTGCGAGCGGGCAGGCCGCCTGATCGATGCCTATTACGCGCTTCAACGCGCTTCGCTTGGCGCGGCCCTGGCCAACCGCAACCCCC
>JAWVZU010000204.1:0-7491 GCA_033722075.1 Lysobacterales bacterium
CCTCCGGCAACTCCACCTCTCCCGTCACGTCCGTCGTACGGAAGTAGAACTGCGGACGATAGCCCTTGAAGAACGGCGTGTGTCGACCACCCTCGTCCTTGCTCAGGATGTACACCTCCGCCTCGAACTTCGTGTGCGGCGTGATCGAGCCCGGCTTCGCCAGAACCTGACCGCGCTCCACGTCGTCCCGCTTCGTACCCCGCAGCAGAACGCCCACGTTGTCGCCCGCCTGGCCCTGGTCCAGCAGCTTGCGGAACATCTCCACGCCCGTGCAGGTCGTCTTCGTCGTGTCCTTGATCCCGACGATCTCAACCTCGTCACCCACGTTGATGATCCCGCGCTCCACGCGACCGGTCACCACCGTGCCCCGGCCCGAAATCGAGAACACGTCCTCGATCGGCATCAGGAACGGCTTGTCCGTGTCCCGCTCCGGCTCCGGAATGTACTCGTCCAGAATCTCCACCAGCTTCAGCACCGACGGCACCCCGATGTCCGACTCGTCCCCTTCCAGCGCCTTCAGCGCCGAACCGGTCACGATCGGCGTATCGTCGCCCGGGAAATCATAGTCGGAGAGCAGCTCCCGGACTTCCATCTCCACCAGCTCCAGAAGCTCCTCGTCGTCCACCATGTCCGCCTTGTTCATGTACACGACGATGTAGGGAACGCCCACCTGGCGCGCCAGCAGAATGTGCTCCCGGGTCTGCGGCATCGGACCGTCCGCCGCCGAAACCACCAGGATCGCACCATCCATCTGCGCCGCACCGGTGATCATGTTCTTCACATAATCCGCGTGCCCCGGGCAGTCCACGTGCGCGTAGTGACGACCGTCCGACTCGTATTCCACGTGCGCCGTGGCAATCGTGATTCCACGCGCCCGCTCTTCCGGTGCGTTGTCAATCTGGTCGTACGCCTTGAACTCACCCCCGCGCGCTTCCGCGCAGATCTTCGTCAGCGCCGCCGTCAGCGTCGTCTTCCCATGGTCCACGTGACCAATCGTTCCTACGTTTACGTGCGGCTTGGTGCGCTCGAATTTTGCCTTAGACACGACTAAATCCTCTGGTTCTTCAAGTTATCAACTCTGGTTGATCACTGCGTCGGTCACATTTGCCGGCGCTTCTGCGTAGTGATCGAATTCCATCGAATAGGTGGCCCGACCCTGGGTCATCGACCGCAGGTCCGTGGCATAGCCGAACATCTCGGCCAGCGGCACGTTGCAGCGGATGATCTTGCCGGTCGGCGAGTCATCCATGCCCTGCACGATGCCCCGGCGCCGGTTCAGGTCGCCCATGACGTCGCCCATGTACTCTTCCGGCGTCACTGCCTCGACCTTCATGATCGGTTCCAGGAGCTCTGCACCCCCGGCCTTTGCAGCTTCCTTGAACGCCATGGACCCGGCGATCTTGAACGCCATCTCCGAGGAGTCGACCTCGTGGTAGGAGCCGTCGTACAGAGTCACTTTCACGTCGACCACCGGATAACCGGCGAGGATTCCGGAGGTCATCTGCTCCTGAATGCCCTTGTCGACGGCGCCGATGTACTCGCGCGGAACCGCACCACCCACGATCGCGTTCTCGAACTCGTAGCCTTCGCCGCGATCCCGCGGCTCGACCTTGATCTTGACGTGACCGTACTGACCACGACCGCCCGACTGGCGGACAAACTTGCCTTCCACGTCGCAGAAGTTCGCGATGGTCTCGCGGTAGGCCACCTGGGGCTTGCCCACGTTGGCCTCGACGTTGAACTCGCGCTTCATGCGGTCGACCAGGATCTCCAGGTGAAGCTCACCCATGCCGGAGATGATGGTCTGGCCCGACTCCTCGTCGGTCGCCACCCGGAAAGACGGATCTTCCTGGGCCAGCCGCGACAACGCCAGGCCCATTTTCTCCTGGTCGCTCTTGGTCTTCGGCTCGACGGCCACCGAGATCACCGGCTCCGGGAACTCCATGCGCTCGAGCGTGATCTGCTCGTTGATGTCGCACAGCGTGTCACCGGTAGTCACGTCCTTGAGGCCCACGGCGGCAGCAATGTCGCCGGCCCGGACTTCCTTCAGCTCTTCCCGGCTGTTGGCGTGCATCTGCAGGATGCGGCCGATACGCTCTTTCTTGGTCTTGACCGGGTTGTAGACCTGATCACCAGAGTTCACGACCCCGGAGTAGACGCGGAAGAACGCCAGGGACCCCACGTAGGGATCGGACATGATCTTGAACGCCAGGGCTGCGAACGGCGCATCGTCCTTGCTCGGGCGCGTCGCCTCGGTTTCACCGTCGTCGAGGATGCCCTTGATCGGCGGAACCTGGTCCGGCGCCGGCATCAGGTCGATGACCGAATCCAGCAACGCCTGCACGCCCTTGTTCTTGAACGCGGAACCGCACAGGACGGGAACGATCGAGTTGCCCAGCGTACCGGCGCGCAGGCCGGTGCGGATTTCTTCCTCGGTGAGCTCGCCGTCTTCCAGGTACTTTTCCATCAGCTCGTCGGTCGCCTCGGCGGCGGCCTCGATCATGACTTCGCGCGCTGCCGCAGCAGCATCCTGGTACTCGGCCGGAATCTCCTCGGCGACGTAGGTCATACCCATGTCTTCGGTATTCCAGCGAATGGCACGGTTTCCAATCAGGTCGATGACGCCTTCGAAATTCTCTTCGGCACCGATCGGCAGCTGGATCGGGACGGCGTTGCCGCCCAGGCGCTGCTTGATCTGGCGCACGACCCGCTCGAAGTTGGCGCCGGCGCGGTCCATCTTGTTGACGAACGCCATGCGCGGCACTTTGTACTTGTTGGCCTGGCGCCACACGGTCTCGGACTGGGGCTCGACGCCACCCACGGCGCAGAACACCGCAACCGCACCATCCAGCACCCGCAGCGAACGCTCGACCTCGATCGTGAAGTCCACGTGGCCCGGGGTGTCGATGATGTTGATCCGGTGCTCCGGATACTGCTGGTCCATCCCGCTCCAGAAGCAGGTGGTTGCAGCCGACGTGATCGTGATGCCACGCTCCTGCTCCTGCTCCATCCAATCCATCACGGCATTGCCATCGTGCACCTCACCAATCTTGTGAGACACGCCCGTATAGAACAGGATCCGCTCGGTGGTTGTCGTCTTACCGGCGTCGATGTGGGCCATGATGCCGATATTTCGATACCGGTTGATCGGGGTTTTGCGAGCCACTTTCCTATACCTTCACAATTCGTGCTTACCAGCGATAGTGCGAGAACGCCTTGTTGGCTTCCGCCATCCGGTGCGTTTCTTCGCGCTTCTTGATCGCTGCGCCGCGCTCTTCCGCGGCATCCATGAGTTCGCCGGCCAGGCGTCGCGGCATGGTCGGCTCTCCGCGCTTGCGCGCTGCGTCGATCACCCAGCGCATGGCCAGGGTCGAACGTCGATTCGGGCGCACTTCCACCGGCACCTGATAGGTGGCGCCACCGACCCGGCGAGACTTCACCTCGACCAGCGGCTGCACGTTCTCGAGCGCCTTCTGGACGATGTCCAGCGGGTTTTCGCTGCGCTCACCAATCTGGTCGATCGCGCCGTAGACAATCCGCTCTGCGACCGCCTTCTTGCCGCTCTTCATCACCATATTGATGAAGCGGGCGATCATCTCGCTCTGGAACTTTGGATCCGGCAGGACCTCGCGGGCAAAATTGGTATTTTTTCGTGCCATCTTCTAATGCCTGTTATTTCTTCGGCTTCTTGGTGCCGTACTTGGAACGACCCTGCTTCCGCTCGGAAACGCCCGCGGTATCCAGGGAGCCACGAACGATGTGGTAGCGGACACCGGGAAGATCCTTCACCCGCCCGCCGCGAATCAGCACAACCGAGTGCTCCTGCAGGTTATGGCCCTCGCCGCCGATATAGCTGCTGACCTCGAATCCATTGGTCAGACGGACCCGCGCGACCTTTCGCAGAGCCGAATTCGGCTTCTTCGGCGTGGTCGTGTAAACCCGCGTGCAGACGCCGCGCTTCTGGGGGCATGCCTCCAGAGCGGGCACGTTGCTCTTGTACACCTTCGGCTTGCGCGGATTGCGCACCAGTTGGTTGATCGTAGCCATATTTTCCTAACCCGTATAAAATAAACGACAGGCAGGGATAACCCAACCTGTCGGAAGAGGGCGAATTCTAGAGAACTCGATTTTCGGTGTCAACCCTGCAACTCGGGAGGGTGAGCACCTTGATACAACGCTGTCCGGAGTATCGCACAGCTCCGGAAGATCGCCAAGACCTCCCGGAACAATGCGCAATTTCTACTCGATACGGAGCATCACTCTCTGGTTACTGGCCGATGGCCACCTTCAGGCGTCGCTGGAGGTGGCCACCTTGCTCACTTCCGGCTGCTCGGTCCGGAACGTCGCCAGGTCCGCAGGCTCCAGCCCGCGCCGCTGGCGCTTGCGATCTTCGTGATACGCCAGACCCGTTCCAGCCGGGATCAGCCGGCCGACGATGACGTTTTCCTTCAGACCGCGCAGGCGATCGGCCGTACCGCGTACGGCAGCCTCGGTCAGAACCCGGGTGGTCTCCTGGAACGACGCCGCCGAAATGAACGACTCCGTAGCCAGGGACGCCTTGGTGATGCCCAGCAGGACACGCTCGTAACTGGCGATCTGCTCGTCGCGCGCGCTCGCCCGCTCGTTCTCTTCGAGCATGCGGGTGCGCTCGACCTGCTCACCGCGCAGGAAGCGCGTCTCGCCGGGATCGACGATCTGCACCTTGCGCAGCATCTGGCGGATGATGACTTCGATGTGCTTGTCGTTGATCTTCACGCCCTGCAGCCGATACACGTCCTGGATCTCCTTGACCAGGTAGTCGGCCAGGCGCTCCACGCCAAGCAGGCGCAGGATGTCGTGCGGGTTGAGTTCGCCGTCGACGACGATCTCGCCCTTCTCGACATGCTCGCCTTCGAACACCGTGATGTGACGCCACTTCGGAATCAGCTCCTCGTGGGATTCGCCATCCTTGTCGGTGATCACCAGGCGCTGCTTGCCCTTGGTCTCCTTGCCGAAACTGACGACGCCCGAGGCTTCCGCCAGGATTGCCGGTTCCTTCGGCTTGCGGGCCTCGAACAGGTCGGCAACCCGCGGCAGACCACCGGTGATGTCCCGGGTCTTGGAGGATTCCTGCGGAATTCGCGCCACGATGTCGCCGACGCCGACCTCCGAGGAGTCCTGAAGGCTGATCACCGCACCGGCCGGCAGGAAATACTGCGCCGGAATATCGGTGTTGGCCAGCTTCAGCTCGTCACCCTTCTTGTCGATCAGCTTCACCATGGGCCGCAGGTCCTTGCCGGCGCTGCCGCGCTGCTTCGGATCCTTGATCACGAAGCTGTGCAGACCGGTGATGTCATCGATCTGCTCATCCACGGTCACCCCTTCGACGAAATCGCTGAAGCGGATGCGTCCGGCGACCTCCGACACGATCGGGTGCGTATGCGGATCCCAGTTGGCGATGACCTGACCGGCCTCCACCTTGTCGCCGTCCTCGATCTGGAGGATGGCGCCGTAGGGCACCTTGTAACGCTCCCGCTCCCGGCCATGCTTGTCGACCAGGGACAGTTCGCCGGAGCGGGAGACCGCCACCAGGTGGCCGTCCCCGTGCTTCACGGTTTTCAGATTGTGCAACCGGACGGTCCCGGCGGACTTGGTGGCCACGTGGTCCACAGCCGCCGCGCTGGAAGCCGCACCACCGATGTGGAACGTCCGCATGGTCAGCTGCGTACCCGGCTCGCCGATCGACTGCGCCGCGATGACGCCCACGGCTTCACCGAGGTTCACCGAGTGACCGCGCGCCAGATCCCGCCCGTAGCACCGCGAGCACACGCCGTAGCGAGTCTCACAGGTAATCGCCGAGCGGACGTTGATCTGGTCGATGCCGATCTGCTCGATGTGCTTCACCCAGCCTTCGTCCAGCAGCGTGTTGCGCGGAACGGCCGGCTCTTCGTCGTCGCCCTGACCAGGCGCCCAGGTGTCTTCGGAAACGACCCGGCCCAGGACCCGCTCGCGCAGGGACTCGACCACGTCACCACCCTCGACGATCGGGGTCATGGTGATCCCCGTCTCGGTTCCGCAATCCTCTTCGGTCACCACCACGTCCTGCGCCACGTCGACCAGCCGTCGGGTCAGGTAACCCGAATTGGCCGTCTTGAGCGCCGTGTCGGCCAGACCCTTCCGGGCACCGTGGGTGGAAATGAAGTACTGCAGAACGTCCAGGCCCTCGCGGAAGTTGGCGGTGATGGGCGTCTCGATGATCGAGCCGTCCGGCTTGGCCATCAGGCCCCGCATGCCGGCCAGCTGCCGGATCTGCGCCGCCGAACCCCGTGCACCGGAATCCGCCATGATGAAGATCGAGTTCATGGACTGCTGCTCGACTTTCTCGCCGTCGGCAGTCTCGACCTCGTCGGTCCCCAGGTGGGACATCATCGCCTTGGCGACCTGTTCGTTGGTCCGGGACCAGATGTCGACCACCTTGTTGTAGCGTTCGCCGGTGGTCACCAGGCCGGATGCGTACTGGTCCTGGATCTCGACCACTTCCGCTTCGGCCTTTTCCAGGATCTCGCGCTTCTCTTCCGGAATGGTCAGGTCGACAACCCCGATGGAAACGCCGGCGCGGGTCGCAAAGTGGAACCCGGTGTACATCAGGCGGTCCGCGAAGACCACGGTACGCTTCAGTCCCAGCAGCCGGTAGCATTCGTTGATGAGGTTGGAAATGGCCTTCTTGGTCAGCGGCCGGTTCATCAGTTCGAAAGGCAGGCCCGGCGGCAGGATACCTGCCAGCAGAGCGCGTCCGACGGTGGTTTCGACGATCTCCCGCTTTTCGACGAGCTCGCCGTCCTCATCCAGGCTGCGCAAAATCATGCGCACCTTGATCTTGGCGTGCAGCGCGATCTTGCGGTTCTCGAAGGCGCGGTGCACCTCGTCGATGGACGAGAAAACCATGCCCTCGCCCGGCCGGTTGACCAGTTCGCGGGTCATGTAATAAAGACCCAGAACCACGTCCTGCGTCGGCACGATGATCGGGTCACCGTTGGCCGGGGACAGGATGTTGTTGGAGGACATCATCAGCGCCCGGGCCTCGAGCTGGGCTTCCAGGCTCAGCGGCACGTGGACCGCCATCTGGTCGCCGTCGAAATCCGCATTGAAGGCGGTGCAGACCAGCGGGTGCAGCTGGATGGCCTTGCCCTCGATCAGCACCGGCTCGAAGGCCTGGATGCCCAGGCGGTGCAGGGTCGGCGCCCGGTTCAGCATCACCGGGTGCTCCCGGATCACTTCCTCCAGGATGTCCCAAACCTCGGCGCTTTCGCGCTCGACGAGCTTCTTGGCCGCCTTGATGGTCGTGGCCAGGCCGCGGCGCTCCAGCTTGGAAAAGATGAAAGGCTTGAACAGTTCCAGCGCCATCTTCTTCGGCAGGCCGCACTGATGCAATTTCAGGGTCGGCCCGACGACAATGACGGAACGACCGGAATAGTCGACGCGCTTGCCGAGCAGGTTCTGACGGAAACGACC
>JAWVZU010000205.1:0-7383 GCA_033722075.1 Lysobacterales bacterium
AGCCGGATTGGTCGTTCCTGTAGCGGTCCAGGGCGGATGACGACGAGGAATAGCTACCCAAGGACGACGAACTGGTTGACAGCGAACTCCGTGAGGCGATGGATTTTGCTGACGAGAAGAAAACGACGGGCAAGGTGGCCAAGAGTTCGCAGGTGGATCCGAGCATTTTTCGCACCTATGACATTCGCGGCATCGTCGGTTACAAATTGGACGCTACGGTTGCCACGCTCATCGGACAGGCGATTGGCAGCGAGGCCGTCAGTCGGAAGGTCAGTCAGGTCGTCGTGGCCCGCGACGGTCGAAACTCGGGTCCGGAGATGTCGAGCGCGCTGACCGAGGGCTTGCGCAATGCCGGCATCGATGTGATCGACATCGGGGCCGTCCCGACCGGGGTCCTCTACTTTGCCACCCACCATCTGGACACGGGGTCGGGCGTCATGGTCACGGGCAGTCACAACCCGCCGGAATACAACGGGTTCAAGATCGTGCTCGCCGGAGAGACATTGGCGGCCGAGGCCATCCAGGATCTGTACCGGCGCATCGTCGAAGACGACCTGGAGTTCGGTTCGGGAGGCGTACAGGAAACGGATGTCCTCGAGGAATACGTTGATCGGATCGCATCCGACATCCAGGTCGAGGAGCCGCTCAAGGTGGTGGTCGATTGCGGCAACGGGATCCCCGGCATGATCGCGCCCCAGGTGCTGGAAGAGATCGGTTGCGAGGTGATCCCGCTCTACTGCGACGTGGACGGCAAGTTTCCCAACCACCATCCGGACCCCAGCGTTCCGGAAAACCTCAAGGACCTGATCACTTCAGTGAAGGAACTGGGTGCCGATCTCGGCATCGCCCTGGACGGGGATGGGGACCGCCTCGGGGTCGTGACCCGGGAAGGAACCATCATCTATCCGGATCGGCTGCTGATGCTCTTCGCGGAAGATGTCCTGCTGCGGAATCCGGGCGCGACCGTCATCTATGACGTCAAGTGCACCGGACACCTCGCCAAGGTGATCCTGCGCCACGGCGGCAGCCCGCTGATGTGGAAGACCGGTCATTCGCTGATCAAGGGCAAGATGAAAGAGACCGACGCCGCGCTCGCGGGTGAAATGAGCGGTCACTTCTTCTTCAAGGAGCGCTGGTACGGCTTCGACGACGGGATATACGCTGCGGCGCGACTGCTGGAAATTCTGGCGTCGGCCCCGTCAGGTGTCGACCAGGCCCTGGCGGAACTGCCGGACAGTGTTAGTACGCCGGAAATCAAGATCGAGATGGACGAAGGCGAGCACTTCGAGTTCATCCAGCGATTTCAGCAGAAAGTGGATTTCGAAGGTGCCCGGATCACCACCATCGACGGCGTCCGCGCCGACTATGACGATGGCTGGGGACTGGTTCGCGCCTCGAACACCACGCCGTGCCTGGTGCTACGCTTTGATGCGGAGAACGATGCGGCGCTGAAGCGAATTCAGGGCGAGTTCAAACGCCGCATGCTTGCCGTGAAAAAAGACCTCAAGATCCCGTTCTAGCCCGTCGGTCCGGGCTGCTCAACCGCTGGCGTCGGCGGTTTCTTCGCTGTCCGACATCCGTTCCGTGATCTCGCGATAGCGCGCCCGCTCGGCCTCGTAGTATTTCTCCGTCGCCGCGCGCTCGGCTTCCTTCGCGGCAATGTACTCTTCCTGGATCCGAATCTGCTCCTGCGCCGTGGCGATCGATTCACTGAGACTTTCATTGATCTCAGCTCCTTCGTCTTCCTGGCGGGCGGCGCGCTCGAGGAGGCTGGCCAGGCTCTTGCTCTGTCCGTCGATGAAGGCACGGGCCGCGTCGATGGACCGGTCGATGGACTCGATCTGCTGCTCCTTGCTCCGAACGATATCTTCCTCGCTGGCATAGATGGCCAGGAGCTTGCGGTCTTCGGCGCGGCGCCGCTCGAGTTCCTTGGCTCGGGCTTCCGCGGCGGCCTTCTCGGCCTCGAGGGCGATTTTCTCCTCTTCGGTCAGGGCCCGGTCGACGCGGTCGACGACGATACCCTGCTCGTTCAGCTCCTCGCGCGCCTGCTCGACCTGATCGGGCGGGACCTGGTCGCTGTAGTGAACGTTGCCGTCCTCGTCGACCCACTTGTAGAGCTTTTGAGCCGTGGCCGTCGCGCTCAGCGCCAGACCCAAAAGAACCAGAATCAACAAACGTGAGGTCATGACTGCATAGCTCCCGATGATGTTGTCCTTATCTTAGCAATATTTCGTTCCACTTCAGGACCCGACGCCGTACTGTGTCCGATAGGCCTCGACCTGCTGGAAAACCGTTTCAAAACCCGGCTTTTCGGCCAGGTAGCTCACCAGGTCATCGAGGCTAGCGATGCTGATCACCGGCGCGCCTGTTGCCGATTGGACTTCAGAAGCTGCCGATCGTTCGCTTTGCCCGCGTTCCGCCCGGTCCAGCGCGATGGCCAGGCCCGCCACTTCGGCCCCGGCAGACCGGATCAGCTCCACGGACTCGCGCGCCGAGGTTCCGGCCGAGATCACGTCATCCAGGATCAGCACCCGACCGGCCAGGGGCGCACCGACGATGACGCCACCCTCTCCATGGTCCTTGGCCTCCTTGCGATTGAAAGCGTAGGGCAGGTCCCGTGCATGCCAGTCCGCGAAGGCGATGGCGGTCGAAGCGGCCAGGGGAATGCCCTTGTAGGACGGTCCGAACAACATGTCGAATTCGACGCCCGACGCGTTGATGGCGGCGGCGTAACAGCGACCCAGGTCCCGCAGCGAATGGCCGCTGTGAAACTGGCCGGCATTGAAGAAATAGGGGCTCTGCCGCCCGGATTTGAGGGTGAATTCGCCGAACCTGAGCGCCTCGCACGCAACGGCCAGATTGAAGAAGTTTCGCTGAAAGTCCTGCATCGCTACCTTTGCTCACGGCTCACGGGGAGGCCATCTTGACCCGTGATCGAGCCGTGGACAACCCCGATTCCCGGTAGTCGCTTGAGCGGTCGCGCGCGGATCGCTACCATCGCGGCCCTCCCGTGACTGGACCACGAATTCCCATGCGCGTCATCACCCTAAACGCAAACGGCATCCGTGCGGCTCACCGCAAGGGTTTCTTCAATTGGTTGCGACGCCAGCAGGCCGATGTGGTGTGCATCCAGGAAACCAAGGCCCAGGAGTGCCAACTGACCCACCGGGACTTCTTTCCCCGCCGCTATCATTGCTATTACCACGACGCCGAAAAGAAGGGTTACAGCGGTGTTGCCCTGTATGCGCGACGCAAGCCGGATCAGGTGCACATGGGTGTCGGACGGGAGGATTTCGACCGCGAAGGTCGCTGGCTGAGGGCCGACTTCGGCAAGCTGAGCGTGATTTCCCTCTACTTTCCTTCGGGCACCTCCGGAGAGGTGCGCCAGAGCTACAAGTACGAGGTCATGGACTGGTTCCGGCCGCGCCTGGAAGCGCTGCTGGAAGACGACCGCGAATATCTGATCTGTGGCGACTGGAACATCGCTCACCGCAAGATCGACCTGAAGAACTGGCGCGGCAATCAGAAGAACTCAGGGTTTCTGCCGGAGGAACGCGCCTGGCTGGATCACCTGTTCGGGCAGGTCGGCTGGGTGGACGCGTTCCGCCGGGTCGACCCGGAACCCGAGCGCTACACCTGGTGGTCCAATCGCGGCCGCGCCTGGGAGAAGAACGTCGGCTGGCGCATCGACTACCAGGTGGCAACACCGGCGCTCGGTGCGGCGGCCCGTTCGGCCAGCATCTACACGAAGAAAAGGTTCTCGGACCACGCGCCGCTGACCATGGATTACGCCTGGCCGTTCGAGGGTTGAATCAGTCCGCCGATTCCTCGAGCTTGCGGAACTGGGCGCGCAGCAGCTCCGAAGTCTCCTTGGCGACCTCTTCCAGCAGGGCCAGGTACTGATCGCTGACTTCCTCGTCCTCGGAGCCCGCGGTCTTCTCCAGCTGTGAGATGATCTCGGCAAGGCGTTTCGCCCCGAACGAGCGGGTCGAACTCTTCAACGGGTGAATCACCTTGGGTATCAGCTTGTAGCGATTCTTTGCGGCCAGGCGCTGCGCGTCCTTGATCTTGGCCTCGAGTTCGATCAGGAACATGCTGCCGATCTCGGGAATCAGGCTGGCGTCCACTTCTTTCTGCATACGGACCAGACCGCTGCGATCGAGCAGCGGCAGCGACTCGTGGGTGCGGGCATTGCGCTTGATCCGGCGCCCGCGTCCTTCCTTCCCCCACGTCGCCACGGCCTGGGCCAGTTCGGCTGCATCGACCGGCTTCAGCAGGAAATCGCTCATCCCCGCGTCCAGACATTCCTGGCGGCGGCCCTTCTGGCTGTCCCCGGTGAGCGCGACGATCGGCGGCGCCGATTCTTTCTGTTCTTCCAGGATCCGGCGGGTCGCTCCGATGCCGTCCATGACCGGCATTTTGAGGTCCATCAGGATCATGTCGAACTCGATCTGCCGGGCGGCCATGAGCGCTTCCTTGCCATCCGCGACGCCATAGGCACGGTGACCCAGCTTTTCGAGCACGCGAAGGGTGATCATCCGGTTGGCCAGGCTGTCCTCGGCAACCAGGACGTGGGCGCTTTGAGCCGGATCGGGAAAATCCTTGACCGTCACGCCGCCGGTGCGCCGAAGTTCGGGTTGCGCCAGCGTTTCGAGGAGCTCGCGCTCCGTCATGGGCAGCCTGATCAGCGTGAGTTCCGGCAGCGAGTCGTCTTGCCCGGGTTCGGCACCGTGCTGCGGCAGCAACCCGATCGAGCGGATTCCCATCCGGGCGGACGCCCGCAGCAGGGTCGTGTCGTCGCCCTCGGCAAGCGCCAGATCGGGCTTCTTCTTCGCCGACTCGAGGTTGCGGGCTTTCGGCTGCCTCGGATGCTTGATGTTCCAGCGGTCCAGCGCCTGAACCAGCAGGCTGGCCTCCGTCGGCTCGTGGCCGATGAGCACCAGATTGGTCTCGGCAAGCGCGCTCTTGAGGCTCTCGATGTAACGGTCCTTCTCCTGGCGGGCCAGCTTGAGCGGCAGGAAGGCGACCAGGTGCAGCCCATCGTCGCCGAGCATGCGCGAGGACATTTCCCCGCCCAGCAGCTCGACCAGCTTGTGGGTGATCACCAGCCCGAGCCCGGTCGTGTCCTCGGGGGCCTGGCGCGCCGACTCCAGCCGGTAGGCGCCGGTGCGGAATCCGCTCCGGGTCGTGGCTGCCGGTGCGGCGTAGATCGAGAAGGCGAGCTTGTCGTCGGCGCATCGGACGCTGAGAAGAATGTCGTCTCCCGAGCGGAACGTGAAGGCATAGGCGACGAGGTTGATGAGGATCTGTCGTACCCTGCCGATATCGCAGCGGATCCGAACGGCAGCGTCGGGACTGACTCGCCCGAACAGCACGACGTGCTCGGTTCTGGCCTGGGCGCTGAACAGGTCGATCACGTCGTCGACCAGGTCCGCCACCGAGACATCGGCTTCATCCAGCTCCAGTCCCTGCAGCTCGATCTGCCCCAGGTCGCGCAGCTGATTGACCTGGTAGAGCAGCGAGTTTGCGGCCTGGTTTCCCGCATTGACCAGCTCCATCTGGTCCGGCGAAAGTACGGATCCGCCAAGCAGCTTCAGCGAGTTCAGCAGCACATTGAGCGGCGAGCGCATCTGGTGGTTGATGGTGATGAGCAACTCGTCATGGGCCAGGCCACCCGCCGCGTCGGCTGCTTCCAGGCCCTTGAATTCCGCCAGTGACTGGCGTGCCTCCTTGAGTGCGGAGAGCGCATGGGAAAGCCGCTTTTCGGCCTTGGCGCGGCGGGCGATCTCTTCCTTCAATCGCGTGGCCAGGGCCTTCATCGACTTGCTGTCGTTGCTCATTGCCGCAGGATACCAAAACCCGCCGATATGCAGGCGACGGAATCGTGTCAAGTTGCTACCATGCGGCGCTTGCCCATCGGGGAGCGAACCATGCTGCTGAGCGCACGACGGTCCTGGCGATCCGCCATTGCGGTGTTTGCCGACCGCCGGGCCGTGACGATGCTGCTCCTGGGGTTCTCCGCGGGCATGCCGTTCCTGCTGGTGTTCAGCACCCTGACCGCCTGGCTGCGGGACTACGGTGTTTCCAAGACCGCCATCGGTTATTTCACCTGGATCGGCACCTTGTACGCCATCAAGTTTCTCTGGGCTCCGGTGGTGGACCGGGTTCCCATGCCGCTGCTCGGACGGCTGCTTGGGAAGCGGCGAGCGTGGATGCTTGCGGCGCAGCTGACGATCATGATCGGCTTGCTCCTGATGTCCTCGCTCGATCCGGTTACGCAACTCGGCTGGATCGCGGGCTGCGCGCTGCTGGTTGCCTTCGGGGCGGCAACCCAGGACATCGCCATCGATGCCTTCCGTATCGAGGTGGCCCCTGAAGACCAGCAGGCCGCCCTGGCCTCGACCTATGTGCTCGGCTACCGTGTGGCCCTGATCGCCACCGGCGCCGGCGCCCTGTTCCTCGCGGACCTGTTTTCCTGGGAGGCGTCCTACCGGATCATGGCTGGACTCATGATCATCGGTATGGCGACAGTGCTCTTTTCGCATGAGCCCGAGCATCGATCGATTGCCGTGATCATGGAGAACGAGCAGCGCGTTCGCGATTTCCTGCTGCGCTGGGAAGGCCGGTCTCCCTTCCTGCGCACCGCCGGAGCTCACTTTGTCGGGGCGGTCGTCTGCCCCCTGGTGGATTTTCTGACCCGTTACGGTTGGCTCAGCATCCTGGTCCTGGCGCTCATCGGCAGCTACAAGATCAGCGACATCTCCATGGCCGCGATGGCCAATCCGCTTTACCTGGACCTGGGTTTTTCCCTGTCGGAGATCGCGACCGTCTCCAAGGTCTTCGGGGTGGCGATCACCATCATTGGCGGCCTCACCGGTGGTCTGGTCGTGGCCCGCTTCGGCATCATGCCCATGATGCTGATCGGCGCCATCCTGGTTGCTTCGACCAACCTGCTCTTCGCCTGGCTGTCCACCGTCGGCTACAGCATCCCGGCGCTGACCGTGACCATTGCCGGCGACAACTTCTCCAACGGCTTCGCATCGACCGTATTCATTGCCTACATGTCGGCGCTGACGAACCGCGACTACAGTGCGACCCAATACGCGCTATTCAGCTCGCTGATGAACCTCCCGGCCAAGTTCATCGGCGGATTCTCCGGGACCGTGGTGGACGCCTATGGCTACTTCGAGTTCTTCCTGTACGTCGCGGCAATCGGCTTGCCCGCAATCGTCCTGATCCTGGTGCTCATGGCAATCGGCCACTGGCCCGGGCGGAACAACGAGGGCGACAGCCCACCGCCGTAACTTCCACCCTTGCCCGACGTGCCTGAGGGCCGGTTTCGGCCGGGAGGAACTTCGCGGAAGCTGCCACATTGCAGGGCAC
>JAWVZU010000206.1:0-7372 GCA_033722075.1 Lysobacterales bacterium
CGCCGACGAGATCGCGGTCGGATTCGGGCGGACCGGCACCCTTTTTGCCTGCGAACAGGGCGGGATCAGCCCGGATTTTATGTGTCTTTCCAAGGGGTTGACCGGGGGTTACCTGCCGCTGTCGGCGGTGCTGACGACGAACCGCGTCTACCAGGCCTTCTATGCCGAGTACGAAACCATGCGCGGCTTCCTCCACTCGCACAGCTATACCGGCAATGCGCTGGCCTGTACGGCGGCGCTCGCCACGCTGGAGATCTTCGAGGATCAGCCGGTCCTCGAAGAGAACGTGCGCAAGGCGAGATTGATCGGAGAGCTGCTTTCCGACCTCGAAGACCATCCGCAGGTCGGCGAAGTGCGCCAGATGGGCATGATTGCCGCGGTCGAACTGGTTGCCGACAAGGCCACGCGCACCCCCTACCCCTGGCAGGAACGCCGCGGGATTCGCGTCTACCGGCACGCGCTGGAAAACGAGGTACTGCTCAGGCCGGTAGGGAACGTGGTCTACTTCATGCCGCCCTACGTCATCAGCGAGGAGGAAATCGAACTGATGGTGGACGTAGCGAAATCCGGCATCGAGAAGGCCATCGCGTGAGGCGGCATAGGCTTCACCTCCCGAGGGATCTGGAAAGCGGCCAGGAACTGGAACTGGAAGGGGAGCGCAGCCATTATCTCGGTCGGGTGCTGCGCCTCCAGGCGGGTGACCTCGTCTACGTTTTCGACGGAAGCGGCCGGGAATTCTCGGCGCGAATCACCACGGTGCAGCGCGGCCAGGTCCTCATCCGGCTCGAGGTGCCGGTGCCGAATCACTGCGAATCCCCCCTGAAGATCCACCTCGTCCAGTCGATCTCGCGTGGCGAGCGCATGGACCTGACCCTGCAGAAGGCCACCGAACTGGGCGTTGCGTCGATCCAACCGCTGGTCACCCGGCGCACCGAGGTCAAGCTCCAGGGAAAGCGGCTGGACAAGCGGATGGATCATTGGCGCGGGGTGATCAGTGCGGCCTGCGAGCAGTGCGGGCGGGCGGCGGTTCCTGAGGTTTTCGAACCCTGCAAGGTTCCCGAACTGCTCGCTCGAACGATCGACGGGCCGGCGCTGCTGCTCAGCCCGGCCGGCGACCGGCGCCTGGCCGAAATGGAATTGCCCGGCAAGACGCTCGCGCTGGCTGCCGGCCCGGAAGGCGGGTTCAGTGACGCGGAAGAAAGCGCCTTTCGCGATGCCGGCTGGCGAGCCGTGACCCTCGGCCCGCGAATCCTGCGCACCGAGACCGCCGGACCCGCGGCGGTGGCCCTCGCCCAAGGCCTCTGGGGAGATCTCTAGTACGGCGGCGTCGGCACGCACCAGAACCCGAAAGTGCGCAATTGCCGCGCCCCCATCGTTTGGCACTCCACAGAGCGGTCCATCGCCGCTAG
This sequence comes from Lysobacterales bacterium, assembly GCA_033722075.1. Classification (GTDB taxonomy): domain Bacteria; phylum Pseudomonadota; class Gammaproteobacteria; order Xanthomonadales; family SZUA-38; genus JAWVZU01. Next base: position 1,410 of record JAWVZU010000206.1, read on the forward strand.
ATTCGCGCGATCTTTCCGGGAGCAAATTCATGAAAACAGCGCGCAAGCTCGTCATCGGCAGCCTCGCTGCCGCAATCCTGACCACGACCGCACCGGCCGTTGCATCCACCGAATCGGAACAGACGCCGCACGTCTGGGACCTGGCCGATCTCTATGAGTCCGTCGAGACCTGGGACGAAGCGCGGGAGCGCGTTCTGGCCGATATCGAGGAGATCAAGGCATTCGAAGGCACCTTGGGCGAGAGCGCGGATTCGCTCTTCACCGCGTTGAACAAGATCACGGAAACGGTTCGTGAAGGTGCGCGGGTGTTCTCCTATGCGAGCTTGAAAGCAGACGAGGACCTGCGCGTCAGCGAAACCCAGGAGCGACGCCAGCAGGCCCAGCTGATGTTCTCGAAATTATCCCAGGCGACCGCCTGGCTGGAGCCGGAGATCCTGCGCGTAGGGCGCGAAAAGATCGAACAGTTCATCGAGGCGGATGAGCGGCTGGATGTCTACCGGCTCCAGCTGGACGACACACTGAGAAGTGGCCCGCACACGCTTGGCGACGAGGCCGAGCAGGTGCTGTCTTATTTTGGACAGGCCTTCGGTGCACCCAGCACGATCTATTCCACGCTGTCCAACTCGGACATCCCCTGGCCCGAATTCGAGCTGCCCGATGGCGAGTCCGTACTGCTGAACTCGGCCGGCTATTCGCGCGCCCGGAACAACTCGGACCGGGAGGTGCGCAAGGCTGCCTTCGACGAGTATTGGGGCAAGTGGCAGGAATACCGAAACACCGTCGGGCAGACCCTGAACGCCCATTTCCAGACCCAGGTCGCCCTGGCCAAGGCCCGCAACTATGACAGCGTGCTGCAGCGCGAACTGTTCAACGACAACATCCCGCCGGCCGTCTACAAGACGCTGGTTGCCGAGGTCAACAAGGCACTGCCTACCCTGCACCGCTATTTCAAGCTGCGCGGAAAGATGCTGGGCGTGGACCAGATGCACTACTACGACATCTATCCGCCGCTGGTCGAGATCGACAAGAAGTTCGACCTGGCTACGAGCAAGGAGATCACGCTGGCCGCGATGCAGAAACTCGGCGACGACTGGGTCGAGATGCAGCAGGCCGGCATGGACCAGCGCTGGATGCACGTCTACCCGCAGCCGGGCAAGCGCAGCGGTGCCTACATGAACGGCTTCGCCTACGATGTCCACCCGTATCTGCTGCTGAACCACAACGACGACTACGATTCCCTGTCGACCTTCGCCCACGAGTGGGGCCACGCGATGCATACGCTGTATGCGCGCCAGGAACAGCCGATCCAGACCGCTCGCTACGCTACCTTCATTGCGGAGATTCCCTCGACCTCGCTGGAGCTGATTCTCCAGGAATACATGGTGGAGAACGCACTGAACGACGATGAGAAGCTGTTCTATCTCGGCTATGGCCTCGAGAACCTGCGTGGGACCTTCTTCCGCCAGACCATGTTTGCCGAGTTCGAGCTGGCTCTGTACGAGGCCGTCGAGCGCGGAGAGCCCCTGTCAGGCGAGCGGATCACGGGCATGTATGCCGACCTGGTTCGCCGCTATCACGGGCACGACGACGGCGTGGTGATCGTGGACGACCTTTATACCAACGAGTGGATGTTCATCCCGCATTTCTACTACAACATGTACGTGTTCCAGTACGCGACCTCGCAGACGGCCGGAACCGCGCTCTACCAGAAGATGCTGGACGAGGGCGAAGCCGGCGTGGAGAACTACAAGGACCTGCTGCGCGCCGGCGGCTCCGACTATCCCTACGAACTGCTGAAAGCCGCCGGGGTCGATCTCGCCAAGCCGGAACCCTACCGCGCCGTCGTCAAGCGGATGAACGCGATCATGGACCAGATGGAGGCGATCCTGGCCAAGCGCGAGACCAAGACCGCACCCTAACGCTTCGAATCCGGCGGCCCGGACGGAGTTCCGGGCCCACTCGGCAAACAACGGCGCCTTGTCGATTACTGTCGGTTTATGACCATCGGTCCGTCTCGACTATTGGGTCATCTGCACCCGAAATCTTCCTTGATCTGTCTCGGTGGGCTTGGGGTCGTTCGCTGTCCTGGCTTTGCGCAGTTATGCTTGAGTGTCCCATTTATCAGCCTGTCCGGACTTTGCTGGCATTGGATAACAAATGCGCGCTCAACCGCACTGCCCCAGCTTCAAGGGGCAGCTTCATGGTCACTTCTTTGATCGCGCCCGCATAAACATGAAGAGCGAAGACCTCGATCGACTCGAGCGGGAGGAACGGTGGCCAGCCATTTGCAGCGCGCTCGACCCGATCGCCGCATCGCAGTTGGCGCCTGCCCAGCTTCTGCAGCGGGCCCGTGCCCGCTGGCGATGCGGACGCTACGAGGACAGCGTCAGCGATTTCGAGGCGGCCGCTGCGCGGGTAGACAGCGCCGACACATTGTTGCCGCTGGCCAAAGCTCGCATTGCATTCGGCAATTTTGATGAAGCCGGTGTTTTCTTGGGCCGGGCCCGCCGGATCGCGCCGGAAAATCCCGAAGCGATCTTCCTCTTTGCCCTCGACTGCTACCGGCAAGGAGATCTGGACCAAGCCATGAGGGAGCTCAGTCGGCTCACTCGCAGGCACCCGCAATGGGAGCCCGGCCGCGTAGCCCTGTGGCAGATTGCTCAGGTCGCGGGCCAGGAATCGGAGGCCGCCTTGCGCCTGACGGGTTTTCCTGGCAGCGCCTTCGAGCGAGCACAAGTCGAGTCTTTTCAGTGGATGGGCCAAGCTGAGTGGAGAGCATTCGAGCCGGAAGTGCTGCGCTGCGCGATGGACGCGGTGACCACTGGTACGGTCATCGTGGAATGCGGTGTTTTCCACGGCCACAGCATCCGCGTCATGGCCGACCTGACCGAGTTGCCCGTTCATGGCTTCGACAGCTTCGAAGGATTGCCGGAAGCCTGGGGCCACCTGCCAGCCGGCAGCTATTCCACGGAAGGCAGGTTGCCCGATGTTCCCGCGGGCGTAACCCTTCACAGAGGCTGGTTCGAAGATACGCTTCCGCGCTTCGTGGCGGACCATGCCGATGCCACGATTGCCCTGGCCCACATCGACTGCGATCTCTACAGCTCGACCCGGACCGCCCTCGCCGCGTTGCAGCCCCTATTTCGGCCCGGCTCGGTCCTGGTGTTCGACGACCTCCTCGGCTATCCGGACTTTCGCCACCACGAGCTCCGCGCCTTCGAGGAGTTCGCCGAAGAGTTCGGATGGAAACGTGAGCCGATCGCCGCCGCACTGGTGGGTCGCGAAGCGGCCTTCACGCTGACGCGGTCATGAACATCCGCTATCGTGCGGACAGACTTGATCGACGTCTAAATCAACCCGGCGCGTATCCCGTAACCTGAGCCTGCGCACACAACGCCTTGGCGCTACAGGATTTCAACTGGGAGAAGCACCATGTCAACCGAGAATAAGCCCCAGGAGCAGCAGCCGGACACGCCGCCGGAAGACCTCAACCCCTTTCGCATCGCCCAGGCCCAGTTCGATTCTGCCGCCCGATACATTCCCGATCTCAAGGCCGGCCTGATCGACTTCTTCCGGAACCCGGATCGGACCATCACCGTGACCTTTCCGGTCCTGATGGAAGATGGCTCGGTGCAGAATTTCACTGGATACCGGGTATTGCACAGTGCTGCCCGAGGCCCGGGCAAAGGTGGCATCCGGTTCCATCCCGACGTGACCGTGGACGAGGTGCGGGCGTTGGCCTCGTGGATGACCTGGAAATGCGCCGTCGTCAATGTTCCGTTCGGTGGCGCGAAAGGCGGCGTGGCTTTCAATCCGAAGGCGCTCGAACCCCACGACGTACTGCGCATCACGCGGCGCTTCGTGGCGGCCCTCGGGGACAATATCGGACCCCACACGGATATCCCGGCTCCGGATGTCAACACGGACGCCGCGACCATGGCGCATATCTTCGACACTTACGAAATGATGCATCCGGGTCAGAACAACCTGCCCGTCGTGACCGGCAAGCCCGTGGACCTTGGCGGCTCGCTGGGGCGCCGGGAAGCAACCGCTCGCGGGTGCCTGTTCGTCACCCAGCACGCCCTTTCCCGCGGGCTATTGCCGGGGCTTCAGTCGGTCGAAGGCACCACCGTTGCCGTCCAGGGATTCGGCAACGCCGGGGCGATCGCGGCGGAACTCTTTGCTGCGGCGGGGGCCCGGATCATTGCGGTCAGCGATTCCCGCGGGGGCATCTTCGCGGAGGAAGGAATCGACGTTGCCGACGCGATTGCCTTCAAGGCTGAGTCGGGCAGCGTCGTGGGCCTGCCGGAAACGATGACGATCACCAACGACGATCTGCTCGCGCTCGATTGCGACATCCTCATCCCGGCAGCCCTGGAAAACCAGATCCGGGCAGACAACGCCGATACGATCCGTGCGCGCCTGGTCGTCGAAGCCGCCAACGGACCGACTACGCCAGCCGCGGACCGGTCGCTCTTTGCGCGCGGAATCGTCGTGCTGCCGGATATCCTCGCCAATGCCGGGGGCGTCACCGTCAGCTATTTCGAGTGGATACAGAACATCCGCGCCGAGGGGTGGGACGAAGAAAAGGTCAACCAGCGGCTGCTCAAGAAGATGAAGGCTGCCACGGACGATGTCCTGAATGAGCAGAAGCGGATCAACGAATCGCTCCCGGAACTCGAGGCCTTGCGCAAGGAGCACGCCATCGAAGGCGCTCCGCTTGAACCGGCCGACCTGCGGACGGCGGCCTACGTGCTGGCAATCCGCCGGGAAGCGGATACGACCCTCACACGGGGCATCTGGCCGTAGCGGCCCTAACTGCCCTGGAGCAACCTGACCCGGATCACCCCGTTCACCTGGCCAATCTCGTCGCCTAGGGGGCCGTCGCAACTGCCTTCGACGTCGATGATGTTGTAGGCCACTTCCTCACGGCTGCGATTCACCATGTCGATGATGTTCAGGTTACGGTCGGCGAGGATGCCCAGCACGTTCCCGAGGACCTTCGGCACGTTCCGGTTGCTGAAAGTGATTCGCGTGCCACCGGCCAGAGCCATGCGCGTGGCCGGGAAGTTGACCGAATTCGTGATGTTGCCGTTCTCCAGGAAGTCGATCAGCTGGTTTGCCGCCATCACGGCGCAGTTTTCCTCGGCCTCGGCGGTGCTGGCCCCGATATGCGGCATGAGGAGCACGTCGTCCCGGCCGACCAGTTCGGGCATCGGGAAATCGGTGCAATAGCGGGCCAGGTGCCGATCATCGAGGGCCTGGACGATGGCTTCACAGTCCACGATCTCCTCGCGCGCGAAGTTCAGCAGACGTGCTCCGGCGCGCATGCATCGGATGGTGTCGGCATTGATCAGATGGCGGGTCGCCTCGATGGCCGGCACGTGGAGGGTGACATAATCCGCCCGGCCCAGCAGGGTCTGCAGATTTTCCATCCGCTCGACGCGGCTGGACAACTGCCAGGCCGCCTCGACCGACAGTGCCGGATCGTAGCCCACCACGTCCATGCCCAGTTCCAGCCCCAGGTTGGCGACCATTGACCCGATCGCGCCCAGTCCGACGACGCCGAGGGTCTTGCCGGTGACCTCGCTGCCGGCAAAGCGCTTCTTTTCCTTCTCCAGTCGCTTTGCCAGCTCGCCCGGGTCGTCCAGCTCGGCCAGCCGCTGGACATAGTTCATGCCGCCGAAGATGTCGCGGGAACTCAGCAGGAGGGCGGCAACGACCAGTTCCTTCACCGCATTGGCATTCCCGCCCGGCGTGTTGAAGACGACGATGCCACGCCGCGTGTAGTCCGCGACGGGGATGTTGTTGACGCCCGCCCCGGCCCGCGCGACGGCGACGACGCTATCGGGAATGGCCTCACCGTGGAGCTTATGGCTGCGCAGGAGAAACGCATCGGGCTCCGTGAACTCACTGGCAATCTCATAGCGATCGAGGGGGAAGCGGTCCAGTCCCCGGCGCGA
>JAWVZU010000207.1:0-7304 GCA_033722075.1 Lysobacterales bacterium
CCGGCTTCCTCGGACAGGATCGCGTGGTCCGGGTAGGCCTTGTGTATTTCCTGCACGATGGCCTTTTCCGCTGCTCGATCCGCCTCGGTCACGAAATCGTTCTTCTGCTTCTCGCTGATTTTCAGGCTGTCCGCCCGGTTCAGGAAGCGGATCAGGACGCGTCCGGCAGCGCGGGCGGCGCTCACGGCGATATTGACGGCAGGCTTGCGCATGGATCTCGGGCTATCTCGGTACTCGATCGGGCGCGCAGGATAGCATGGAACCATTGTTAAACTGTCGGCATGTTGGAACGAATCCGTATCGTGCTCTGCGAAACCAGTCACCCAGGCAATATCGGGGCGGTGGCGCGAGCCATGAAAACCATGGGGCTGGGGCGACTGGTTCTGGTCAATCCGAAGGATTATCCATCGGCCGACGCGACCGCCCGGGCATCCGGCGCGGACGACGTGCTGGCCACTGCAGAGGTGGTGTCGAACCTCGATGCGGCACTGGCGGGGGTAAGCTACGCGGTCGGCACGAGTGCGCGCCTGCGCCGCATCCCCATGCCCCAGCTGGATCCCCGGGAAAGCGCCCGGCAGCTGGTCGCCGAGGCGGCGACACAGGAGGTGGCCGTCCTGTTTGGTCGGGAACGATCGGGCTTGAGCAATGCCGAGATCGATCGCTGCCATGCGCTGGTGAATATTCCGGCCAACCCGGATTACCAGTCGCTGAACCTGGGCGCTGCCGCCCAGGTGATCTGCTATGAACTCCGCATGGCCATGCTGGCCGCCACGGCGACTTCCGGCACGGAGGAAGCAGTGGCGCACCAACCGGCCACCGGGGAACACCTCGAGTCCTTTTTCGGACATCTGGAGGCCGCGCTTCTGGAGATCGGGTTCCTGGATCCGAAGCAGTCCCAGTCGATGTTGCGCAGATTGCGCCGGCTCTTCCAGCGGGCGAGACCGGACGACACGGAAATCCATATCCTGCGGGGCATCCTGAGCCGTGCCCAGGCGGCAGCAAGAAAAGATCCGGAGGCAGGTTGAAAAAATCCTTCTCGGTCCCCCAACTCCGGCGCTGAACCCGCTAAGATAGGTAAGGGGGCTGGCAGCGAAGGCATCCACAATCGCCTAAGGGGGCACATTCATGGGAAAAAAGATCGAGTCCATCGAGGGGATAGGAACTCGCTACGGAAAGAAACTTCGAAATTCTGGCTGCGGAACGGTCGAGCAACTGCTGGAGCTCGGTGGGACAAGGGCCGGCCGCAAGCGTCTCGCCACCGAGTCCGGACTCGATGAAAAGCGCATCCTGAAGGCGGTGAACATGGCCGACCTGTTTCGCGTCAAGGGCATCGGCGCCCAGTACGCGGAACTGCTGGAAGCCGCCGGCGTGGACACGGTCAAGGAACTTCGCAATCGCAATGCGGGCAACCTCGCCGCCAAGATGACCGCGGTCAACGAGAGCCGCAACCTGGTTCGTCAGGTGCCGTCGGAAGCAACCGTGGAGAAGTGGATCCTGCAGGCCAAGGAATTGCCCCCCGTCGTCAGCCATTGAAATGCCCCGCGCTTACCGCGTCTGTTCATCCCTGATTCTGCTGCTCGGGCTGACGGGTTGTGTTACCAACCCGGTTACCGGCGACCGCGAAATGGAGTTGGTCGGAGAGGAGCGCGAGCGGGCCATCGGCGAAGCGCACTACCTCCCGGGCCGCCAGATGCAGGGTGGCGACTATGTGGTGGATCCTCAACTGCAGGCCTACGTGTCCCGCGTCGGGGCCAGGCTTGCGGCCGTCAGCGACCGATCTCTGGACTACGAATTCACCATTCTGAACAACTCGACTCCAAACGCCTGGGCGCTGCCGGGCGGCAAGATTGCAGTCAACCGGGGACTCCTGCTCGAGCTGGAGAACGAAGCACAGCTCGCTGCAGTGCTGGGTCACGAAATCGTGCACGCCGCCGCGCGCCACGGTGCCCAGGCGCTCGAGCGCGGGCTGTTGATTCAGGGCGCGGTGCTGGCGGCGGCGACGGCGGCTCGGGAAAACGACTACGGTCGCTATGTCATCGGCAGCGCCCAGGTGGCTGCGCAGCTGATCAACCAGCGCTACAACCGGGCTGCGGAATTGGAAGCGGACCGCTGGGGCATGATCTACATGGCTCGTGCGGGCTATGATCCCCGAGGCGCCGTCGGGCTTCAGGAGACCTTAGTGCGCCTGGCTGAAGAGGGTAAATCCGACTGGTTGAGCGGCCTCTTTGCAAGCCATCCACCGTCGCAGCAGCGGGTCCAGGAGAATCGGCGTACCGCTGAGGAACTCGGCGAGGAGGGCGTGCTGGGCGTGGATGCTTACGCAGCGGCGAGCGGCAGGCTGCGCGCCACCCGCGTCGCCTACGATCACTACGACCATGGCCGGCGGGCGCTGGCCGAGGGAAAACCGGATCTGGCCATGCGGTTGGCCGGCCAGGCCATCGAGGTCCAGCCCGAGGAAGGCCAATTCTTCGGCCTGCGCGGCGATGTCGCCTTCGCACTGCGCGACTATGCTTCCGCCGAACGGCACTATACCGACGCGATCGGGCGCAATAGCCAGTACTTCAAGTTCTATCTGGGGCGCGGTGAATCACGCCGCAAGCTGGAAAACCTGCAAGGCGCTGAGGCCGATTTGAAAGCCAGCATGGCACTCTTGCCGACCGCCGATGCCGCGACGGCGCTGGGCCAGATCGCCGAGGCAGAGGAGGAGCTGGGCCGGGCGATTGCGCTTTATGCCGCTGCAGCCGGATCCGAGACGCCGGCGGGCGAGATCGCATCCCGACGCCTGGTCGCGCTGGATCTGCCACGGCGACCCGAGCGCTATGTTCCGACGGTGGCGAAGGTCGACCGGCAAGGCCAGATCTATCTGGAGATCCAGAATCTTTCCGGCGTGCCGCTGCGCGACCTGCGGCTTCTCTTCGTCTATCGAAACGCCGACGGACGCGTTCGTCAGGAGTCGCGGATTCACACGGGCCGAATCCCGCCGGGGGAGTCCGGCCTGCTGGTTCTCGGCTCGCAATACGTGCCGGTCTTCAATACGATTCGGGCCCAGGTCACGAGCGCGAGGCCGGCGGACGAGAACTGAATTGCCCGTCCGTTGTCTGGTTTGTGACAGGGTAGGGGCACCGGGATGACCGCTGCGCCTGCGATCATTCGAAATTCCGCAGCGATCGTTGGATCATGAGAAGAAGAAGAATGGAATGGCAGAAAGTTTTCCCGCCCGTGCTGCTTGCCAGCGCTCTGCTGGCAGCCTGTGCCGGTCCGTCGGGCGTGACGAGCCCTGAGACCGCTCAGACGGCGCCTGCGCACGCTCGGGAAGCCGAGACCGTCGGGCCGGCGGAAGTCCCCAGCGTGGTCGAGGAGATCCAGGCCGACATGGAAACGGCAGTCGCCGAATACCGCGAGGCCATCGTCCTGATCGAGTCGGGCAGTACCGATACGGGCAATGCGCTGATCGAAGAAGCACTGCTGCTGCTTGACGACTCGGTCAATCGTTGCCGGCGCATCCCCGGTTGCGATCTCGCGCGAGCTGTCCAGAGCTACCAGGAGATCATCAATCTCCAGAGTGCAATGTTCGAGACCGGCGAGGCGGATGCGGCGGTCCCCAGGATGGATCCCGAACCGGCGCCTGTGCCCAGCGGCGGACGGACGCTGAACGGAACCGACCTCGGTGAACTGATCCAGCTCAACCGCTACGTCAAGGATGCGCTCCATGACTGGCTGACCTGGAACCGACCGCTGCTGATGCGCACCCTGGAGAACTACCAGTTCCTGCGTGAGTCCATGTTGCCGCCGTACCAGGCGGCCGGGCTGCCCGAGGCGCTGCTGTTCGGCATCCTGGCGGTGGAGTCCTCAGGACGCGTGCATTCCTATTCCCGGGCCGGCGCGGCCGGACCGCTCCAGTTCATGCGCGCGACGGCTCGACGCTACGGGCTTGGGGGCGAGAAGGACTTCGATGAGCGGCTGGATCCGGCCAAGGCCGCTGAGGCGAGCGTTGCCTATCTGAATGATCAGTTCCGGCTGCTCGGTGGCAGTCTCGAGAAGACCCTGGCGGCCTACAACGCGGGCGAAAATCGGCTCCGCCGCCTGAATCGGCGCCTGAACGGTGCGGACTTCTGGTCCTCCGACTTCTATTATTCGCTGCCCCGGGATACGCGGCGCTATGTCCCCCAGGTGCTGGCAGCCGCCTGGTTGTATCTGCATCCCGAGGCCTACCGACTCGACTGGCCACGCCAGCGAACCGAACACACTCAGCTGACCTTGCTTGCAGAGAGCTCGCTTTCGGAGCTGACCATTTGCCTCGGCAACGAGGAATTGCCCAACGGGTGGTTTCGCGCCCTGCGAAATCTGAATCCCGAGCTCGCACCCGGCGACAAGCTGTCGCCCGGAACGGAGATCCGGGTCCCGGTCCGGGTGGCGGAGCTGTACCCCAGCGCATGTCAGGATGAGGCGTTCCTGGCGACCGCTCGCGACCTGCGCGATGCCAGCGAGAGCCGCGAAAGTGATCTCTTGCCCTACACGGTACGCCGGGGCGACACGCTGGGCTTGATCGCGTCCCGCTATCGATGCATGTCCATGAAAGAACTGGCAGCGGTCAACAACATCCAACCGCCGCGCTACCTGATTCGGGCGGGGAAGACGATCAAGGTGCCTAATTGTTAGCTTCGAAAAGGGACTCCTGTCGCCTTTCGAACACGGACTTTGAAAAATGTGATTGGGGCGGCCGAACACGTCGCGATAGAAAGCTACGCGACCAACCAGCCCCTCAAATTCGGCAGGTACTTCTCGAACGAGCCCGTATTTACCACGATCACCGTCTCGTCGCGACGAAGCTGACCACCCTCGACCAGTGAATCCAGCGCGGCCAGGCATGCCGCGCCTTCGGGGCAGATCCACCAGTGCTTTCGCTGCCAGACTTCCCGAAAGGCGGCCTCGATCTCGGCCTCCGAAACCGCCAGGACCGATCCGCCGCTCTCCCGGACGGTCCGCAGCACCGCAAAATGTCCGACCCCTCCGGGCACATTGAGCCCGGTTGCGAGTGTCGCTCCGGGGCTGACGGACTCGCTGTCTTCAGCACCACGCCGCCAGGCCTCGGCGAGCGGTGCGGTGGCCTCGGCCTGGATGCAATACATGCGCGGCAGGTCGCCCTCGACAACGCCCAGTTGTTGCAGTTCCGTAAAAGCTTTCCACATGCCCAGAATTCCCGTCCCGCCCCCGGTTGGGTAGACGATGGCATCAGGGAACCTCCAGGCCAGCTGTTCGGCGATCTCCAGGCCGAGTGTCTTCTTGCCTTCGATGCGCCAGCCCGGCTCCTGGAACGTCGCGCAGTTGAAATAGCCGCGCGGCAGGTAGAATTCTTTCATGCGCGCGCCGGCCTCCCGGATCGTCCCGGTCACGAAATCCAGGATCACGCCGGGATTGCGCGCTGCTGCCGCCGCGACACTGCCGACGATGGGTTCGGGCGTGTCCTCTGGCATGATCACGGCAACCTCCGCTCCGGCGGCCTGGGCATAGCGGCACAGGGAGTCCCCGGCGTTGCCCTGGGTGGGTACGGCGAGTCGTCGCAGACCGTAGTGCCGGGCCATGCTGGCGACCATGGACATGCCCCGGTCCTTGAAACTCAGGGTGGGATTGCCGCCATAGCCGGGCCAGTGGAACCCTTCATCCTTCACGTAGAGATTGAGGCCGGCACGTTTCGCCCCAGGCAGATCGCTCGCCCCGAGCAACGGGGTCCAACCCTCACCAAGCGTAACCACGGGTGATTCGTCGCCGGCCGAATCGAACGGCAGCAGTGGTCCGTAGCGCCACATGCTGCGTTGCTCGCGCAGCCAGGATCGCCCCGGATGGTCATGTTGCAGCCGGTCGAGATCCAGCTCGAGCTGGACCGGCCGGCCGTCGACCGGATCGAGGTTCATCGGTGCGTCCAGCGCATAGGCGCCGCCGGATGCCAGGCCCCGCCAGCAGCGGAGGTAGTTCACTCTCCTAGGATCTTGCTCAGCGGTCGCGGTTTTTCGACGCCGTAGCCCTGAACATAGTCGATGCCGATTTCATCCAGCGCATCGATGATGGCGTCGCTCTCCGCATATTCGGCGATGGTGCGCTTGCCCAGGAGTCTCGCAGTCTCGTGCATGGTCTTGACCAATCCGTAATCGGAGCGGCTTCGGTCAATTTCCCGCACGAAGGAACCATCGATCTTGAGGAAATCGACCGGCAAGTGCTTCAGGTACCCGAAGGAGGACAACCCGGTGCCGAAGTCGTCCAGGGACAGCGAACAGCCCAGATAGCGGAGTTCCCGCAAGACATCGGCGCAGCGTGAAAGGTCCGCCATCGCTGCGCTCTCGGTGATCTCCAGGCAGAGCAGGGACGGAGACACCTCGTATTCCTCCAGCTTCTGCCTCAGAAATTCGACAAAACGCGGCCGATTGAAAGTTCGCCCCGAGATATTGACGGCCAGCTTGTCGATGCCCTTGCCGCCGGACGCTGCGAGCAGAGCCAGCGTGCGATCGATGACGCGCTCGTCCAGCATGTGGATGCGCCCGTAGGCCTCAGCGGCAGGAACAAAATCATCCGGCGGTATGGTGCTGCCGTCGTCGGCCCGTATGCGGCTCAGCACCTCGTAGTGGGCGCCGGTCTCGTCGGAGGCGTGCAGGGGCTTGATCAGGTGTCCGTGGAGTTCGATTCGATCGGTGTCCAGGGCCTTCTCAAGTTCCTGGACCTGGGCGACGGCCTTGGAGCGGCGGGACAGGTCCGTGTCATCGACCTCAAAGCTGCGGATCCGGTCGCCCTCCTCCTTGGCAGCATCGCAGGCCACCTCGAGACGGTTGAAAACGTCCCAGATCGAACTGCTGTCCCGGTTGACCGCCACGACGCCGACGCTCATGGTGACCCGCAGGCGCCGGGTCAACCAACCGGTGTTGTGCTCGGCGACGGCCCGCTTGAGCTTGTTGGCCAGTTCGTGGCCGCGGCCCGAGTCGCAGCGTGGCACCAGGATTGCGAAGTCATCCGGCCCCACGCGGGCGACTTCCGCGTTGTCGGGCAAGACCTGCTTGAGCAACTCGGCCACATTCTGAAGCAGACGATCGCCGGCTTCGTGTCCAGCTGACGCGTTGACCACCCGAAACTGGTCGAGATCCGCCAGCATCGCGATGTGCTGGCTGTCGACCAGCTTGCTCTCGCTGACCTTGAGCTTCAGGCGCCGTTCGAATTCCTTGCGGTTCAGCAGGCCGGTCAGCTCGTCGTGGGTCGCCTGGTGGGCAATCTGATCGTGCATGCGCTGGACGACGCTCTGCCAGGAGCGGTCCATGAGC
>JAWVZU010000208.1:0-7283 GCA_033722075.1 Lysobacterales bacterium
CGAGTTCGACCAGATCCGCTATGCCGACGGCGACACGCCGACGGCGGTCATCCGGGAAAACATGCAGCAGACCATGCAGAAGGACGCCGCGGTGTTCCGTACCGAAGAGTCCCTCGCCAGCGGTTGTGAGGGCATGGCCGAGGTTTTCGCCAGTTTCGAGAACATCAAGGTGCATGACCGGTCATTGGTCTGGAACACGGACCTGGTCGAGACCCTTGAACTGCGCAATCTGCTGGTCAACGCGGTGGCCACCGTGGAGTCGGCCCGAAATCGCAAGGAGAGCCGCGGCGCTCATGCCCGCGAGGATTTCCAGGACCGCGACGACGAGAACTGGATGAAGCACACCTATGTCTGGGTGGATCCGGCGGGGGCGGTGAGTTTCGACTACCGCCCGGTGCACATGCACACCCTGACGGATGACGTGGAAGTCATTCCGCCCAAGGCGAGAACCTACTGAACACGGACAGGATCAGAGACGAGCACCATGGCTGAATTTACCCTCCCCAAGAACTCGAAAATCACCTCGGGCAAGCAATGGCCCGTGCAGGGCTCGCCGAAAAAGCCCCTGAAACTGAAGATCTACCGCTGGGACCCGGACTCGGGCGAAAACCCGCGCACCGACACCTACACCATCGATGCCGACGACTGCGGTCCGATGGTCCTCGATGCCCTGCTCAAGATCAAGGACGAGGTGGACCCGACGCTGACCCTGCGCCGATCCTGCCGGGAAGGCATCTGCGGCTCCTGTGCCATGAACATCAACGGCACCAATACGCTCGCCTGCACCAAGCCGATTGACGATATCGAGGGCGAAATCAGGGTCTATCCGCTGCCGCACATGCCGGTCATCAAGGACCTGGTCCCGGACCTGACCCATTTCTACGCGCAGCTGCGCTCCATCGAACCCTGGATGAAGACCGCTTCGCCGACCCCCCCGGACAAGGAGCGGCTCCAGTCGAAGGAAGACCGCGAGAAACTCGACGGGCTTTATGAATGCATCCTGTGCGCCTGCTGTTCGACGGCTTGCCCGAGCTACTGGTGGAATCCGGACCGTTACCTTGGGCCCGCGGTACTGCTGCAGGCCTACCGCTGGATCGTCGACTCGCGGGACGAGGCCACGGGTGAGCGGCTGGATGCCCTGGAAGATCCGTTCCGGCTCTACCGCTGCCACACCATCATGAACTGCACCAAGACCTGTCCGAAGCACCTCAACCCGGCGAAAGCCATTGCCGAGACCAAGAAGCTGCTGATGCAGCGCCGCGGGACCTGATCGGGCGAAAAACTGAAAGAAAACCGAGTCTGCGTCGTTCTCCTGGGAGGAGCGTTGGGTATTGCCCGATCCGATACCAGAACAGAGGGACAACAAGATGCAGCTCCTGGTCAAACTTCAGCAGTTCATGGACGCGGTTCGCCGAATCGATTTTCTCGGGCCGGTGGCCCTGCGAATCTACCTTGCTCCAATCTTCATCCTTGCCGGTTTCAACAAGCTCTCCAACGCGGAGAACGTCGCGAGCTATTTTGAATACCTCGGAATGCCCTTTCCGCAGCTGATGGTTTACCTGGCCGGAGGGACCGAATTTTTCGGCGGCATCCTGCTGGTGCTCGGGCTCGCGGTTCGCTGGATCACGATCCCTCTGATGTTCACGATGATCGTTGCTGCAGCGACCGCACACTGGGAGAACGGGTGGCATGCGCTGCCGGAAACGGAGCTGCAAGTGCCCTGGGAATGGCGCAGCGACCTGATCGACGATGCCATCGAGAAGCGTGAGATGGCCCGGAGCATCCTTCGCGAGCACGGAAACTATGAATGGTTGACCGGTGCAGGGCCGATTACGATTCTCAAGAACGGCATCGAGTTCGCGGCCACCTATTTCATCATGTTGCTGGCCCTTTGGGGTCTCGGCGCGGGCCGCTATCTCAGCGCCGACTACTGGCTCCGGCGGAAATTCATGCCCGATGACGAGGCGTCGGCCGGTTCCTACGGCTGACGGGGTTCACTCAAACGTAAGGATCACGCATTATGCTGGGCTCTCCCGACGCTGGATGAGATTTTGCTGATGCGCTTGGTTCCCCTTGTTATTGCCGGACTCGTTCTCATGGCCTGCACGACCGATTCGGACGTCAGGCAGGAGGTCAACGCGATAACGGGCTCGCCCGGTTCGGTTCCCAGGAACCTGATCATCATGATCGGTGACGGGATGGGGCCCGCGCAGGTCAGCGCCTTCCGCGCTTTTCAGGACGACCCGGAAACCGTCGCGGTCGAAACGCTGCCCGTCGATTCGATCCTGGTCGGTAACGTCCGGACCAAGTCCATGGGTGCACCCTGGGTGGTGGTTGATTCGGCGGCCGCCGCCACTGCCTACGCGACCGGACAGCCTACCTGGAACGAGGTTGTCGGGCTGGATGCCTCCGGCGAGCCGCTGGAGACGTTGTTCGAGCGCGCCCGGCGGCAGGACATGGGGGTGGGCATTGCGGTGACTTCCGAGGTGACCCATGCGACGCCGGCGTCGTTCCTGGCGCACGTGGATTACCGCAAGAAATATGCGCGCATCGCCGACCAGCTGTTCGACAACCAGATCGATGGCCGACCGATCGCGGACATCCTGCTGGGCGGCGGCCGCACGCACCTGCAGCGGGAGGATCGAAATCTCGTCGGCGAGTTCGAGAATGCAGGCTACCGGATCGCCATGACCGCCAGCGAGCTCACCCAAAGCGCCGGTTCGGACCTCGTCCTGGGGCTGTTTGCGCCGCGAGGCTTGCCCGCAGCCTGGGACCGGGACCCGACGATTCCATCGCTGGCCGAGATGACCCGCTTTGCCCTGGAATCTTTGAGCGGCAATCGAAACGGTTTCGTGCTGTTGGTGGAAGGCAGCCAGATCGACTGGGCCGGCCATGACAACCAGATTGCCAAGTTGATGAGTGAGATGGGCGATTTCATGGATGCCATAGAAGTCGCGCTGGATTTCGCCGAGGCGGATGGCGAAACGCTGGTCATGATCACGGCCGACCACGAGACGGGCGGTTTGAGCCTGGGTGTCGAGGATCATCCGTTCGTGGCCGACGAAGCTTATGTCTGGGATCCCCGGCCGCTGCAGCAACTCGACGGAACGCCCCTGGGTATGGTGATCGGCATGGAGCCGGGCCAGTCGCTCCTGGAGGCCGCCACGCACTATTTTCCCTTCGAACTGGATGCGGCGGAGCGGGAACTGCTGACCAACGCGGGTTCCGGCGAGGACGCGGTGGTGGCGCTCAACCTGATCCTCGATCGCCGGACCGGGACGGGCTGGAGCACCGGCGGCCACACGGGCGTCGATGTCCCGCTTTACGCCTACGGTCCCGGGAGCGAGGCGCTGCGCGGTTCCCACGCGAGCGAAGCGGTCGGCATTCGCCTGAACCAGTTGATGTTCGCTGACCGCGGCCAGGCAGCCGAACGCTGAGGCGTGCAGCTCTGTTAAACTAACGGGCTGTTTTGTCCAACGACTGATCGCACCTATGAGTACCGCCGCAGAGAATCTCCCCCACGCCGGGAAAGAGACCGCCCATCCGCTCCGTTTCGTGACTGCGGCCTCGCTGTTCGACGGCCACGATGCCGCGATCAACATCATGCGCCGCCTGATCCAGGCGCAGGGCGTCGAGGTCGTGCACCTGGGGCACAACCGCAGCGTCGAGGACGTGGTGCGGGCCGCCCTGCAGGAGGACGCGGACGGTATCGCCGTATCCAGCTACCAGGGTGGTCACGTCGAGTACTTCAAGTACATGGTCGACATGCTGC
This sequence comes from Lysobacterales bacterium, assembly GCA_033722075.1. Taxonomy (GTDB): domain Bacteria; phylum Pseudomonadota; class Gammaproteobacteria; order Xanthomonadales; family SZUA-38; genus JAWVZU01. Next base: position 3,773 of record JAWVZU010000208.1, read on the forward strand.
GCGAGCACGGCGCCGAGCATGTACGGGTCTTCGGTGGCGGCGGCGGAACCATCACCCTGGACGAGATCAGGGAGCTCCACGACTACGGCGTCGAGCGCATCTATCATCCCGACGACGGGCTGGAAATGGGCCTGGTCCCGATGATCGAGGACCTGGTCGAACGGACCGAGCGGCAGCGGCGGGGCAGTACGGCACCGGAATCGATCACCCCGGAGAAACCTTTGACCATCGCGCGCATGCTCTCCGCCCTGGAAGACGGCGCGTTCGGTGACAAGGAACTGGAGCGGATGCGCAAGGAGTGGCAGGCGGCTGCCGGGCGCGTCCCGGTCGTCGGCATCACGGGGACCGGCGGGGCCGGTAAATCCAGCGTGGTCGATGAACTGCTCAACCGGTTTCTTCAGCATTTTCCGGAAATGCGGATCGCCGTCCTGGCGGTGGATCCCACCCGGCGACGGACCGGAGGGGCATTGCTGGGCGACCGGATCCGGATGAACTCCCTGCGCAGTTCCAGGGTTTACATGCGCTCCATGGCGACCCGCCGTGCACACCTCGCCACAAGCGCCATGCTCAGCGACTGCATCGCCCTGTTGCGTGCCAGCGGCTTCGACCTCGTGATCCTAGAGACGGCGGGCATCGGCCAGTCGGATACGGAAGTGGTCGACCTGGTGGATTTTCCGGCCTATGTCATGACCTCCGATTTTGGCGCAGCCAGCCAGCTGGAGAAGATCGACATGCTGGATTTCGCCGAACTGGTGGTGCTGAACAAATACGATCGCCAGGGATCGGAAGACGCCCTGCGCGACGTTCGCAAGCAGTGGAAGCGAAATCGCCTGAAGTTCGACCTGGAAAACGATCAGGTGCCCGTATATCCGACCATCGCCAGCCAGTTCAACGATCCGGGAGTGACCTGGATGTTCGCCAACCTGTGCCGACTGGTCGGCGAACAATGTGGCGTCGAGTGGTCGCCGGAGATCGACGCTGAAGCGCGCGAACCCAAGTCCGTGGCCCTGATTCCGGGGGAACGTGTCCGCTACCTGGCGGAGATCGCCGAGCAGGGGCGGTCCATCAACGATTCCATCGAACACCAGATGCAGTCGGCTTCCATGGCCCAGCATTTCCACGAGTCGCTGAAGGCGCTCGAAGACCCCGAGCTCCCGGACCCGCTGGATCTGTACGCAGAGCCCGAGGGCGATGAGGATGCGTCTCTGGTCCACCTCCGCCAGCGCTACAACGAGGCGATCAAGGCACTCAACCCCGAAGCCGTGGAGCTGCTCAAGGGCTGGCCTGCCCGCGCTGAAGCCGTGCAGGCCGAGGAATATGAATACGAGGTCCGGGGCAAGACGATTCATGGCGAAAACTACCGCGAGTCGTTGAGCCGCAACCTGATTCCCAAGGTCGCCCCGCCGAAGTACCGGGACTGGGGTGAGCTGCTGAAGTTCCTGATGAAGGAGAACCTCCCCGGTGCCTATCCTTACACCGGCGGGGTGTACCCCTATCGGCGCACCGGCGAGGACCCGACCCGTATGTTTGCCGGGGAAGGGACCCCGGAACGGACCAACCGGCGGTTCCATTATCTTTCGGCCGACGCGCCGGCGGCTCGCCTGTCCACCGCCTTTGATTCGGTGACGCTCTACGGCGAGGATCCGCATGAGCGTCCCGACATCTATGGCAAGGTCGGGAATTCCGGGGTGTCGATCGCAACCCTGGACGACATGAAGAAGCTCTATTCCGGGTTCGATCTGTGCGCGCCGACCACCTCCGTCTCCATGACCATCAACGGGCCGGCGCCCATGATGATGGCGTTCTTCATGAATACCGCCATCGACCAGCAGGTGGAGCGCCACCTCAGGGAACAGGGTGAGTGGGAGGCGGCCCTGAAGAAACGCTGCGAACTACTGGCAGAAAACGGAGAGCCGGAGTACCGCGGCGATCTGCCCGAGGGTCACTACGGCCTGGGTCTCGGCATGCTTGGCGTGACCGGCGATCAGCTGGTCGACGCGGAGACCTACGGGCGCATAAAGGAAGAGACCATGAAAGTGGTCCGGGGCACGGTACAGGCCGACATTCTCAAGGAGGACCAGGCCCAGAACACGTGCATCTTTTCCACCGAATTCGCGATGCACATGATGGGCGATATCCAGCAGTATTTCGTGGATCACGGGGTGCGCAACTTCTATTCCGTGTCCATCTCCGGCTATCACATCGCGGAGGCCGGCGCGAACCCGATTTCGCAGCTCGCATTCACCCTGGCCAACGGATTCACCATCGTCGAGTATTACCTGGCCCGCGGGATGCATATCGACGAGTTCGCACCCAATCTGTCGTTCTTCTTCTCCAACGGCATGGATCCCGAGTACACCGTGATCGGCCGGGTGGCCCGACGCATCTGGGCACGCGCCATGCGCGAACGCTACGGCGCCAATCGCCGCTCCCAGATGCTGAAATACCACATCCAGACCTCCGGGCGGTCGCTGCATGCCCAGGAGATCCAGTTCAACGACATCCGGACTACCCTGCAGGCGCTGTATGCCATTTTCGACAACTGCAACAGCCTGCATACCAATGCCTACGACGAGGCGATCACCACGCCCACCGAGGAGTCGGTGCGCCGGGCGGTGGCCATTCAGCTGATCATCAACCGCGAGCTGGGCCTGAATTTCTGCGAGAACCCCTGGCAGGGCTCGTTCATCATCGACGAGCTGACGGATATCGTGGAGGAGGCCGTTTATCAGGAGTTCGAGCGCATCTCCGAGCGCGGCGGCGTGCTGGGCGCCATGGACACCATGTACCAGCGCGGCAAGATCCAGGACGAGAGCCTGTACTACGAGAGCCGCAAGCATGACGGCAGCCTGCCCATCATCGGCGTGAACACCTTCCTGCCGGCCGAGGGCCAGGAGGACGAGGTGGGCACGCTGGAGCTCATGCGCTCCAACGACGAGGAGAAACAGGCACAGATCGACGCGGTGCGCGCGTTCCAGCGCAACCACGTGGCCGATCGCAGCGAGTCCCTCGAGCAGCTGCAGCGGGTAGCGCGGGCCCGCGGCAACATCTTCGAGGAGCTCGTCCAGACCGTGAAGACCAGCTCCCTGGGTCAGATCTCCCGCGCGCTGTACGATGTGGGAGGCGAGTACCGCCGCAACATGTGAATTTTCACCGGGGCACCAGAGATGGCCGAAGAAAAAGAACTGCTGAGCGAGACGAAAGACGGGATTGCCACCATCACGCTGAACCGGCCCGATGCGCTGAACGCGCTGACGCCCCGCATGCTGGAGGCGCTGGGCAGCGCGCTCGAGACGGCCGGCGAGGACGATGACGTGCGCGCGATTGTTATCACCGGCGCCGGGCGGGCCTTCAGCGCCGGGGTCGATCTGAAGGCGCTCGGCGATCGCCCCATCATCAACGGCAGTGTCGGCGACATCCTCGATATCCCGGCCCGCCGCGCCATCCGTTTCATGGAGATCGCGCCGAAGCCGGTCATCGCCAAGGTAAACGGCCATTGTTTCACCGGCGC
>JAWVZU010000209.1:0-7274 GCA_033722075.1 Lysobacterales bacterium
GCCGGCGCCGGCGGGGCCTACCGCTTCGACACGGCTACCCTGGCGCAGACCCGCCTGACCCGTGCTCCCTCAGGCCAGCAGCAATTCGGCGCCTCGCTGACGTTGAGCAACGAAGCCCTTGTCGTGGGCGCCCCGGCCAGCGCCAGCGAAGCGGGCGCCGCAGCGGTGCAGCGTAATCCGAGCCTGATCTATCGGGCCGGGTTCGAATAGCCGGCCATCCCCGTGCCTGGCCGATGACCCGCTTTGTCCCTTCTCGTCCGTTGTGTGTCCGCCGCAACTGGGCGTATCACTGAAGAACACGCGATCGAGGTGCAGGAATGACCGGTCTGACGTGCATTCTGATCGGCATTGCCGTGTTGCTGGCCGGCCTGGTGTTCCAGGTCTGGCGGTTGAGCCGGAATGTGGAAGAGCAGAACAATGAATGGCTCGATTACGTCAAGGCGCTGGGTGAGTTGATTGATGACCTGCGAAAGAAGATGGATGGCAGCGAAAGGTGAAACGCGGTGGTCAGAGCGGCTTTGATTTTGACATTCGCTTGCGCCTACTTTTCGGAGTACGCCCTTCGGGCGATACCTGGGAGGCGAACGGGCGTAGCGGACCGAATCCGGATGCCTCAGCCAAGAAACGCCAGCGACAGCCATTCCCAGTAGCCGATCAGAAGGACGCAGCCGAGGAGCAGCAGGAAGTACGGCACGGTTGCGACCACCAGGTCGATGATCGACCGGTCGAAGCGATAGGCGGCAATGAACAGATTCATGCCCACCGGCGGCGTGAAGTAGCCGAGCTGCATGGCCGCCAGGAACAGGATCCCCAGGTGCAGCGGGTTCATTCCGTAGCTGGCGGCCATCGGCAGGATGATCGGCACCACGATCACGATCGCAGAGAAGATGTCCAGCAGCATGCCCAGGAGCAGCAACATCACGATCAGAACGGCGATGAACGTCGCCTTCGACTCGACCCAGGTGCGAGTCCAGTTCAGGAGCTGCTCCGGCAAGCCGGCGTCGATGGCATAGTTCGTGGAGGCCAGCGAGACCCCAAGAATGACCAGAATCGCGCCGACCAGCATCATGGACTCGCGGACGACGCGCGGCAGTTCCCGCAACGGGATGTCCCGGTGGATCACGAACTCGACCAGCAGCACGTAGGCAGCGGTCACGGCGGCCGCTTCGGACACGGCCAGCCAGCCCGAATAGATTCCGCCCAGGACGACCACCGGAAGCGGCAGCTCGAATGCCGCCTCGCGGGTCGCGGCCCAGGCCTCGGTCCAGGCGAAGGGCTGCCGCACGCCGCTCAGGCCGACAGAGCGATAGATCGCATAGCCGCTGAGTACCAGCAGCATCAGCAGTCCCGGCAGGATTCCGGCGATGAAGAGATCATCGATGGCCACGGTTCCGCCGACCGCGGCCTGCTGGGCGACCACGCCATAGAGAATCAGCGGCAGGGATGGTGCGAAGAGCAAGCCCAGGCTGCCGGAAGTCGTGATCATGCCGAGGCTGAACTTCTCCGGATAGCCCGCGCCCAGCAGCGCCGGCAGGAGCAACGCGCCGAGGGCCACGATGGTGATCCCCGAAGCCCCGGTGAATGCGGTAAAGAAAGCGCAGGCAGCCAGGCTCACGATGGGGAGACCACCGGGCATCCAGCCCAGCCAGGCCTGGGTAAGCCGCACAAGCCGCTGCGGCGCCCCGCCTTCGCCGAGGAGATACCCGGCGAAGGTGAACAGCGGTATGGCGACAAGCACCGGCGTCTCGGCGAGACGGTAGATTTCGATCGTCACCACCTGCAGGTCGTACCCTGCCTGGGCGAAACCGATCAGGGCGCCGGCGCCGATGATGGCGAACAGGGGCGTCCCGAGAAGCGCGAAGACCAGCAGAATGAGCCCGACGATCATCCCCTGACAGCCCTGATTACGGCCAACACGAGGTGGACCAGGTAGGCAACGGCGATCAAGGCAAAGGCACCGGGGATCACGGTCTGGAGAATCCACGAGGGCAGGACCGACGCGGTGGTGGTCGGATAGGTGTACTCATCCAGAACCATGCGGACACCGTGCCAGGCGATCACCGCGGCTACGCCCGCCGTCGCCAAAGCGGCCACACTGTCCAGGACCGCCTGAATCCGCTCCGAAGCAAAACGATGGAGCACGTCGATACGGATGTGCTTGGCCTTGCGGGCCGCAGCCACGGCGCCGAGCAAGCCGAGCCAGAGGACCCCGACCCGAACCGCCGGGTCCGCCCAGGCGATGGCCGCGTCGAAGAAGTTGCGCAGGATGATCTGGGCACATCCCAGCGCCAGCATGCCGAACAGAAGAAGGGCCAATAATGTCCCTTCCAGGACTCCCAGCCAACGGTCCAGCGGACCGCCGGCCTCCTGCGCCGTCTGTTTACTGGTGCTGCTCAACCGCCGCCCTGGCCCGGTAGGTCCGGAGCAATTCCTGAATGTCGTCCAGCAACTCGAACTCCAGCCGGCCGGACTGCTCGAGCTCGGTTACGGTCTTTCCGGCAAGCTCGTGCCAGAACTCCATTTCGTCGGCCGCCGGCTCGACCGCGGTGATGCCTTCCTTGGACAGCACCGCCTTTGCTTCGATGTTGTCCGCTTCGTTGATCTCCTCGAGACGCTCGAGAGCGGAACTCATGATGTCGATCAGCATGCGCCGATCGGATTCCGACAACCGATCGATGGCCTTGTTGTCCACGGCCAATACGCCCACGACATAGGCCACGGGAACGTCGGTAAGGTAATCCACCTTGGTGTGCCATTGAAAAGCGATCGCACCCGCCGGCGTGTTGACCACCGTGTCGATGAGGCCGGTCTGCAACCCCGTGTAGACGTCGGACAGGGGCAGCGGAATCGGCGAGACGCCCGCCAGTTCGAGACTGAGGGCGGACACCTCGTCCCCCTCGGGTACCCAGACCTTCGCATTGATCAGATCCTCCCCGGAGGTGATTTCCGAATCCGACATCAGGTACGCAAAACCACCGCCCGCAATGCCCAGCATGGTCAAACCACGGGCTTTCAGTCCCTCGCGAAGACGATCGTCCAGTTCCGCGCGCACAAAGCGAACCTCGTCTCTGCCATGGAACAGAAACGGAATCCCATAGACGAAGAAATCCGGGTAGAGACCTGCCAGTTCGCCACTGGTGAACGCACCGCCATGCAGCTGCCCGATCCGCATCTTGCGCAGCACGGTCGGGGCATTCCCCATGACGCCGCCGGGATAGAACTTGATCCTGACCCGACCCTCGGTCGCCGTTTCCACCATCTCGGCAGCCGAACGCATTTCACGCATCCAGGTCGTGCCGTCGGGGGCAACCGTCGCCAGCTTAAGCGTCGTCTGAGCAATCGCCGAGGGGAGTCCAATAACCAACCCCAAAACCACGAATATCGCTATTTTTCTGATACTTGCAGACATCTCTAGAAAAAATCCTTGCTCTCGGAGAGCAGCCGTCGTGCCCGCTGCTGGGCCAGCACGTTGATCAGGGTGAGATCTTCGGCCCGCACGTCCGAAGCGATTGCGTCCTGCAGCAACTGATCGTGCAATGCCTGGTTGAACACCAGTCTCGCGTACTGCTGAGCATACAGAACATGGACCATGAGGTTCTGGCCCTTCGACTTCGCCAGGGCCGTGTCGAAGAACTCTCGTCCGACCTCGGGTTTGCCCCCGAAGGCCGGCGGCAACTGGGTGGTCAGCACGCCAAGGTAGAGCTGGGGCCAGCCCGATCGAAAGTCCGGGTCGATGGCGATGACCCGTCGCATCGCCGCTTCGACCTTCGGAATATCCGCGATCGCGTCCCAGTCGCCGGAGTTCAACTCGATCCAGGTGGCCCAGCTTGCCGCAAAGCCGTACAGCGCGGCCAGATTGTCCTCGTCGGCGGCATCGAGCGCAGCGACCCATTCTTCGTGCGGCGAATCCACCGCCTCGCAGAGCACGTCGGACTCGGAGCAGAGCGCACGAATACCATATTCGCGCGCCCGGTCCGCCAGTCGCCTGGCCCGTTCCGGATCGTCGGTGAACGCGCCGGAATAGGACGAATAAAGCTCGGCCCCGGCGAGAAGAAGGGCCGAGTTCTGCGGATTCTCGATGATGAAACCATCGACGAGCAGCAGATAGGCCGGCATGCCGTCGCGAACCGTATCGAGGTCATCCTGGTTGAGAATGCCCGCCGACAGTGCGCCGGCAAAACGGTCCGTCGCCGTGCTGACCAGCGTCGAGCAGCCGGTTGACAGCAGCAGACCGATGGCCAGGAAGACAACGATCAGCCCGGGGGGCCTTGTCTTGGCCGGGCTCAAATCACACTCCTTGAAGCAAGCGGCATCCATGCGCTCCCATTATCCATTTCGATCGTGTACAACGCTTGAAGCGCCACACGCCGATACAGCTTATGACCGCTCCACGGCCGAAATGATCGCAGGAGCATGGTGCTCATCCCGCTGGACCGCCGAATGGAGCGTGTTTTCCATGAGGGTCGCCACCGTCATCGGTCCGACTCCGCCCGGGACCGGCGTGATCATGCCGGCCCGCTCGGACGCCGCCGCAAAATCGACGTCCCCGCAGAGCTTCCCGTCCGGACTGCGGTTGATGCCCACGTCGATAACGACCGCACCGGGTCGGATCCAGTCCCCGTGCACGACGTTCGGCTTTCCGACAGCGACCACCAATATTTCAGCACGTTCGACATGAAACTTGAGATCTCGCGTGAACTTGTGACAGCAGGTCACCGTGGCACCGGCCAGCAACAGTTCAAGCACCATCGGACGACCGACATGATTCGAAGCGCCGACGACCAGCGTATCCTTGCCCTTCGCATCCACGCCCGCATGGCGAAGAATGGTCATGATACCCATTGGCGTGCAGGGGCGCAGACCCGGCTGTCTCAGGGCGAGCCGGCCGACGTTGGCCACGTGAAAGCCGTCGACGTCCTTTTCCGGATCGATGGCGTTCACCACCTTGTTCTGGTCGATGTGAGCGGGCAACGGAAGCTGAACCAGAATGCCATCTACCCGCGGGTCCGCGTTGAGTTCCGCCACCAGGGCCAGCAGATCGGCCTCGGACGTTTCTTCGGGCAAATCGAAATCCCGGGAACTGATGCCCGCCCGCTCGCAGGCCTTACGCTTGTTGCGAACGTACACCCGGGAAGCGGTATCCGCACCCACGAGCACGACTGCGAGGCCCGGCCGCCGAGCGCCGCCCCGGATCCGCTCCTCGACGGCATCGTGAACCAGGCGGATACGTTCATCGGCCAGGGCGCGGCCGTCGAGAATGGTTGCGGGCATGATCGACACGGTTCTTTCCTGTGCCCTATTATCCCTTTCCCGCACGCGTTCCGAAAGTCACCAGGGGCCTGATCCATGAAGTCTGAAACGCTGATCCTGGCGTCAACGTCAACCTACCGCGCCGAATTGCTTCGCCGCCTGGGCCTGGGATTCAGCCAGGAGGCTCCACAGGTCGAAGAGCGGGCCGAGGAGGGCGAGACGCCCGCCGGCATGGCAAGGCGCCTTGCCAGGGCCAAGGCCGCGCACGTTGCAGCCCGATTCCCCGAGGCCTGGGTCATCGGTTCCGATCAGGTCGCAGCGCTCGGTGAGGCGATCCTGCGCAAACCCCGAACGATGGAGGCCGCCACCGAGCAACTCCACCGCTGCTCGACGCAGGAGGTTGTGTTTTCGACCGCTATATGCCTCACCCGACACGACCGGATTTTTCACCATCTGGATGTCACCCGGGTAAAGTTCCGTGAGCTCAGCGACGCCGAGATCCAGCGCTACGTCGACCGGGATCGACCTTTGAAGTGCGCCGGCGCCTTCAAGGCTGAAGCGCTGGGGATCGCCTTGTTCGAGCGGATCGACTCGGTCGATCCGACCGGGCTCATCGGGTTGCCTCTCATTGCGCTTGGCCGGTTGCTGCGGGAGGCCGGGTTTGCGGTTCCCTGACGACAAACCAGCTGTCATTCACTCCGAAGTTACGCCGGGCTGCTATGCTTTCCCTGTTTCATTGACCTGGAAGGCCGCATGAGCGCAATTACCCAGCCCGTTTCGACCGGCGAAGGACTGCAGTCGGCGCTGGACCAGATCAATCGCATCGTGGTCGGCAAGGAACGCATCGTGAAGCTGGCTACAGCCTGCATGCTCGCGGACGGCCACCTTCTGCTCGAGGATCTCCCCGGCGTCGGCAAGACTACCCTGGCCCACGCGCTGGCGATCACCGCCGGGCTCGACTACCAGCGGGTCCAGTTCACCAGCGACATGCTCCCCGCGGACATTCTCGGGCTTTCCATCTACAGTCGCCAGAAGGAACGCTTCGATTTCCACCCGGGGCCGATCTTCGCCCAGGTGGTGCTGGCGGACGAAATCAACCGGGCGACCCCGAAGACGCAAAGCGCGCTGCTGGAAGCCATGGCTGAGCGCCAGGTCACCATCGAAGGCCAGACACGCCCCCTGCCCCAACCCTTCTTCGTGATCGCGACGCAGAACCCGGTCGACCTCGCGGGGACCTTCCCGCTACCGGACTCCCAGCTGGATCGTTTCCTGATGAAACTCAGCATGGGTTACCCGGATCCGGAGGCGGAGAGAAAGCTGTTCATAGAACCGGACCGCCAGGTCATGCTCGGTGATGCGGACGCACTGCTCAGTGGGGCAACGCTGCTCGAGCTGCAGCGCAACGCCGCCGCCGTCCACGCCTCGGAACCGCTGCTGGATTACCTTCAGGCGCTGGTAGCCGCAACTCGCGACGATGCGGCCATCCTCACCGGCCTGTCTCCGCGCGCCGCCCTGGCCATTCTGAGCGGCGCCCGGGCGTGGGCTTTGCTGGAAGGGCGAGACCACTTGATACCGGAGGATCTCCAGGCCGTTTTTGTCCCGGTCGCCGCGCACCGCATCCGGCCAGCGCCGGGAACCGACGCCAGCCAGGAACGAATCGCCGAGCGACTGCTCGAACAAACCCCGATACCCTAGCGAAACGCGCCGCTTCCAGACCATGCTTCAGGCCCTGCGAAACCGGTTTTTTCCAAGCTTCGACTGGCAGGACATCGGCTATCGCATCGTGTCCAAGATCCAGAAGCGGAAGGGCCCGGAACCGTTGCCGATCACCCTGCACGGGAAGCGGGTCTATGTGCTGCCCACCCGCTTCGGCCTGTTCTTCGGATTCTTCACCCTGGTCATGGTCGTGGCCGGACTCAACTACAACAACAATATGGCCCTGCTCCTGGCCTTCCTGATCGGCGGCATGGCACTGCTGGTCCCCCTTTACACCGTGCGAAACCTGGTCGACCTGCGGATCAGCC
>JAWVZU010000210.1:0-7262 GCA_033722075.1 Lysobacterales bacterium
CGTTATTCTTGAGTTCTTTGGTCAGCAGTTCGCAACCGGCGTGCCGGATTGCAACCGCGACGGAAACGTCAACTCCGGCGATATCGTCTGCGTGATTCTTACTTTCTTCGGACAAATCTGATTGAGGCCCAACAGTATGAACAACCTCAAAAAAGTTATTCTCGGGTCGGCCATGATCATGGCATTCGGCCAAAGTCATGCGGCGCCGGAAGCAGAGTTGCTGGTGTCGACCTTTGACCTGGAAGGGTCAACCGAACTGGCCTTCGACGTGGTTGGCGATGCGCAGATTTCCGCACTGGATTTCTCGATCACGATCCCCAATGCGGCCGAGCGGAACATCGACCTCGGCGGGTGCGCATCAGGCCTGCCCTCGACTCATACCGGGCAGTGCATGATGGTTGGTCAGGAGCTTCGAGTGATCATCTACAGCCCCACCAATGAGACCATGGGTGGCGGCGAGATCGGCTCGGTCCGGATCAAGGGACTGGCCGGCGATGTGCAGCTGAACCAGGTGAACATGTTTTCCGACAGTGGAAAAGCCCTGCAGGCCAAGTTCACGTCGGTCAACGAGTCACTTACCAAACCGGGCCGTGAGGTCCAGAAGTAAGTGTCGGCCAAGGGCGGGGGGCGCATGCCCCCGCTTTTGGTGCTATGATATGCTTCGCTCCTCATAAGGGGGGATTCTTGTGTTGGCGATTATCAAACGAAATGGGATGGACATCATGAAGAAGAATCGAGTAGCAGCCCTCTTGGGCCTTGCCTTTGGCTTCGCCGCCTCTGGCGCGATCGCTCAGGAGATTTCGGTCGGAACCGACGGCGCACAGCCGGGCGGGACCGCGACGATACCGTTGACCTATACGGCAGGTGGCGATGTGGCCAGCGCTGACGCCACTATCGACTATGACGAGACAATTCTGACGCCGGATCTCACCAATTGTGGCGGAACGCTTGGCTCGGACGGTCACACCGTGTCGTGTAACGATACGGGTACGGCAATTCAGGTCTTGATCGTTGCTCCGGTGACGTTCCCGATTCCGCCAGCGCCCTCTGGATCGCTCGGTTCAATCGACTTTGCGATCGATGCTGGCGCAACCGAGGGGACTTCATCACCCTTGGACATCACCATGGAGAACTACTTCGATACGTCGGGCAATGCGGTTTCGCCGCCGACGACCGCAGCTTCACGCAGCGGCCAAGTGGATATTCTTGCGGCGCCGGTCGTAATGGCCATGCCGACCTTCAGCCCCAGCAATGGCGGTCAGATTGCCATCGGTCCGCTGACCCCCGGTGGTTCCGGCACCAACACGGTGACCTTCAGCGACGCGCAGACCGATCCCGCATCGCCGGGCTACACGGTGTCGAACTGCTCGGTTACCGGTACGGCATTCAGCCTGTCGTCGACGGGTGTGACCGTTCCGGGCAACGGGTCGGCCTCCATCACCATCACCGGCACCGCGCCGACCGACGGGACGGTTCCCTCGGAAACGCTGACCTGTGATGTTGACGGTACGACGGATGCTTACTCCATTGGCGTGTCGATCTTCCTCCAGCCGGAAGAAGTGCCGACCCTGAGCCAGTGGGCGCTGATCCTGCTCGCACTCGGCATGGCCGGTATCGGCTTCATGTCGCTGCGCCGCCGGGGCAGCAACATCGCCTGATTCGGGTTACAACCTGAACGAAAAAGGCCCCGCCATCCGCGGGGCCTTTTTTTTGTCTCCGGAAATAGCGCTCAGAGGCTGACGAGTTCGATTCCGTCTTCCCTCGCCCACAGCGCGCTGCCCTGGTCATACCAGTCGCCCAGCACGATCCGCTGGCGTCCGTTCGCCAGCTCATGCACCGCAGGACGGTGCGTGTGACCGTGGACCAGCAGCGGCACATCCATACGCGCCATCAGTTCGTCTACCGCACCGGGATTGACGTCCATGATCGCCTCCGGCTTCTGCTGCGTACTGGCCTGGCTTTCATCGCGGGCCTGGCGGGCAAAGGCCAGGCGATCTTCGATGCTCTGAGCGAGAAAATCCGCCTGCCAGGCGGGTTCTCGGACCCGGGCCCGAAAGCTCTGATACTCCACATCGTCAATGCAGAGTGCATCTCCGTGAGAAATCAGGGTTCTCTGACCATTCAGCAGGATGGTCGCCGGATCGCTCAGCAGGCGCATACCGCAGCGACGGGCGTATTCGATGCCGAGGAGAAAATCCCGATTTCCGGCGATAAAGAAAATCTGCACGCCGGAATCCGACAACCGGTGGAGCGTGGCGGCCACCCGTCGACTCGTTTCGGTCTCGTGATCGTCGCCGATCCAGTATTCGAACAGATCGCCGAGGATGTAGATTCGGTCCGCGCGAGGGCCTTCCTGCGCAAGGAACTGTTCGAACAGATCGATTGCCGCCGGACGTTCGGCATCCAGGTGCAGGTCCGAGATGAACAGGGTGGTCAAGACGAGGTTGCGGTCTCGGCTTCCTGCGCTGCGTCGCCTTCCGTCTCCTCGGGCGGGGGCGTCGGTAGGCTATCCACCCGACTTGCGGATTCGATCGTGATCGGGGTCTGGGGCACGTCGGATCGGAACGGGCCACCGGGTCCGGTAGGCACCGAACGGATGGCGTCAACGACGTCCATGCCGGAGATGACCTTGCCGAAGACGGCATAGCCCCATGCCCGGGAATGCGTTTTTCCGCTGTGATTCAGGGCCGGATTATCGGTCACGTTGATGTAGAACTGGCTGGTTCCGGAGTGCGGATCCGCAGTGCGGGCCATGGCGATGGTCCCGCGTTCGTTGCGAAGTCCATTGTCCGCTTCGTTCTCGATGGGTGATCGAGTCGGTTTCTTCTCGTAGTCCGCGGTGAATCCGCCGCCCTGGATCACGAAATTGGGAATGACCCGATGAAAAATGGTCCCGCCGTAAAAGCCGGAATCGACGTAGGCAAGGAAATTTTCGACTGACTGCGGCGCCTGCTCGGGGTAGAGTTCGAGATAGATGTCGCCCTTGCTGGTGGCAAGTTTGACGTAGGTAGCGGCTGCCTCATCCTGGGCGGCGGCCAGTCCGGCGGCCAGGGTAAGCGACAATACGGCAATCAGGTATCGGGGCATGTTTATGGCACCAGAGATTGGGGAATTGAATTCTAGCCAAATCATTCGGTGGGGGCGAATGTCCGGGATGGGGAAAGGAGGGAGCCGATGAGCGAAGTCCAGGCAATCCGTTGGTCCGACCAGGGCCACCTGGAGCTGCTCGACCAGCGCAAGCTGCCGTCCCAGGAGACCTACCTGACGCTGGAGAGCCCGGAGCAGGTCGCCGAGGCGATTCGTGACCTGGTCGTGCGCGGTGCCCCGGCCATCGGCATCACGGCTGCCTATGGGATGGTCCTTGCGGCACTGCGCAATCGGGATCGGTCGGATTGGCGCGAAGGGATGGAGGCGGCAGAACGCGTCCTCGGCGCGGCGCGCCCCACGGCCGTCAACCTGGCCTGGGCTCTGAAGGAACTGCGATCGGCTTGGGCAGACACCCGGGAGCTCGATCCTGAAGCACTCCTGGCCACGGCGCGGCAGATTCATCGCGATGATATCGAGGCCAATCGCAGGATCGGTCAGCTTGGTGCGACGCTGATCGCGCCGGAAAGCAGTGTCCTCACCCATTGCAATACCGGTGCGCTGGCAACGGGCGGATACGGCACTGCGCTGGGCGTCATCCGTTCGGCCTTCGCCGAGGGGAAGCTGGCCCGCGTTTTCGCCTCGGAGACCCGGCCCTGGCTGCAGGGCGCACGGCTGACCGCCTGGGAGCTGCTGGCCGAGAAGATCCCGGTGGAGCTGGTGGTGGAGGGTGCCGTTGCGCCGTTGTTCCGGTCCGGCATGGCCCAGTGGCTGATCGTCGGTGCAGACCGGATCGTGGCCAATGGGGACGTCGCCAACAAGATCGGGACCTACAGTGCGGCCCTGCATGCCCACACCCACGGCGCGAAGGTCATGGTGGCTGCGCCGGCGTCTACCGTCGATCTGAGCATTCCGGACGGATCTGCGATTCCCATCGAGCACCGCAGCGCAACCGAGATTCTGTCCCTGGGCGAGGTAACGACAGCCGCATCCGGATCCGGCGCGTGGAACCCCGTGTTCGATGTCACGCCGGCAAAATTGATCGACGCGATCGTGACCCAGCATGGCATTGCCCGGCCCCCCTATGAGGAATCTCTTCCGAAGATCGTCTAACGATCCCAGAGCGTCGTTCATCGAAATGACGTACCCCCCAAGGACTTGGTAAAATAACCCGTTTTCGACGCGCACAGAGGCGGCGGGGATCGTCGCGCGCCGAAAATCCCCACTCACGGATACGAGACCAACACGAACAGTGGCCGAACACGCAAAAGAGGTTTTGCTCGTCAACCTGGAAGACGAGATGCGGCAATCCTACCTCGATTACGCCATGAGCGTGATCGTCGGGCGGGCGCTGCCGGATGTTCGCGACGGCTTGAAGCCCGTCCATCGCCGCGTACTTTACGCGATGAAGGAACTGGGCAACGACTGGAACAAGGCGTACAAGAAATCGGCACGGGTCGTCGGTGATGTCATAGGTAAGTACCATCCCCACGGGGATGCGGCGGTCTACGACACGATCGTGCGGATGGCCCAGCCCTTTGCCATGCGCTATCTGCTCGTCGACGGGCAGGGCAACTTCGGTTCCGTCGACGGCGATGCGCCGGCGGCCATGCGTTATACGGAAGTGCGCATGTCACGCCTGGCCCACGATCTCCTGCGGGATATCGAGAAGGAGACGGTCGATTTCGTACCGAACTACGACGAAACCGAGTCCGAACCGACGGTTCTGCCGACGCTGATTCCGGCATTGCTGACCAACGGATCGGCCGGGATTGCCGTCGGTATGGCGACCAACATCCCGCCGCACAACCTGGACGAGGTCATCTCGGCGACGATTGCGTTGATCGACGACTCGGACCTGACCGTCGACGACCTCCTGGACTACCTGCCCGGACCCGATTTCCCGACCGGTGCCATCATCAACGGCGCTGCCGGCATCCGCGCCGCCTACCGGACCGGCCGCGGGCGGATCTACGTGCGGGCCCTGACCGAGATCGAGGAGATGGACTCGGGGCGGCAGGCGATCATCGTCACCGAGCTGCCCTACCAGGTGAACAAGGCGCGGCTGCTCGAGAAGATTGCCGAGCTGGTCAAGGACAAGAAGATAGAGGGAATCACCGAACTCCGCGACGAATCCGACAAGGATGGGATGCGGATGGTCATCGAACTGCGCCGCGGCGAAGTCGCCGAGGTGGTGCTGAACAACCTGTTCCAGCACACCCAGCTGCAGAACGTCTTCGGGATCAACATGGTTGCTCTGGTCGATGGCCAGCCGCGCCTGCTCAATCTCAAGGAGATTCTCGAGGCCTTCATCCGCCACCGCCGCGAGGTGGTGACCCGGCGCACCCTGTTCGACCTGCGGAAGGCGCGGGCCCGGGCCCATGTCCTCGAGGGCCTCGCCGTGGCCCTGGCCAATATCGATCCGATCATCGAGCTGATCAAGGCTTCCGCCAGTCCCAGCGATGCGAAGGAACAGCTGCTGGCGCGACGCTGGGATGCCGGCCTCGTTCGGACCATGCTCGATCGCGCCGGTTCGTCGGCATCGCGCCCGGACGACCTCGACGAGGGCGTCGGTCTCGGTGAGGACGGCTATCAGCTGTCGGCCACCCAGGCCCAGGCCATCCTGGACCTGAAACTCAATCGCCTGACGGGTCTCGAGCAGGAAAAGCTGATCAAGGAATACGAGGAGATCCTCGAGCACATCGTGGAGCTGCTTTCCATCCTGTCCGACCCGGACAAGCTCATGTCGGTGATTCGCGACGAACTCACCGAGATCAAGGAGCAGTTCGGCGACGAGCGGCGCACGCGCATCGATCAGGATCACGTGGGCCTGAGCCTCGAGGATCTGATCAGCGAAGAGGACGTGGTCGTCACCCTTTCCCACTCGGGCTACGCGAAGGCCCAGCCGCTCGAGTCCTACCGCGCCCAGCGGCGCGGCGGTCGCGGCAAGAGTGCGACTGCCATGAAAGAGGACGATTTCGTCGACAAGCTGTGGATCGCCAACACGCACGACACGTTGCTGTGCTTCACCTCCGCCGGCAAGGTCTACTGGATCAAGGTCTACGAGCTGCCTCAGGCCAGTCGCGCCTCCCGGGGCAAGCCGATCGTGAACCTGCTGCCGCTGGAAGCCGACGAACGGGTCAACGCGGTACTACCGATCCGGGAATTTGCCGACGATCAATATGTGTTTTTTTCGACCCGCGGCGGCATCGTGAAGAAGACTGCGCTCAGCGCCTATTCGCGACCGCGCAGCACCGGGATCATTGCCATCGATCTCGAAGAGGATGATCTTCTCGTCGACGTCGCGATTACTTCCGGGAAGGATGACATCCTGCTTTTCTCCAGCGGGGGCAAGGCGATCCGTTTCGAGGAAGACGGGGTGCGGCCCATGGGGCGAGTGGCCCGCGGGGTCATCGGCCTGCGTCTCCCGGAGAACGAGGTGGTGGTCTCCATGATCGTGGCGGACGGACGACACATCCTGACGCTCACCGAGCGGGGCTACGGCAAGCGAACCCAACTCGATGAATATCCGCGCCACAACCGCGGCGGCCAGGGGGTCATTTCCATCCAGGCATCGGACCGCAACGGCCAGTGCATCGGCGCCGTCCAGGTCAGCGACGACGACGAGTTGATGCTGATCAGCAATGCCGGAACACTGGTGCGCACCCGGGCCGAAGAGGTCTCGCTGCTTGGGCGCAACACCCAGGGGGTCACACTGATCCGACTGGCGGACGAGGAATCGCTTGTCGGGGTGGCCCAGATCGAGGCGCTGGAGGAGGAAGGCGAAGAACCGGGAGAAGAGACGCCGGAAGACGGAGACACTCGGGACGAGGAGCCGGATGAGTCCTGATGCGTGGCCGGTGGTCATCCTGCGGCATGTGAAATGGGGCGAAATGGACGCCTTTGGCCATGTGAACAACACCGTGTATTTCCGCTACTTCGAGGACGTGCGCATCGCTCATTTCGACGCACTCGGGGTCATGCGGGTCATGGAGGAGCAGGGCCTCGGTCCGATCCTGGCGTCGACGCGGGCACGCTTCAAGGCGGCCCTGACCTATCCAGACGAAGTCGAGATCCGGTCCCGCATCCGGGACCTGGAGAACGACCGCTTCCGGATGGAATACGCGGTGTTCAGCCTGGGGCTGGAGCGCGTCGCCTGCGAAGGCGAGGGACTGATC
>JAWVZU010000211.1:0-7257 GCA_033722075.1 Lysobacterales bacterium
CACCAGGTTGTAGGCGTCCGCGTAAAGGAAGTCGCTGGCCAGGGTTTCGTAGACCCGCATCCAGCCGGTGTGCCACCCGGTCGGTTCGGTCAGCCCACTCCAGATCGCCTCCTGCAGCGGAAAATCGAGCAGGCTAGGCAGGCCCGACTCGAACTCGGCGTCGTAGCGCGGAGCGCCGCGCTGCCAGTAGGCGAGCAGCGGCACCGCGTTGGTCCACTCCTCGCCGGTCACATTCAGGTTCGGATACTCGGCCGCGATGCGCAGACTCCACTCGGAGAGGAACTGGCGGTCCGGGTAGGGGTAGGTATCCACCCGCAGGCCGGATAGGCCGGCGTATTCGATCCACCAGATCGTGTTCTGGATCAGGTTGGACGCAAGATAGGGGTTGCGCTGGTTGAGATCCGGCATGTCTTCGACGAACCAGCCGTCGGCAAAACCGCGCTTGTCGATCTCGGATGCATAGGGATCGTGGAGCACCTCACGGCGATGATTGGTCGGGCTGAACTTCCCGCCATGGTTGATCCAGTCGTCGAAGGGCGGGTCCTCGACCCAGTAATGCGCCCGGCCGACGTGGTTCAGAACGACGTCCTGGATCAGGCCGATCCCACGCTCTCGTGCCCTTGCGGACAGTTCCAGATACAGGTCGTTGTCACCGAGCCGCGGATCGACCTGATAGAAATCCGTGGCCGCGTACCCGTGATAGGAGAAAGCCGGCATGGCGTTGGCCACGACCGGGTTCAGCCACAGCTGGGTGAATCCCATTTCCTGCAGGTAGTCGAGATGATCGATGATGCCCTGCAGGTCGCCGCCATGGCGTCCATAGGGCTCCGAGCGGTCGTGCGGGTCGCCCAGACCGTCGACCGTGTCGTTGTCGGGGTTGCCGTTGGCGAACCGATCGGGCATCAGCAGATAGATGACGTCCGATCCGTCAAAGCCTTCGCGGCTCGCCGATCCCGGCTGACGCGCGCGCAGTTCATAGGCCTGGGTGAACTGCGGCTTGCCGTCCTTATGAAACTCGATGGCCACGGAGCCGGGTGCCGCGTCCGGGCTGATTTCCAGGTCCAGGAACAGGTAGTTGTCGCTCTGGGGGCGATGAATCGTTCGCAGGGTCACGCCGGCATGGTCGACCCGGGGCTGGTAGTGAGCGAGGCCCTCACCGTGGACCAGCACCTGGAGGGTGGGTTCCTGCATGCCGATCCACCAGGAGGGTGGTTCCACGTGCTCGATCGGATTGGCCCAGCTGATCAGCGGCAGGATCAGCAGTAGCAGGAGAGGGGAGATTCTGTTCATTCTATGGGCGCCCGGCAGTGTTTATCGATGTATTCCTGATGGGTCGGCATGGCCCTGGCGGCTTCGTCGATCACCCGGCGCAGACCGGCGAGCAGCTTCGGCGCGTCGACGTCGGTGCGTTCATCCACCAGCGGGTCGTAGCGTTCGGGCGTGTTGAACTGTCCGATATGGACTGCAAGCCAGCTGGGATTCTGGAACAGCTCGGTGCCGTCCGAGACCAGCCGACCGTAGCGCCGGAAATGCTCGATCTTGTAGTTCAGGGTCTCCGGGATCTCCATCGCTGCGCAGTAGCGCCACAGCTCCGAGTCATCGCGCTCGGTCATGCAATAGTGCAGGATCAGGAAATCCCGGACCCGTTCATACTCGTTGATGGTGATTCGGTTGTATTCCTCGATGCCGTAGGGGTCGAAGCTGCGATCGGGAAACAGCGCCAGCAGGCGGGTGATGCCGGTCTGGATCAGGTGGATGCTGGTGGACTCCAGGGGTTCCATGAAACCGGCGGCCAGCCCGATGGCGACACAGTTCCGGTTCCAGAACTTGCGCCGCCGACCGGTCACGAAGCGCAGCGGGCGAGGGTCGGTGATCGCATTTCCATCGAGATTCGCCAGCAGCGTTTCGGCGGCCTGGTCGTCGTCGATGAACCGGCTGCAATACACATAGCCGTTGCCGATGCGATGCTGCAACGGTATGCGCCATTGCCATCCGGCGTCATGGGCCGTCGACCGGGTGTAGGGTGTGAAAACGCCGCCGTGGGTGCACTGAACGGCCATGGCGCGGTCGCAGGGCAGCCAGTGTGTCCAGTCCTCGTAGCCGGTCTGAAGTGCGCCCTCGATGAGCAGGCCCCGAAACCCGGAACAGTCCACGAAGAAATCCGCGGCGACGGTCCGGCGGTCCTCCAGCCGGACCGACTCGATGAAGCCACTCTCTCCGTCGACCTGCACGTCCTGGATGCGCCCCTCGATGCGTTGAACACCGCGCTGCTCCGAGTACTCGCGCAGGTAGGCGGCGTACAGCCCCGCATCGAAGTGGTAGGCGTAGTCATGGGTCGACTGAACCATGCGCGGGTCACGGCTGGGCGGCGCGAAGCGGGTGTTGCGCGCGGCGACCCATGCCATGGAGTAGTCGCCCAGGGGCGTGGTGTCACCCTCGGTCCTGGCCTTGAGCCAGTACTGGTGCAGGGGGACAGCATCGAAATCCCGGCCATACTGCCCGAACGGGTGAAAGTAACGGTGATCGCGGCGAGCCCAGTTGACGAACTCGATACCCAGCTTGAAGGTGCCCTGGGTCCTGGCGACGAACTCGTTCTCGTCGATGCCCAGGCGGGCATTGAAGAACTTCAGCGGGGGGATGGTTGCCTCGCCGACACCGACGGTGCCGATGGCATCGGATTCGATGAGGACCACCTTGCACTGACCGCGCAAGGTCTTTGCGAGGGCGGCCGCCGTCATCCAGCCCGCTGAGCCGCCGCCGACGATGGCCACCTTGCGGATCGGCTCGTGGCTCATGGATCCCCCGGGTCTCGTCCCAGCAGAAAGCGTAAGGGAATGCCCAGGCGGGCCCGCCAGGCGTCTTCGTTGTGATCCGCCCCTTCGAACACGCGGGTTTCCCACCGGGTTTCATCGTAGCCGCGTTCCTCGAGGATCGCGTCGACCTGCTCCTGGTATTGCCCATAGGCGGCATCCAGGCCGACGGTGCCGTGGTC
Source organism: Lysobacterales bacterium (assembly GCA_033722075.1). Taxonomy (GTDB): domain Bacteria; phylum Pseudomonadota; class Gammaproteobacteria; order Xanthomonadales; family SZUA-38; genus JAWVZU01. The sequence continues at coordinate 2,993 of JAWVZU010000211.1, forward strand.
GAAGTAGATCCGATGCTGTGCCGGCGGTGGCAAGCGGTCGCTCAGATAAGCCTGCATGAGTTCGGGAAAGGGATTGACATCGGGCCCCATGAAACCTGGCCAGTGGGTTGAAAGACAGGCCGCGCCGCCGAACACCCGGGGATACTCGACCAGGGCGTAAAGCGAGATGAGGCCACCCATGCTGGAGCCCATGATGAACGTGTCCGACGGGCCCGTTTCCACCGCGTAGCTGCGATCGATCCGCGGCTTGAGCTCTTCCACCAGGAAGCGCAGGTAGGCGTCCGAGCGCAGGTATTCCCCCAGCAGTTCCGGTACTGGTCGACCATGTCGGGTCTGGTCCTCGGATTGCTGTATCGCGTCATACAGCGCTGCCTCCTGGGCTTCGCTCATCGCCTCGAAAGGACGCTGCGGCGAGTATTCCGCGTGACGGTTTTCACCGTCGTTGGGGATGCCGACAATAATGAATGGCCGGACCGCGCCTTCCCGGATCAGGCGCCCCGCAATCTCGTCTGCCCCCCATTCCTGGCCATTCCAGGTGGTCGACGCATCAAACAACATCTGACCGTCCTGCATGTAGAGGACCGCGTGCGGGTGGGATCCATCGTAGCTGTCGGGCAGCCAGACGGTGATCGTGCGGCCGGGCACGTGCTCCGAGCCAATCTCGAACCGCTCAATTGTGCCGGACGAGACCACGGGCGCCGGGGGCGCGGCGGCGGTCATTGCGGCAGCCATCAGGAACGGTCCGAGCTGGTTCATTCGTTTCAACAAGTGCTTGAGCGGGTTGAAGATATGGCATGTGGGCCGGCGGATACAGAGGTCAGGTCCATGAATACGTATGTACGGGCCCGAAACTATCCGGCGGTGGCGCAGGCGATGCTGAGGGGGGCGAGCAGAATCGCTCCATGACCGTCAATTTCGGCGTCGCCGCTGGCAAAGCGGCAGGTCCAGTCGGCGTCGTCTGCCCGCGCCGGCAGGTGGAAGGTGACGGCTTGCCGAGCCGCATTGATGAGCACCGCAACGTCTTCAGCAGGATTCGCCGTGCGCAGAACGAGCGAAAGGCCACGGGCGTCGGTCCAGGCCCAGTCACCGATCATGGCGGTCCCATCGGGGGCCAGCCATTCGATGTTCCGCCGGCCGCCTTCCTCCTCGCCGTGCAGGTAAACGCCACGGCGGAGCGCCGGGAGCGCCCTGCGCAGCGAGATCATTTGCCTGACCTGGAGCTGGAAATCCGGGTCGGCTTCGAGGCGTTCCCAATCGAGCCAGCCGGTGTCGTTGTCCTGGGCATAGGCATTGTTGTTTCCCTGCTGCGAATTGCCGAACTCGTCGCCGGCCAGCAGCATCGGAATTCCCTGGGAGAACAGCAGGGTGGCCAGCAGGTTCAGCCGTTGGCGACGGCGCACGGCGAGGATGGCCGGATCTTCGGTCGGACCTTCGACTCCGTAGTTGCGGCTGAAATTGTGGCGATGACCATCCCGGTTGTCCTCCCCGTTGGCGTGGTTGTGACGCTGTTCGTAGCTCACCAGGTCGGCCAGCGTGTAGCCATCGTGGCTGGTGACATAGTTCACGCTGGCCTGGGGCGAGCGCCCGGCGGCTTCGAACAGGTCGGCCGACCCGTGGAGGCGGCGAGCCAGGTCTGCCGCCTGGGCGCGATCTCCGCGCCAGAAGCGACGAACCGTGTCGCGGTAGCGGTCGTTCCACTCGGCAAAGGACCCGGGAAACCCCCCGAGCTGGTAGCCCCCCGGGCCGATGTCCCAGGGTTCGGCGATGAGCTTGACCTGACCCAGCACGGGATCCCGGACGATGCGCTGCATGAGCGGGTGGTGCGGGGTGAAGCCCGATCGGGTCCGGCTCAGGGCGGTGGCAAGATCGAAGCGGAACCCGTCAACCCCCATCGACTCGACCCAGTAATGCAGGCTGGCAACGACCATTTCCTGGACCCGCGGGTGATCGACGTTGAGCGTGTTTCCGCAGCCCGTGTCGTTGATATAGCGGTCCGGGTGTTCCGGATGGGTCCGGTAGTAGGCCAGGTTGTCGATGCCCCGGAAGCTCACCGTCGGCCCATTTCCATCGCCTTCGGCGGTGTGGTTGTAGGCGACGTCCAGGATCACCTCCAGCCCGGCCTCGTGGATGGCGTCGACCATCGCGCGGAAGGCGGCCGGGCCTTCGTTCCCCACGTAGCGCTGACTGGGTGCGAAGAAGTTGATCGTGTTGTAGCCCCAGTAGTTCCTGAGTCCCTTCTCGAAGAGGTGGTGTTCGTTGAGGAAGGCGAATACGGGCATCAGCTCAACGCTGGTGATCCCGAGAGCCTTCAGGTAATCCAGAATCGCACCATGGCGCAGCCCGCGGCAGGTGCCGCGCTCGGCATCGCTCAGTGCCGGGTGACGCATGGTGAAACCGCGGAGGTTCAGCTCGTAGATCAGGGTTTCCGTCGCCGGTACCTGCGGCCGGTTCTCCGGGGCCGTGAGATCGGGGCCAGTGACTACGGACTTGGGCACGAAAGCGGCACTGTCGCGGGTGTCCGGACCGCCGTCCAGGGCAAGCCCGAAAACCTCCGGCGACCAGCGGAACCGCCCGCTGAGCTGTCTCGCGTAGGGATCGATGAGCAGCTTGGCGGGGTTGCACAGAAGTCCGGACCCGGGCTCAAAAGGGCCGTGGACACGATAACCGTAGCGTTGTCCTGCGGCGCATCCCGGAACGAAGGTCTCCCACGTTCCATCGCCGCGGCTTTCCAGCCAGTGCCGGTCGGCTGGCCGGTCGTCGGCGTCGAAGAGGCACAACTCGATTGCATGGGCGCAACCTGAAAAAAGCCGGAAGCGGACCCCGCCATCGACCAGCCGGGCGCCCGGCTGGGCCGGTTCAGTCGTTGCCAACGGCCCGGGCGGGCCCCACCGGTTCCAGTCGCCAGATGTCGCGGTTGTAGTCCCGCATGGTCCGATCCGTCGAAAAGTGGCCGGAGGCGGCGGTGTTCAGGATGCTGCTGCGGGTCCACGCGGCCGGGTCCTGCCAGAGTTTGTCAACGCGCTGCTGGGCCGCCAGAAAACCGTCGAAGTCCGCCGCCGTCATCCATGGTTCGTGCGGGTCCCTAATGGCCCGGCACACGCTTTCGAAGATCGCCGGCTCGAAGCGGCTGAAGAGCCCGCTTTCCATCAGCCCCATGACCCGGGACAGGTTCGGGTCAGCCGCAATGATGGCGCTGGGATCATAGGCCTGGCGCATCTGCTGGACCTCGTCCTCCTTCAGGCCGAACAGGAAGAATTCGTCCGCGCCAACGGCTTCCCTGATCTCCACGTTGGCGCCGTCGAGCGTGCCGATGGTGAGCGCACCGTTCATCATGAACTTCATGTTGCCGGTGCCCGAAGCCTCCTTGCCTGCGGTCGAAATCTGTTCCGAAAGATCGGCGGCAGGACAGATGCGCTCCATGGCAGAGACGTTGTAGTCGGGATAGAACACCAGCCGCAGGCGTCCTTCCGTTGCCGGATCCGTGTTGATGACTTCGGCCACGTTGTTGATGCACTTGATGATTGCCTTGGCCATCGCATAGCCGGGTGCCGCCTTGCCGCCAATGATGATCGCTCGCGGACTCATTCCCTTTCCGTTGCCGCGGCGGATCCGGTCGTAGAGATGGATGGCGTGAAGCAGGTTCAGCAATTGCCGCTTGTATTCGTGGATGCGCTTGACCTGTACGTCGAAGAGCATTGCGGGATCGATCTTCACGCCGGTCTTCTCCGCAATCACGTCCGCCAGTCGCTCCTTGTTGCCCTGGCGTATCGCCCGCCAGCGCTCCTGGAAGGCCGGTTCTTCGGCGTGCTCTCGCAGCGCGGACAGTTGCTCCAGATCCGAGATCCAACCCTCGCCGATGGCTTCGCTGATCAGTCCGGTCAGGCCGGGATTGGCTGCCACAAGCCAGCGCCGGTGGGTGACGCCGTTGGTCTTGTTGTTGAATTTCTTTGGCCACAGCTCGGCAAAATCCCGGAAAAGCCCCTCGCGAAGCAGTCGCGAGTGCAGCTCGGCAACGCCATTGACCGAGTAGCTGCCGACGATTGCGAGGTGGGCCATGCGGACCATCGGCTCGCCACCCTCCTCGATCAGGGACAGCTGTCGGATCTTGAGATTGTCGCCGGGCCAGCGGCGCCCGACTTCGCCGATGAACCGTGCATTGATTTCATAGATGATCTCCATCACCCGCGGGAGGAGGCGCTTGAACAGCGAGACGGGCCATCGCTCGAGCGCCTCGGGCAGCAGGGTGTGGTTGGTGTAGGCCATCA
>JAWVZU010000212.1:0-7148 GCA_033722075.1 Lysobacterales bacterium
AACAGCGTCACGGTCAGGGACAGCAGCGGTCCGCGACGCCAGAGTTTCGCGAGCCCGCGACCGACGGGCTCCAGGGCGCCGGTCCGAATCAGCCCCTGTCCGACGATCATCAACGCGCATACCGCCACCAGGGCCTTGTGGCCGAAGCCGTGAAACAACTCGGTGACGTCCAGGGCGCGCCCCTCTGCCGAGTAGGGAAACAGCTTCAACCCGATTACCAGGACCACCAGCACGAACAGGCTGGAGGTTTCCAGCGGAATCCGCTCGCGGGTGAACAGGACCAGCGCCACCCCGGTCAGGAGGAGTACGGCGATCGCATGAGCGTTGGGTGCAACGATTTCCAAAGTAAACGCGCGAAACTTTGCAATAGTCAGGCTAGCCTAGCGCGGAGATCGGATGCAGGTCACCAGAAACCGGCTGATCATGGCGTTTCCGGGTCCGTCAGGGCATCGATCGCGAGTCCGGCGCCAGCCTCCTGATACAAGTTGAAGACCCGATGAACTCCGGCGCGCCGGAGGCGTGCAGCATCGTCCGGATACTTGGCGAGTGCGGCGATGCGTCCCGGGTAGTTCTTGCGGATCAGCTGGCGTGCCGCAAATTCATTCTCCTCGACCTTGGGCAGGGTCAGGAGCACCAGTCTCACTTGTGGTGTTCGGAATTGCAGGCGGTCCCAGAAATCGAGGTCGGTGCCGCTGGCGCGAATCACCGTGCGGCCCAGGCGTGCGTGCTCGCCGACCGCTTCCTCGGCCGAATCGATCCCGACCACGTGCTTGAAACCTGCGCTGCGCAACTCGTCGTAGGCGCCGGTCCCGACTCGCCCCATGCCGAAAACAAGGGCTTCCGCCTGGCCGACCTCGATCGGTTCCTCCTCGGGGCGACGATTGTCCTTTTCCAGCTTCAGCAGCCGATCGCGAAAGCGACGATACAGACCGAAGGCTCTCTCATTGATCGGCGACGCCGCGACGAAAGACAGCGCCAAAGCCAGGGCCATCACCGTGAGCCAATCCGGCGAGATCCAGCCGCGAGCGCTGGCCAGGGAAGCGACGATCAGGCCGAACTCGCTGTAATTTGCCAGCCCCAGGGCGGCCAGGAGGCTGGTGCGGGCACGCATTCGAAAGCGGGTCAGCAGCCAGAGGTAGAGACCGGACTTGAGCGGGAGAAAGGCGAGCAGCCCCAGAGCGATGAGCACAACTTCGGGGCTGGGGATGCCCTGCAGCCCGACGCTGAGAAAGAACCCCAGCAGGAACAGGTCCTTGAAGGCAAACAGGGATTTTGCCAGTTCGTCGGCCGAGCGATGCGAGGCAAGCAGAACGCCGAAGACAAGAGCGCCGAGGTCGCCCTTCAGACCGGCCAGTTCGAAGAGCAGCGATCCGCCAAGCGCGGCGGCAAGGCCGAACAACACCATCAGTTCACCGTGGCCAACACGATTGAGCAGGCGCCACAAAAGCCATTGAAGCGGGACCAGGCCGGGAATGATTGCCAGCGCCCAGGGGCTGGGTATTTTTCCGGTTGTCGCGGCCAGAAAGACGACCGCTGCGATGTCCTGGACGATCAGGATGCCGATGACGGTACTGCCGTAGACCGATGACACTTCGCCGCGTGCTTCCAGCACTTTCATGCCGAAGACGGTGCTCGAGAAACTCAGAGCAAAGCCCAGGACCAGGGCCGGTGCGAGGCCGCCCTGGAGCAGGCTGACCCCCGTTGCGGCGGCCACCAGAAGCGCACCGGCGAGCAGGACGCTGACAAGCACCATGTGGACCGTCGCGACGCCCCAGATTTGCGGGCGCAGCAACGTGCGGACGCGAAGCTTCAAGCCGATGGTGAAAAGGAGCAAGGTGATGCCGAGATCGGAAAATTCCTGGAGCGTTTCGCCGCCCTGGTAGTCCAGTGCGGCGAGAACGAATCCGGCCACCAGGAACCCGACCAGCGGGGGCAGCGAGGCGATTCGGGCGATCAGGCCCAGGGCAAGGGCCAGGGCGATCCAGACAAAGTCGATCATGCGACAACCATGTTCCAGGGGTGCGTCTCAGCCGGGATGATGCCCGGCCTGCGGGAAAACGGAAACCTCAGGCGCGTTTCCGGTCAGTCCGGCCGATAGCTCGCATAGAAGTTGACCAGCGCTTCGAAGTCTCCGGGCTGGAGCTGATCGATCTTCTCGGCCATGGCCGGAAGCAGCGACGAGCGATCGCCGGACTGGTAGGTCTCCAGGGCATAGCGCAGGTAGTCCGGACGCTGCCCATGCAGCGGGAAACCCAGCGCGACATCGGCATCGTCGTCGTCTGGTTTCACATGACAGGCGGCACACAGTTCCTCGTGGAGCTTCGCGCCTTTCGCGGCGAGTGCGTCGTCATAGTCGGCCTCTGAGAAACGGCGGGGCTTGGACGAGTAGTAGTCGGCAAGGGCGAACACTTCGTCTTCGCTCAACTTGCCGACGGCCTGGCACATTTCCTCATACTGGACGCACTGCCGCGCACCGTCGACGTAGGCAAAGATCGCCTCCTCGATATGCTCGGCCGGGATACCCGCAATGATGGGGACCTGGGGAATGCCTTTTCCCATCCCGTCGGACCCGTGGCACTGGACACAGACGTCCAGCGCATCGGGCGTGGGGGTTGTGCCGGAGATCCAGATCAGGACGAGAGTTGCAGGAAAGCCGGGGCCGAACATGGAAATCTGCCTTGCAGTCTTGAGCAGACTTCTCACTCTATCAGGGTCCGTGCGCGGGATGAACGGGCTCGCCTTCACCCTGCCGGTCTATTGCCGGACAATGACCGGCAGAGGGGAGCCGAGGAGGACCAAGTGAGCAGAATCGGTCTCATCAGCGACGTTCATGCAACGCCGGAGCCGGTTGCGGAGGCGCTCGCCATCTTCCGTCGCGAAGGTTGTGACCGGGTGGTCTGTGCCGGTGATATTGCGGGCTATGGAGACCGGTTGGAGGAGACAATTGCGCTATTGTCGGACGCCGGTTGCGCTGCGATCAGCGGCAATCACGATCGCTGGCAGGTTTCCCGTGAGCAGGGGCCGGCCTATCTCGAAAGCCTGCCGCGCACCCTCGAATTGCAACTCGAGGGCTGCACGATCCAGGTCGTCCACGCGAGTCCGCCGCGATCCGATAGGGAGGGCATCGTGCTCCTGGACGAGCAGGGCCGGCTGATTCCCGAGCGGGTTGATGAATGGACCGACCGCCTGAGCGACCTCAAGGCCGATGTGCTGATCGTCGGTCACACGCACCAGGTCTTTGCCGAGCGGCTGGGGCAGACGCTGGTCGTCAACCCGGGCAGCACCGTGTTCAACCACGCCTGTGCGATCCTGACGTTGCCGCAGGAGCAGGTCGACTTCTTTTCTCTGTCCGGTCGGCCCCTGATCAAGGCCTGGCACTGGGGCATGAAGGGGCGGGGCCGGTCAACCCGGCCCCGTGGGTGATCGCAGACTCCCGTCAATCGAGGATGTCGGCGACGTCCTGCTGTGCCTCGCGGCACTCACGGCGGATCTGGCGGAGGTTGGCAGCCCGCTGCAGACCGGCCTGGATTTCGTCCTCGTCCAAGACGCCGTCACCGTTTTCATCGAGGACGCTGAATCGCTCGGCAGCCCGCTCTTCGGCGGCGAGCAGCGCCTCGCCGATATCGATCGCGCCGTTCCCATCAAGGTCGGCGTTCGCAAAGCGGGCGCCGGGTTCCGGCGGCTCCGGGGGATCGATCCCGAGGGCCTCGGCAACGCAGACCCGAAGCTCGGCACGGTCGATGTCGTCTGGCGGCTCCGGCCGGTCCTCGAAATCGGCTGCGGTCAACAGACCGTCGCCGTCGCGGTCGCGTCGATTGAAGCGGTTTTCGGCACGCACCAGTTTCGCCTCGACGAATTCGTCGAAGTCGATCACGCCGTCGCCGTTGACGTCGAGTCGCTCGACGATGCCTGCAGAGGAAGGCGGGCGATGATTGGCCGGTCCGCGCTGGTTCTGGGCGACGGCCAGAGTCGTGCTTACGGCCAGGGCGATCGCCAGGGCGGCAGTCACTTTCTTGCGTTCCATGTCATTCTCCTGTTTGCCGGTATTGGCACTGCAGAAAACGTGGCACGGGCACGGTCGTTGACCGGTTTCGGGAGCTTTACAAAGCTTTACGCAGCGGCTGGAAGCGATCGGCCATTTTCGATCACGCGATCTGGACGCCACGTAAGTTATTGTTTCCTCATGAATTCAAACCATGAGGTCAACATGAATAAGCGCGTACTATTCGTTCTGACCGGTCACGATAGACTCGGTAGTCCATCCGATCAGAGCGCCGAGAAAACAGGTTTTCATCTTGCCGAGGCGGCCCGGCCCTGGCAGGTGCTGAAGGCGGCCGGTTTCGAGACCGACCTGGCCACGCCGACCGGCGGCAAGGCGCCGATCGATCCGGGGAGCTACGATCTCGAGGATTCGGCCAACCGGGCGTTTCTGGAAGATCCGGTCATCAAGGATCAGATCGACCATCCACACGCTGTCGGCCAGCTGGACGCCGACGACTATGACGCGGTGTATTTCCCCGGCGGCCACGGCACGATGTGGGACTTGCCCGATAATTCGGAGGTCCAGGAGCTGGTCCGGGAATTCTACGAGTCCGGCAAGGTGGTCGGCGCCATCTGCCATGGGCCGGCGGGCCTGGTCAACGTGACGCTCACCGACGGCAGCTGGCTCGTCGATGGCAAGGACGTATCCGTATTTACCGATGACGAGGAGCGGGCGGTGGAAAAGGACGAAATCGTTCCTTTCCTGCTGGCTTCCAGGCTTGCCGAACATGGGGCCAATCTGCGCCCGGCGCCCAACTTCGAGCAGTCCGTGTCGGTCGACGACCGGCTTGTCACGGGTCAAAACCCGGCTTCCGCTGAAGCCCTCGGAAAGGCGCTCCGGGATGCAATCTCCGAGTCGGTCGACGAGGCAGCCTGACCGCCCTGTTTTCCTTCAAGCCCCGCACGAGCGGGGCTTTTCTTTGTCAGAAGGAACGTCCGACGGCAATGCCGAAGACCAGTGCACTTTGACCGAGATCAGCCGGGCGGGCCGATCAGACGAGCCTCGTCGTAGGTGCGCAGGAGGTTGGGTCTGAAAACGGCAAATGCGGTGATGAGCGTTCCGTTGAGAAATCCTTCGGGGAACACCAGCAACGGAAGGATGGCGGGATTGAGTTCGGGCGTGGCGCTGCTGCGAATCAGCAGCCAGCCGACGGCAACGCTGGCGAGAGCCGCCAGGACGGCGCCCGCGAAGGCCGGCCCGAACAGGTAGACGAAGAGGTTCCGGTAGCGAAAACGCTCGCACAGCGCCAGGATTGAATGGGTGACGGTGACTGGGATTACCACGTCGATCAGGACGTTGACCGGCAGGCTGAGCAATTCGGCCTGGTTGATCAGCACCAGCCCGAGTTGCGCGAGCGAGCCGATCACGACCGCCAGCGACCAGCCGAAGATGAGGGTCACGGTCGTCATGTACAGCAGGTGCAGTCGGATGCCGCTATCGAGGGGCACCGCCATGGTCCACAGCGCCGGAAGGACGACCAGCGCACCGAGCATCAGATGCTGGCGTTCGGATCGGGCCAGCACGAGACGCCAGGGCGCCCGCGCGGCACCCAGCACCAGCAGCGGCAATACCACAATGGCGGCGAGCCATAGTGTCAGGGGTTGCAGGGCGGCGGAAGCGAAGTGCATACGGGCTTCTGAATTCGGAAGACGGCAATATCCACTGGTCGCCGTGAATGGTGTGTTTTCCGAGCTGCTTCGGCAAGTTTCAGCCGGCAATAAGCAGCGCAATATCCGGGCTATACTCGGGCCATGCCCGAGAACGAGCTTTCAACCCGGTTGCTGACCGCCGAGGAATTCGAGGCGACGGTCGAGGAACCGATGCGGGACATGACCCGCATTCCCGGAGCGGCGGTCGAGCTGGATATATGGCCCTATGCCGACGCGGTCCTGGAGCAGGAGTATGCAGACCAGGATACCGCCAAATGGGACGTGAAGCGGGTCTATTGCAATGCGCCCAATACCTTTCAGCATGTACTGATTCCGACCCATGAGCGAAACGGCTACCTTGTCATCGTCATCGACGTCGGGAACGAGCGGGTGCTCGGACATTACCGGCTGAATCCGGATCGTCGTCCCGGCGGGAGTGTGCTCGAGGCCTGACGAGGCACCGGGCATTTGAAGAATCAGGCTTTCTCGAGCCGATCCTGGGTGCGTTCTTCGAAATCGCTCGCATCGTGCCGTTCGTGCAGCTGTTCTTCCGGATCGCCCCAGGTCCGGTTGACCATGCGGCCCCGCTTTGCTGCGGGACGCTCCGCAATCTGCTTGGCCCAACGCACGACGTGTTCGTACTCGTGGACCTGCAGAAACTCTCCAGCGTCATAAAGCAAACCGCGCACCATGGCGCCGTACCATGGCCAGATGGCCATGTCCGCAATCGTGTACTGGTCCCCGCTCATGTATTCGCGCTCGGCCAGGTTCCGGTCCAGCACATCCAGCTGGCGCTTGACTTCCATGGCGAAGCGGTTGATCGGGTATTCGAGCTTTTCGGGAGCATAGGCATAGAAATGTCCGAAACCGCCGCCAAGGTAGGGCCCGGCACCCATCTGCCAGAACAGCCAGTTCAAGGTCTCGGTGCGGGCGGCGTGTTCTTTCGGCAGGAAACCGCCGAACTTCTCGGCCAGGTAGAGCAGGATCGATCCGGATTCGAAGACTCGCGTGGGTGGCGTGGTGCCGCGGTCCATCAGCGCCGGTATCTTCGAGTTGGGATTGATCGCGACAAACCCGCTGCCGAACTGGTCGCCTTCGCCGATGTCGATCAGCCACGCGTCGTACTCGGCGTCGTGACCTTCCTCGAGGAGTTCTTCCAGCATCAGAGTGACCTTGACTCCGTTGGGAGTCGCCAGTGAATAGAGCTGCAACGGGTGCTCGCCTATCGGCAGTTCCTTCTCATGGGTTGCACCGGCTACCGGCCGGTTGATACTGGCGAATTTACCGCCGCTGTCCTGATCCCAGTTCCATACTTTCGGTGGCGTGTAGCTTGCCATGTCGATCCTCCTGTCCTGAAACTCTGGTCGTCTTCTCCGCGACGTTGAAGCATCCCGCAAATCGGGTAGTGCGCCCGTGAACGTAGCGTAAATCCCTGGGCCGCGCGACTCCACGGTTCG
>JAWVZU010000213.1:0-7100 GCA_033722075.1 Lysobacterales bacterium
CGACCGGGCTGGCCTGGACGCGCAGTTCATTGCTGATCGTCGGGTTTGCTGCCTTGGAGGCGGCGCGGATCGTCAGTGCCTTGGTGATTTCAATGTCGTTACCCGTCGGCGTGCTGGTCCCGCCATTGGTGTAAAACCCGTCGGCAAGCAGCAGCGTATCCCCAGCGCTCGCACTGTTGATGGCATTTTGAAGTGTGTTGTCTCCGGCCGAGACCATGATCTCCGCCGCGATCGCCGGCCGCGCCCCGAGGAGCAAGGCGCCCAGGAGTAACAAACTGGCCAACGGGCACGCGAACGGACCCAGGTCGGCAGGCAAGAACTGAAGTCGCCTCGAAGCGACGAAGCGGAATGCACTCATGCCCATCAAGATCTACCCCTACGAATCAACCCAACCCATCGATTCAGTATAGACCGTGGATTCCGATTTTCATGGTCCGGGCCGGAACGGCGGCAACAAAGCCTTCGACGAGTCCGGCAAGTGCGTACCACTGATATCGACGGGCCAGTCACGTGGCGTTCCTGAATATTCCAAAAGGTGTTCCGGTACCATTGCCACTTTGCCCGGATAATCAATCGCCGTGTCCGACGAAAATCAGCTCGAGCCACCGATAGAACTGCGCAATTTTCGTCTTGACGAGATCATTGGTCGCGGCGGCATGGGGCTTGTCTATCGCGGCGAGCAGTTGAGCCCGCGGCGGGCGGTGGCGATCAAGATCGTCGCGCCGAATCCCCAGCTCCCCCCGGCGGTGCTGAAACACCTGAAGCAGGAGGGTGAAACGGCTGCCCGCTTCGACCATCCGAACCTGGCGCACGTCTACGAGTGCGGGATCGTCGACGATCACTACTACCTCGCCATGCAACTCCTGCCTGGTGGTGACCTGGAAGACCGTATACGCGCGGGAATGGGAGGCGACGAGGCGGCGGCCATAGTCCGGACCCTCGGAGAGGCACTGGACCATATTCACGATCAGGGCTATGTCCACCGGGATATCAAACCCTCTAATGTCCTTTTCAGCAGCGCCGGCTCGCCGGTACTGGTCGATTTCGGCATCGCCAAGCTGGCGGGCCAGGCCAGCGAACTGACCCTCGCCGGCCTCTCGACCGGTACCCCAACTTACATGAGCCCGGAGCAGGTGCGCGGTCTGGATATCGATCGGCGCTCCGACCTCTACGCGCTTGGCGTGGTGTTCTATGAGATGCTCACCGGTCAGCCGCCCTTCCAGGCCGCCTCACCGGATGAGATCCGCCTGGCCCACATCCGCGAAGCGGTCCCGCAACTGCCCCGGGAACATGCCAGGTACCAGCCGATCCTTGATCGCCTGCTGGCCAAGAACCCAGCGGACCGTTTCGCCGACTGCCGGACATTGCGCCGGGCATTGGACGACATCGAACAAAAAGTTCCCGTACCCGCGGCCGACATCACCGCCGCCGCGCCCCTGGACGCAACGCGCGCAGACACGCCGCAAACGATGACCGGCCAAAGGCTGCGGTTTGCTCTGATCGGTGTCGTTCTCCTAACGACGCTGCTTGGTTTGGCCGGTTGGCTTGCACTCAGACCGCCCGGCGAATCTGACCGGCTGGCCGCTCCCGCTCCCGTGCAGGCGCCCAAGGGTCCGGTCGGCATCGCCGTCATGCCGCTCGCCAACTGGAGCAATCGACCCGAAGACAGCTATTTCGTGGACGGCTTCCACGACCAGCTGATCACCCAGCTTGCGGGCGTGTCCGCGCTGCGGGTGATTTCGCGTTCTTCGGTCCTGCGCTACCGGGACTCGGAGCTGCCGATCAACGAGATTGCGAGCGAACTGGGCGTGGATTCGTTTCTGCAGGGCAGCGTTCAACGGGCCGGCGAACAGGTGCGAATAACGGTCCAGCTCATCGACGCGGCCAGCGATACGAATCTGTGGGGGGAAACCTACGACCGGGCCATTTCCGTCGAAAACCTGTTTGCCATCCAGAGCGAAATCGCCCGCGCGGTGGTCAGTGCCATGCGTGCCGAATTTACCCGCGCCGAAGCTGATCGGCTGGCCCGTCGCCCGACCGACAACCTCGCAGCCTATGAGGCCTATCTGCTTGGTCGCCAGGCTTTCAACAGCCGGATGGCCGGGTCCCAGGCCGTTCTCGACGAGGCCATTGTCCATTTCCACGAGGCGCTGGAACTGGAGCCCGAATTTGCCGAAGCACTGGCCGGCCTGGCCTCGGTGCATGCTGTTTATGCCGGCTATTTCAATGTGCGATCGGACCTGGAGCCGATTCGGAAAGCGATCGAGTTCGCCCGCCGGGCGCTCGCGCTGGATCCGTCCCTGTCCATGCCTCACGCCGTCCTTGGGACGCTGGCTACCGATACGGCAGAGCGAGTCTCCAGGCTGGAGCGCGCCATCGAGCTGGAACCCAGCAACAGTACGGCGCATCTCTGGCTCGGCATGGCGCTGGCCACGACCGGCGACCTGGCCGCGGCCGAGGCCCGCCTGTTGCAGGCCCGCAGGTTGGACCCCCTCTCGCCCCTGCTTATCGTCTACTCAACGGTGCTTGCGGAATTGCAGGGTGACACCGAGCGGGCCCTGGTCTATGCCGAAGATGGCATTTCGCGGGAATTGCTGCCCATGCAGGGCCTGCTGAGCTACATCCGCTATCACAACGGCGACCGAGCCGGTGCCAAGGCATTATTTCACCTGGCACTCCCGCCTTCCGAGTTGGACGCCTGGGTCGCAAACGTATTGCCCGAGGCTGCCCTGGGAGCAGGCCGCGAACAGGCGATTGCCACGATCCTCAGTCCCGCCGCGGAGCCTGGCTACTCACACTTACGCCTGATGTATCTCATGGCGCTGGGAGCCGTTGACGAGGCCCTGGCGCTTATCGAAGAAAACCTGCCCCACAATCAGGACATCTTCTTCTACGCCTGGAATGCGGATCTGCCGGAGCTGCGAACTCACCCGGACTTCGAGCGCATCGCTCGCAAGCTGGGGCTCCCCGCCTGGTGGGCTGAAAACGGCTATCCCGCCGGCTGCGAAACTCGACCCACTGATGCCGACCCGCTGGGCTTTGTCTGCGGCGTCGGGCGCTAGCCGTCACACTACGCCGGCGCTCCGCAAGGCGCCGATCTCCGAGCTGGAAAAGCCCAGCTCCTCCAGCACGTCGCGCGTCTGCTCGCCGAGCGCCGGCGGGCGAGTCGAACCCCGAGCCTCGCGTAACGGGTTCGCCGGCGCATCGACGTCCCCACCGTCGGGAAACGTCCAACGCTCCACCATGCCTCGCGCCAGCGCCTGCGGCTCGTCGAACGCCTCGGCCACCGTATTGACGGGTCCACAGGGAATGCCCGCATCGTCGCAGAGCGATTGCCAGTAGGCCCGATCCCGATCCCGAATCAATGCTTCCATCCGCGATATCAGCTCCGTGCGATGAGCGACTCGCGCGGCGTTGGTGGCAAATCGCCCATCATCGGCCCACTCAGGGACCCCGGCGCCGCGGCACCAGGCGGCAAACTGGCTGTCCGTCCCGATCGCAATGGTCAGCCAGCCGTCGGCGCACTGGAAATTCTGGTACGGGACGATATTGGGGTGCGCGCTGCCCAGGCGACCCGGACTGTCGCCGCCGACGAAATAGTTCATGGCCTGGTTCGCCAGCCACCCCAGCTGACAATCGAACAGCGCCACGTCCAGGTGGCGCCCCCGGCCGGTCCGGTGGCGCTCGTTTACCGCCGCCAGGATCGCCGCAACGGCATACATGCCGGTCATCAGATCGGATACGGCAACGCCGACCTTCTGCGGCGGCCCATCGGGTTGTCCGGTAATGCTCATCAGCCCACCCATGGCCTGGATCATGGCGTCATAGCCGCTGCGTCCGGCCAGCGGCCCGGACTGGCCGAAGCCGGTGATCGAGCAATAGATCAGGCCGGGATTGGCCGCTGCGAGGTCGTCATAGCCGAGGCCGTAGCCGGTCAGCCGGCCGGCCCGGAAATTCTCGACAAGCACATCGGCATCGCGCACGAGGCGGCGGACGATTTCCTGGCCACGCGGATCGCCGAGGTCGACGGTAACCGATTCCTTGCCCCGGTTGGTCGCCAGATAGTAGGCCGACTCGGCCTCTTTGCCGTCTGGGGTGCGACGGTAGGGAGGGCCCCAGGCTCGCGTGTCATCGCCCTTTTCCGGTCGCTCGATCTTGATCACCCGCGCCCCGAGATCCGCCAGCAACTGGGTGGCCCAGGGGCCCGCGAGGATGCGTGAAAGGTCGAGAATCAGCAGGTCATTCAACATTTGATGGTGCCTCGCGGTTGTACAGAGGTCGCCGAACCGGCTAACATATATCTCTTTATTCGCAACGAGAGATATATCGGCGCATGAGCAGTCATCTTTTTACTTCCGAGTCGGTCTCGGAGGGGCATCCGGACAAGGTTGCCGATCAGATTTCGGATGCCATCCTGGATGCCATCCTCGCCGAGGATACCCGGGCCCGAGTCGCCTGCGAAACCATGGTCAAGACCGGCGTGGCGATCATCGGCGGCGAGATCTCGACCAGGGCATGGATCGACCTGGAGGAGCTGGTTCGCCGCGTGATCAACGAAATCGGCTACACCTCCTCGGAAGTCGGCTATGACGGCAGCTCCTGCGGCGTCGTCAACATCATCGGCAAGCAGTCTCCGGACATCGCCCAGGGTGTGGACCGGGCCCATCCCGAGGAACAGGGCGCCGGCGACCAGGGCCTGATGTTCGGTTACGCGACCAACGAAACCACCCAGCTCATGCCGGCGCCGATCCACTTCTCGCACCGCCTGGTCGAACGCCAGGCCGAGGTGCGGCGCATGGAGGATTCTCCCCTGCCCTGGCTGCGACCCGACGCGAAGAGCCAGGTGACCCTGCGCTATGAGGACGGCAAGCCGGTAGCCATCAACGCCGTGGTGCTTTCCACCCAGCATGACCCCGATGTGAGTCAGGCCGACCTGACCGAAGGCGTGATGGAAGAGATCATCAAGCCGGTGCTGCCCGCTGACTGGCTGACTGCGGACACCCGATATCACATCAACCCGACCGGAAAGTTCGTCATCGGCGGCCCGGTCGGCGATTGTGGTCTTACCGGCCGCAAGATCATCGTGGACACCTACGGCGGCATGGCCCGCCACGGCGGAGGCGCGTTTTCCGGCAAGGACCCGTCCAAGGTCGACCGTTCGGCCACCTACGCGGCCCGCTATGTGGCCAAGAACGTGGTCGCCGCCGGCCTGGCCGAGCGCTGCGAAATCCAGGTTTCCTATGCCATCGGCGTCGCAGAGCCCACGTCGGTCTCGATCGAGACCTTCGGTACCGCCACGGTCGAGCCGGCGCGGATCGAGCAATTGGTTCGGGAGCACTTCGACCTGCGGCCCTACGGGCTGATCAAGATGCTCGACCTGATTCGCCCGATCTACCGGCAAACTGCCAGCTACGGCCACTTCGGGCGGGATTACGATCCGGCGACCGGCGCTTTCAGCTGGGAGCGCACCGACAAGGCCGATCTGCTCCGGTCCGAGGCCGGACTGTAACGAATTCTTGAAGTCGAATTCCTATGATTCAAACGATCGTCGAGGAGCGCTGCAATCCGGATTGCCGGACCAGGCTCGACGAACGTCCGATTCACGAACGGCGCTCGCGGACAACGAACGGAGAGTAGTTCAATGAACGCTATCGCTGAAGCAAAAGAGACCCAACAGGATTTCCATGTCGCGGACATGAGCCTGGCCAATTGGGGTCACAAGGAAATGGCCATCGCCGAGACCGAGATGCCCGGTCTGATGGCCCTGCGCGAGGAGTATCGCGACCAGCAACCGCTCAAGGGCGCGCGCATCGCCGGATCCCTGCATATGACCATCCAGACGGCGGTCCTCATCGACACGCTGGTCGAGCTGGGCGCGGAGGTCCGCTGGGCTTCCTGCAACGTTTTCTCCACCCAGGATCACGCCGCGGCGGCCATCGCCGACAAGGGTATCCCCGTATTCGCCTACAAGGGCGAAACCCTCGACGAGTACTGGGAATTCACCCATCGCATCCTGGAATGGCCGAACGGCGACACCGCCAACATGATTCTCGACGACGGCGGTGACGCCAGCCTCGTCGTCACCCTGGGCGCCAAGGCCGAGCAGGATGCCTCGGTTCTGGACAACCCCGGCAGCGACGAAGAGCGGGCCTTGTTCGCCGCCATTCGCAAGCGCCTGGACAGCCGTCCGGGTTGGTACGGAGAGGCGCTGAAGAAGATCCAGGGGGTCACCGAGGAAACGACCACCGGGGTCAATCGCCTCTATCGCCTGGCTCAGAAGGGCGAGCTGCCGTTTGCCGCCATCAACGTCAACGACTCGGTCACCAAGTCCAAGTTCGACAACCTCTACGGCTGCCGCGAGTCGCTGGTCGACGGGATCAAGCGGGCTACCGACGTGATGGTCGCCGGCAAGATCGCAGTGGTCTGCGGCTACGGCGATGTGGGCAAGGGCTGTGCACAGTCGCTGCGCGGCCTCGGCGCCACCGTGTGGGTGACCGAGATCGATCCGATCTGCGCACTGCAGGCAGCGATGGAAGGTTTTCGGGTAGTGGACCTGGAAGAGGAAGGCATGATCGAGAAGATCGACATCTTCGTTACCGCGACCGGCAACTACCACGTCATCCGCAATGACCACATGCTGCGCATGAAGCACCAGGCCATCGTGTGCAACATCGGTCACTTCGACAACGAGATCGACGTGGCGTCCATGCGCCAGTACGAGTGGGAGAACATCAAGCCCCAGGTCGATCACATCATCCTGCCGGACGAGCGTCGCATCATCCTCCTCGCAGAGGGGCGGCTGGTGAATCTCGGTTGCGCAACCGGCCATCCGAGCTTCGTGATGTCGAACTCGTTCACCAACCAGGTGCTGGCCCAGATGGAGCTGTGGCAGAACCGCGACCAGTACGACAACCAGGTCTACGTGCTGCCCAAGCACCTGGACGAGAAGGTGGCGCAATTGCACCTCCAGCGGATCGGCGCCCAGCTCACCGAGCTGACGCCGGAGCAGGCGGAGTACATCGGCGTCGCGGTGGAAGGGCCTTACAAGCCGGAGCACTACCGCTACTGAGGCGCGAAAACCCGTGGTGCAGATCAGCTTC
>JAWVZU010000214.1:0-6857 GCA_033722075.1 Lysobacterales bacterium
CAGCCTGAATCCGGGCGCGATCCGGCCGGGCCATGGCCGGCTCTGCAGGTCGGCTTCCGTACCGGTGGCGAACGAATCCGCCCGGTCGGATACAAGCAGCACCGGACGCTCAAGAATCTCTTCCAGGAGCATTCGGTCCCGCCGTGGGTGCGGCGGCGGACCCCGCTGCTGTGGCATGACGACGAACTCATCGCCGTCGGGAGGTTCTGGCACAGCGCGCATCTCGAGGCGCTCCAAAGGGACTACCGGGTCCGCCTCGTTGTCGCGGTTGACGCTTGTCAGGGGGTTCGGTAGCTTACGCCGACTATGACCGACAAAGAGTCGCCAGCCCCGGATTTCGAGAAGGCTCTGACCGAACTCGAAACCCTCGTGGAACGGATGGAACAGGGCGACCTGACCCTGGAACAGTCACTTCAGCACTTCGAGCGCGGCATGCAGCTGAGTCGCTCCTGCCAGCAGGCGCTGGACGAAGCGAAGCTGCGCGTAGAGCAGCTGCTCAGCAGCGAGCAGGGCGATGCCACCGAGCCCTTCGACCCCGAGTCCGACTGACCGCCGCATGGCCGCGCTCACCGAGCGCGTCAATCGAGTACTCGACACCAGCCTGCCGGATCAAACGAGCGAGCCGCGCCGCCTGCACGAGGCGATGGCGTACTCGGTCACCGCCGGCGGCAAGCGGGTGCGTCCGCTGCTCGCCTATGGCGCCGGCGAGGCCCTGGGCCTCACGGAGGCGATCATCGATCCCATCGCCGCCGCCCTGGAGTTCATCCATGCCTACTCGCTGATCCATGACGACCTGCCCGCCATGGACGACGATGACATGCGGCGCGGCAAGCCCACCTGCCACATCGCCTTTGGTGAGGCGACCGCCATTCTCGCCGGCGATGCCCTGCAGGCGCTGGCCTTCGAGATCCTCGCGAAGATCGACCACGACCGGCGGGGCGCACTGCTGGTCTCCGCGCTCGCCCAGGCCTGCGGCTCGCGAGGCATGGCCGGCGGCCAGGCCATCGACCTGGAATCGGTCGGCACGTCGCTGGACCTGGCCGGGCTGAAGCATATGCATGCCCTGAAGACCGGAGCCCTGATCAGCGCGGCGGTCACCATGCCGGGTCTGCTTGCCGAAGCACCGGCGGAACAGCTCGACGCCCTGAAACGTTACGGGGACAACGTCGGTCTGGCGTTTCAGATCAAGGACGACATCCTCGACGTCGAGGGTGAAACCGAGCTGATCGGCAAGCGCCGGGGCGCGGACCAGGCGCTCAACAAGCCAACCTTTCCGGCGCTGTTGGGCCTGAATGAAAGCCGGACGCTGGCCGGCGAGTTGCTCGACTCGAGTCTATCCGAGCTTGAAGCACTCCCCGGCGATACACGCCTGCTCGCTCACCTGGCCCGCTTCATCATCGAACGCAACCATTGACGACAATACGCCCGTGGATTCCGAAACAGACCTGAAGAACGAATTTGCCGAGTTCGATGCAGACGGCGACGGGAGAATCGATCGGGGTGAGTTCCGGGCTCTCCTGACCCGGCTCGGCTTGCGCCGCTCGGGCCCGATCATGGAGGACGTGTTCAGCTCGGTAGACGCCAACCATGACGGCTACATCAGCTACGCTGAGTTCCAGGCCTGGTGGCGCGCGGAAACCAGGTAGGTGCGCCCACGGACTCGCCCAACCACTGGCCCGGCCGGTCCACAGCCTGAACCAGAGGTGGCGGCCGGCGTCGGCTACCTGCCGGGCAATTCATCGATACCCTGATCTTTTTCAGCCGGCCTGCAGCTCGCCCAATACCACGCCGGTCTCGGCCAGCCCGCAGTAGCCGGCCGGATTCTTCGCGAGGTATTGCTGGTGGTAGTTCTCCGCGTAGTAGAACGTCTCCAGCGCCTGGATTTCAGTCGTGATCGTACCCAGCCCTGCAGAGTGAAGCGCCGCCTGGTACTGCTCGCGCGAGCGCCGCGCCAGGGACAGCTGCGGCTCGTCGATCGCAAAGATGCAGGAACGGTATTGCGTGCCCTGGTCATTTCCCTGGCGCATGCCCTGGGTGGGATCATGGTTCTCCCAGAAGACCCGCAGCAGTTCGGAGAACCCGAGGGCCTCCGGGTCGTAGATGACCCGAACCGTTTCCGCGTGACCGGTCAGTCCGGTGCACACTTCCTGGTAGGTCGCGTTGGGGGTGAACCCTCCCGCGTAGCCCACATGCGTCGAGTAGACCCCCTGCAGATCCCAGAAATGCTGTTCGGCACCCCAAAAACACCCCATGCCGAACATGGCGGAACTCAAATGCTCGGGGAAAGGGGGCACCAGCGCATTGCCGAGGACGAAGTGCCGCTTGGAGACCGGCATCGCGTCAGTCCGGCCCGGCAGCGCCCGTTCCGGGGTTGGCATCTGGGTCTTTAGACGGTCGATCCGCACAGTACCGTCATCTTACTAGATTATTGAAGTCGTTGGGATTAAAGCGTCCCACGACTGGCAATTGGCGCTTGTTCGAGATTAGACTCAAGCTTGACGGAATCTGCGCAACTTCAGCGTACACTGCTACGTTGCGGGAAATGCCCGTTCATCAACCGTATGGCGGCTAACACTACAAAACGCATCCAGTGGCAACCTGTCGTTTTCCACGGCGGCTTCGCCCTGTTGTATGCGCTTGGCGTGGTCTTCTCCAACCTGCTGATCAGCAGTCCGGACTTCACCCTGGCACCGATCTGGCCGCCGGCCGGCATTGCCTTCGCCTGCCTTCTCCTCGGCGGCATCAAGGCCTGGCCTACCGTGGCGGTCGGTTTCATCATCGGGCATGCCTTCAGCATCGAACTGCCGCTCCTGTTTCTCGCCTACGGGTTCGCATCCAACCTGCTTGGGCCCATCTGCGCGGTTGCGGCCCTGCGTCGTTTCTGGCCGCAGAACCTGATTCTGATCCGCGTACGCAACGGCATGGCCATGGCCCTCGGGGGGGTCGTGCTCTCCACCGTCGCGGCGCTGATCGGTGCCGCGGGCACGCTCCACTCCGGCCTGGTGGAAAATGCGTCGTTCGCGACCATTGCTTGGCAGTGGTTCCTGGGCGACTTGTTCGGCGTCATCATCTGCAGTCCCGCACTGCTGTCCATCGGTCGGGTTGCCCAGAACGTCGATTCTCTTCGCCAGGACGAAGCCTTTCACCGGCTCGGGGAGAAGGTCGTCTGGATCATCGGGATCATCGTCTCCGCATTCCTGTGGGTCTGGCTGAGCGAACGGAGTCCGGACTATGCCCTCGCGGTGACCTTCCTTCCGCTGACGTTTCTCGGGTGGAGCGCCCTGCGCTTCGACCACCTGTTCACCACGCTGGCTGTCCTGGTGATCACGCTTGCGATCGTGACCTTCATCGGTCGCGGGGTAGCGGGATTTACTCCGCCGCAAGGGGCACTTGAAAGCTCCATCCTGCTGCTGTTCATTTCCAGCCTTGGCATCCTGCCGCTCCTGGTCTCCGCCGCCGCCCACCAGAGCCGCTACTACGCGAATCAGCTGAACTATCGCGCCAATCATGACCACCTGACCGGTCTGGCCAATCGCAATGCTTTCGAAGACGTCGTGCGGCAGTTCCTGGACGACGCCCAGCGGACCGGTCGTAGCGGTGCGATTTGCTACTTCGACCTCGACAACTTCAAGGTGGTCAACGACACCTGCGGCCACACCGCCGGCGATGAACTGCTCAAGCAGATCGCCCACGTCCTGCGCAGCAACCTCCTGAATGGAGACTATATGGCGCGACTGGGCGGTGACGAGTTCGGCATCCTGTTCCTCGATTGCGATCCGGAGCAGGCCCGGGACCGGGCCCGCCGACTGACCTCGCTGATCGACGAGTTCCGCTTTGTGTGGCGGCGCCACATATTCACTTTCAGCGCCAGCTGCGGCCTGGCCCCCATCGGGCGCCACTCGGAAGGCTTTACCCGGCTGCTGGCGGATGCCGACGCGGCCTGTTTCGATGCCAAGGAGATGGGCGGCAACCGGGTCATGATGGCCACGCCGGACGCTGACGATACGAGCCGCCACTCGAGCGCCATGCAGTGGGCGGTCAAGATCACCGACGCACTGGAGAACCAGCTGTTCGAAGTGCATTGCCAGGAAATCGTGGCCCTGCGCAAGCACACCGATCGACGGGTCCATTTCGAGGTCCTGGTCCGATTACGGGACGAGAACGGCAAACTGCTCCTGCCCGCGACGTTCATCCCCGCCGCTGAGCGCTTCAAGCTCATGCCCCGGCTCGATCGCTGGGTCATCCGGACCACGCTCAACAAGCTCGCCCGCAACGCCGATGTCATCCACCATATCGAGACCTGTTCGATCAACCTGTCCGGCCCGTCGCTGGGTGATGGCGGTTTCCTGGACTATCTGTGCGACATGGTCGCCGGGTCCGCGGTACCGGCACGCAAGCTCTGTTTCGAGATCACCGAGACGGCCGCGATCGGTGATCTCAGTCACGCCATGTTGTTCATTGATCGGTTGCGCGCCCAGGGGTGTCGCTTCTCGCTGGATGATTTCGGTTCGGGACTGTCGTCCTTCGGCTATCTGCGGGCACTCCAGGTCGACTACCTCAAGATCGATGGCGCCTTCGTCCGCGACATGGTCGACAATCCCGTCGACCGGGCCATGGTTCGCTCGATCAACGAGATCGGACATGTCATGGGCAAGGAGACCATCGCCGAGTACGTCGACAGCATGGCAATCGCCGACATCCTGCGCGAGATCGGCGTCGACTATGCCCAGGGCCATGGTTTCGGTCACGCCATGCCGATCGAGCGGTTCCTGGTCGATCGCGTGCGCAACCGCAGCCAACATCGTCGCGATGGCGACGGCCAGGGCGAGTCGCTGGCCCGGTCCAATCAGGGTTGATCCCGACAGCAGCTGCGCGGCCGGCGGTCCGTTGACGGACAGCGTCGGGGGTTTTGCGTATCATCTCGGCGATGGACGTCTCCATGCCCGACCCCCACGCGATCGCGGTTCTCCTGATGACCGGCCTCGCGCTGTTCCTGTTTACCCGGGAGCGCATACCGCTGGAAACGTCCAGCCTGGTCATCCTGGTCGTGCTGACCATCGGATTCCAGGTATTCCCCTATCCGGGCATCAGCACCGCAGAGTTCTACTACGGCTTCGGGCACAAGGCACTGGTCGCCGTCTGCGCCCTGATGATCGTCGGCCGAGCCCTGGTTCGCACCGGCGCACTGGAGCCGGTAGGGCGCATCCTCGCCCGTCTGTGGCGCAAGGTGCCAATGATTTCCCTCTTGGCCACCTTGATAATCACCGCCGCGCTCAGCGCGTTCATCAACAACACGCCGATCGTGGTCCTGATGCTGCCCCTGCTCGTCGGGGTCGCCGTCCGCAACAACGAGTCACCGGCAGGGGCCCTTCTGCCGATGGGGCTGGCGAGCCTGATCGGCGGCATGACCACAACCATCGGAACCTCCACGAACCTGCTGGTGGTGACCGTGGCCGAGGACATGGGCGTCGCCCCCTTCAACATGTTCGATTTCATGCTCCCGGCAGCGCTCGCGGGGTCGATCGCCATAGTCTATCTGTGGCTCATCGCGCCGCGAATGCTCCCGGACCGGCGCCCGCCCATCGCTGATACGTCGTCGCGCGTCTTCACCGCGCAGATCGTATTGGATGAGACATCCTCGGTCCGCGGCGAAGTGCTCGCCACCGCCATCGAGCGCACCGAGGGGGCGCTGCGGGTGGAAAAGATCCAGCGTGGCACAAACGTGTTCGTGACTCCGCTCCCCGACGTCGAACTCCGCGCCGGGGATCGGTTGACGACCTCGGATACGCCGGACCGCTTGCGTGAATTCGCACGCAGCCTCGGGGGCGTGCTGTATTCGGGGGACAACCCGGTGGATGACGCCCATCCGCTGCAGACAAGTGGCCAGCAGCTCGCAGAGGTGGCCGTCACGGCCGGGTCCAGCCTGATCGGCACACGGGTCATCGATGCGCGACTGCAGAGTCGCTACGGAATGCGTTTTCTCGCCCTGCACCGGGGACAGTCCCAGCGCAGCCGCGGCCCCAGCCTGGACCGGCTCATTCTCCAGCACGGCGACGTGCTGCTGGTCCAGTCGACGGCCGAGGATCTCACCCGGGCGAAGAACAGCGGTGATTTCCTGGTGCTGGACGGCAGTGTCGATCTGCCTCACACGAAGAAGGCGCCCGTCGCCCTGGGCACCCTGATCGCGGTCGTCGGGCTCGCCGCCTTCAATATCCTGCCCATCGAAGTCAGCGCCGTGGCCGGCGTGATGGCGTTGCTGCTCACCGGATGTCTGTCCTGGAGAGACGCCACTAACGCCCTGTCCGCCCAGGTCATCCTGATCGTCGTGGCCAGCCTGGCACTCGGGGCAGCGCTGTCGCGGACCGGCGGCGCCGATTTTCTTGCCCAGGCCTTCCTTGCCGCCACCTTCGGAACACCGCCGAGCGTCGCGATCGCCGCGTTGATTCTCCTCATGGCGGCCCTGACCAACGTGGTCTCGAACAACGCGGCAGCAGTGATCGGCACACCGATCGCGATCCAGATCGCCACCCGCCTGGGCCTCCCCGTCGAGCCGTTCGTCCTGGCGGTCCTGTTCGGTGCAAGCCTCAGCTTTGCCACGCCTATGGGCTATCAGACCAACCTCCTGGTGATGAATGCAGGCGGGTACAAGTTCAACGATTTCGTGAAGGTCGGCGTGCCGCTGATGATCATCATGTGGCTGGCGCTGTCCGCGGTTCTGGTCTACGCCTATCAGCTCTATTAGATCCATCCTCCTCCTGTGTGCGGGACTCGGCACCGCTGCTGCCGGGACGACACCTCTGGACGCGCTGCTTCAGGACCTGGACCGGATGCGCAGCGAGGCCAACGTGGCGGGCCTG
>JAWVZU010000215.1:0-6820 GCA_033722075.1 Lysobacterales bacterium
TGGGTGACGAGCCGTCTGGAGCCGCAGCCTCCCCGGACGTGTCGGCTCCGGACGGCGACACCGACGACGCGGCTGCGGCCGCGACCGAGCGTGAGCGTTCGGGCGGGACCGAGGACGACACGGACGCCGACGCGGACGCGGAACTCGAAGCCCTCAAGCAGCGCATGCGCACCGGCTGACGCTCTCCCCGCTTCGGCGGCGCCGGTTGAATTCGGCGCCGCCGGGCCTCAATTCTTTCCCGTGGCGACGTTCGTCGTCACCTGTTTGCATTTCATCCCCTTGAAATCCTTTTGAACGATCTTATGTCAGCACTCGTTGAGGTAGAGTGCTAACAACGCATGAATCCCGAACACCTGGGCGTAGAGCAGGGCCTTTCCGGCTGCGGAGAGGAGGCAACGGCCCGGGTTGAAATCAAAACCACCTACTGGAGGAGCTACACAGATGAAACTGCGTCCTTTGCATGATCGAGTGATCGTAAAGCGTATGGAGGAAGAGCGGACCTCTCCCGGCGGCATCGTCATCCCGGACTCGGCAACCGAGAAGCCGATCAAGGGAGAAGTGCTGGCCGTGGGCGACGGCAAGCTGCTCGAGAACGGCGACGTTCGGCCGCTCAATCTGAAAATCGGCGACAAGGTGCTGTTCGGCAAGTACTCGGGCACCGAAGTCAAGATCGACGGTGAAGAGCTGCTGGTCATGCGCGAAGACGACGTGATGGCGGTCATCGAGGGCTGAAGCCCAGGCGATCTCTCCAAGTCAGAAACTGAATTCAGATTGAAGAGGAATATCCAATGAGTGCTAAAGAAGTCCGTTTTTCCGAAGACGCCCGGGCGCGAATGATGAAGGGTGTCAACATCCTGGCCGACGCGGTCAAGGTGACCCTCGGCCCGAAAGGCCGTAACGTCGTGCTGGAGAAGAGCTTCGGCGCCCCGACGGTCACCAAGGACGGCGTGTCCGTGGCCAAGGAGATCGAACTGGAAGGCAAGTTCGAGAACATGGGCGCGCAGATGGTCAAGGAAGTTGCTTCCCAGACCTCCGACGTGGCCGGTGACGGAACCACCACCGCCACGGTGCTGGCCCAGGCCATGCTGCGCGAAGGCCAGAAGGCCGTTGCTGCCGGCATGAACCCGATGGACCTGAAGCGGGGCATCGACAAGGCCGTCGTCGCCGCCGTCGAGCACCTGAAGGAGATCTCCAAGCCCTGCGATACGGACAAGGCGATCGCCCAGGTCGGGACCATTTCCGCCAACTCCGACGAGTCGGTTGGCACCATCATCGCCGACGCGATGAACAAGGTAGGCAAGGAAGGCGTCATCACCGTCGAGGAAGGTACCTCCCTCGAGAACGAACTGGACGTCGTGGAAGGCATGCAGTTCGATCGCGGCTACCTGTCGCCGTACTTCATCAACGACCAGCAGAGCATGAGCGTCGAGCTCGAGGATCCCTACATCCTGCTCCACGACAAGAAGATCTCCAACGTACGGGATCTCCTGCCGGTGCTGGAAGGTGTGGCCAAGAGCGGCAAGTCGCTGCTGCTGATCTCCGAGGACGTCGAAGGCGAGGCCCTGGCTACGCTCGTGGTGAACAACATCCGCGGCATCGTCAAGGTCGCCGCCGTCAAGGCGCCCGGTTTCGGTGATCGCCGCAAGGCCATGCTGGAAGACATCGCCATCCTGACCGGCGGCAAGGTCATTTCCGAGGAAGTCGGCCTGTCGCTGGAGAAGACCACCCTGGAGGACCTGGGTACGGCCAAGAAGATCCAGATCACCAAGGAGAACACCACCATCATCGACGGCGCTGGTCGTCCGGACGAGATCAAGGGTCGGGTCCAGCAGATCCGTGCCCAGATCGAAGACGCTACCTCCGACTACGACAAGGAGAAGCTCCAGGAGCGCGTGGCCAAGCTGGCCGGCGGTGTCGCCGTGATCAAGGTGGGTGCCGCAACCGAAGTCGAGATGAAGGAGAAGAAGGCCCGCGTCGAAGACGCGCTGCACGCCACCCGTGCGGCTGTCGAGGAAGGCGTCGTGGCCGGTGGCGGTGTTGCGCTGGTGCGCGCTCTGGCGGCCGTCGAAGGCCTCAAGGGCGACAATCACGATCAGGACATGGGTATCTCCATTGCGCGTCGTTCGATGGAAGAACCGCTGCGCCAGATCGTGGCCAATGCCGGCGCCGAAGCCTCCGTGATCCTCAACAAGGTCAAGGACGGTGAGGGTTCCTTCGGGTTCAATGCCGGCACCGGCGAATTCGGCGATATGCTGGATTTCGGTGTCCTGGACCCGACCAAGGTGACCCGGACCGCGCTGCAGAATGCCGCTTCCGTGGCCGGCCTGATGATCACCACCGAAGCCATGGTCGCTGAGATTCCGAAGAAGGAAGAGCACGACCACGGTGGTGCCCCGGGCGGCATGGGCGGAATGGGCGGCATGGACTTCTGATCCAGCCCTGACCCCAGCAAGACCGGAGAGCCCCGCACGCGCGGGGCTCTTTTTTTGTCTCGAACAAACGGTATAGACTCCGACCATGAGTTCGAAACGCCCGATCCCGTTGCTGCTTGGCTTGGCATTGACCCTGGCCGGCGGCTGCACGGTCTATCGCACCGACGGCCCGGAAGCCCGTGAGGGTGCCGACCAGGTCTATATCTGTCACAAAGGCAAGAAGACCATGCGCGTGGCCGACCCCGCGGTGCGCGCTCACCTCGACCACGGTGATCGTCTCGGCGTCTGCCCCTAGCTGCTCCCAGCTCGCGCGGGTCCGCAGATTTACCGGGGCTTTGTCCCGAACTGTGACCGCGATCACGTAATGCCCCCGATCGAACGTGACGCCAATCACGGAACGGTGCCTGCCGTTTGAACCACCCTGATACTGCGTCTCTCCGAAATTGAGCTGCAGGTACAGGGAAATGAGTGGTGTAACAACGAGTCAGTGGAGTCTGTCCGGATCACTGGGTGCGAACCCCGTTTTTCTGCGCATGGCCAGCACCCACATGGCGATTCTCACCACGCGCATCGATGACGTTCTTGCACGGGCGTCAACCTGGATGACCGACAACGCCGGCGCCAGCACATCGGACGACGACCGCGCCGAGTTCTTCGAGGCGGCGATGGTGCTGACCCGCAGCAAGGAGCTCATCCGCAACACCTTTCTCGGTGCCGCCGGTCGGCCGCTGCGCGAATACTGCCAGTTGGGTCCTCAATCGGCGCTACTGACGACGCCCCAGCTGCCGGCCATGCAAGCTGCGGAGATGCGCATCCTGGACGACCAGGACGTGGCGGAAGCATTGGCCTTCGAGGCGATGGTCCAGCGTGCCGAGAACAAGTTCCGGCAGGATCTGCACGCCCTGTCCGTGCGCCTGGCGGAGCTCGCGGCGGCACCTCGGCTCAAGTCGGAAGACAACCCGATCGGTCCGGCGAAGCTGTGTGAGGCATTCCAGGCAGCCATGAGCGGCGTCGAAATGGCCCTGGAGCCGCGCCTGGAGATCTATGAGGTCTTCGATCGGATCCTGATCCGCCAGCTCGATCAGTTGTACGATCCGCTCAATGCCCAGCTCGCCGAAGCCGGCATCGTGCCCGAGATCAAATGGGAGCCCCGCTTGAAGCGTGAGCGCCAGCGTCGCGAAGAGCGGGCGCGGGAGGAAGCGCCGCAGGACGAGGAGGCGACGCGCGAAGCCAGGCGGGGTTACCTGGACTCGTGGCTGCACGGTTCGATCCAGTGGCTGCTTTCCCATCGCCGCCGGCAGGCCGGCGACCCGCGTGACGAAACGACGCCCGGGATCGAGAATGAGACCCTGCAACAGGTGCTCAACGACCTTCAGAACCGGCTGGCCGTGGATCCGGAAGGCGTTTCCCGGAATATCGAGGATATCAAGCGGCTGCTGCTGGACGACGTTGCTCAGTCCGGCCGTAGCGAACACCGTCAGCTGACCTTGAATGACGAAAACGTGCTGGACTCGGTTGGCATGATGTTCGACTTCATGGGCAATGACACCCAGTTGCCGGAGCCCTTTCAGCTGACCCTGAGCAAACTGCAGATCCCCTATCTGAAAGCGGCCGTTCGCGACGCGGAGTTCCTGGGCGCGGCCGATGCGCCGGCCAAGTTGCTCCTAAACGAGATGGCCAAGGCGGGGCTGGGGTGGAACGCCGAGAGCGATCCGCGGGAACGGTTGCTGAACAAGGTCCGGGAAATCACCAAGCGCATCATCACCGAATACGACGACGATCCCACTGTCTTCGATGAGTTGCTGGAAGATTTTCGCCGCTTTAGCGAGCGCCAGCAGAAACGCGCGGAACTGGTCGCCAAGCGCCAGTCCCAGGCGATGGCCGGAAAAGAGCGACTGCGCGTCGCCCGTCGCGACGTGGGTCAGTTCCTGGTTCACCAGACCCGGTCCCGCGAATTGCCGCCGCTGGTCGGCGACCTGCTTCGCAAGTCCTGGGCGCACGTGATGGTGCTGACCCTGCTTCGCCACGGAAAAGAGTCGAAACAGTGGCAGCAGGCGGTGGCGACGGTCCGGGAGCTCGTCTGGTCAGTCACCTTCAAGCGCAACCAGAAAGCGGTCCGAAGGCTGCGGACGCGCCTTCCGGTGCTGGCCAAGGCGTTGGCCGCGGGACTGCGCAAGGTGGGCTACTCCGATTCTGAAATCAGCAAATTGCTGTTCAATCTGAAGAAGCTATACACGGAGTTGATCAGCCGCACGGGCAGCGAACACGTCATCATCGAGGCATCGCCGGATGGTCTGGTCATCCGGGGAGACGACATCGAGCAGTTCGCTGAAGATGATCCGACGATCGAATCGGTGGAAGACGTGGAAAGTCTCTCCGACATCCTGGACCAGGTCCAGGGGTGGCGGGCTGGTCAGTGGGTCATGTTCCATCGCGAGCAGGGCGAACCGCTGCGTGCCAAGCTTTCCTGGATCAGCCCGATCACCGGCCGTTACCTTTTCGTCAACCGGCAGGGGCGCCGGGCTGCGGAACTCTCCGCGTCTCAGCTGGCGGAGAACCTGATTGGCGAGCGGATCGAGTTGCTGGATGACGAGGCCCTGATGACTCGGGCCATGAGCGCCGTAGCCGACAGCCTGCAGGTGGCTGCCTGATGCAGCGCTAGAAAGGACTCAGGGGAAACGCGGAACCGCGGCTCGGGGACGGCGCCGAGGCACTGGTCTCCGCGGCCGAGGCGGCACGCACGTACTGCTTGGCCCAGAGCATCGCCGAGACCTCCAGTCCGAGGAGCGCGATACCAACGATCCAGATGAGAAGCAGTCTTTTCATGTCAGCGTCCGTGAATTCATTCTAACCATCGGTAATTCACAAAGCGTGCCAATTCTTGCTGCTTTTCAAATCAATTAGTTAGGTAGAGTCAAGGGGCGGAAGTGTCCGCTTCCGGACCGAAAACTGGCGAGATCGGACACTTGCAGCGGACACCCGGACACCGGAAATTCCGACAACAACCGTCCGCAAAGTCCGATGCCTGCGAGGGCCGACCAACCTATCCTCTGACGCACACCATCCAGCTGCCAGGGAGGGCAGGATATGAGAATCAAAGTGATCTTTCTGCTGTGCGTACTGCATTCAGCAGGCCACTGTGCAGGCATCTATTCGTGGGTAGACGACAATGGCGTGAGGCACTTCGGTGACCATCCTCCGGCCGATCAGCATGCGGATCGTGATCCCGTGCCCGCGGTTCCGTCGGTCGGCACGGTTGCGCCGAAAGCACCGGTCCAGGTCAAGCCGCGCCAGCGTCCAAGGCGCCGGGCAGGGCCGAGTCGTGGGGACGCGGTGGCCGCTGCACATCGCCGCGAAGAGCAGTGCCACAAGGCGCGCCTGAATCTGGACGAGGTGAGCGATCGGCGAAGGGCAGGCTACCGCGCGTCCGAATCCCGCCGGCTGGATCGGCGCGAGCGGCGGGCTCGCGCCAATATCCGGTTTTATTGCAGTTAGCTTACATCCGGGCTAATCCAGTAGCCGGCCGAGAAGCTGGTTGCGCTCGAAGGCGCTGCCGATCTGCTCGGCGGCTTCCTTGACGCTGTTGCGCACTGCCCGGTCATCCGGATATCGGTCCAGCACCCGTTTCAGCAGCAGGCGCAGTTCGAGGTCGGAGCCGATATCATCGGCGGCCAGTTCCACGAGTCCGGGGATCCAGGCTGCAGGCGGTTCGTGCCCCACGACCTCGCTCAGCGCCAGGCGCAGTTCCAGATCACTGCCGATGTGGGCTGCCGCGCCAAGCAGAGCGTCGAAGGCCTCCCGGCTGGAGATCGATGGTGCAAGGGCCTGCAACGCGAGGCGCTGCTCCAGGTCTGAGCCGATGTCGACCGTCCCGCGGATTACCTCGGCCAGCTGGGCCTGGTCGGCCACGCTCAGGTGGCCGGCAATAGCCGTCAGCGCCAGGCGCGCTTCGAGATCGCTTCCGATGTCCCGGATGACGGTCAGATACGCTGCGACCAGTGCCTCATCGATGGGCATTCCTTCCGCGGCCTGGGTCAGCGCCAACCGTTGCTCCAGGTCCGAACCGATGGTCCGGACGGCGCCGATCAGCGTTTCCCAGTTACGCTCCGAAAGGTGCTGGTGTTCCATCAGGGCCTGCAGGGCCAGCCTCATCTCCAGGTCGCTCCCGAGCCCGGCGCGGAGGATATCCAGCAACTCCCCGAGTTCTGCCTCGTCCAGCGGCGCAAGGCGGGCAAGCTCCCTGGTGTACAGCCGTGCCACCAGGTCGCTGTGGATCTGCTCGATCTCGGCAATGACGCGTGCAGCCCCGCCCTGCTCCAGCAGCCAGGCGGTGCGATCTGCGGCCTGGAGACCGGTCACGCGAAATACCTCCGGCAGATTTCCGGTAA
>JAWVZU010000216.1:0-6804 GCA_033722075.1 Lysobacterales bacterium
AATTCCACCGGTTCGCTCCAACCGAAAATACCGACGGCAGCGGCCGAGTACGAGAAACCGAGAAAAACAATCAGTGCGCCGATCGGGCCCGTAATCCCCACGCTGGTCTGTCCTCCCACGCAAACCTCCGATGGTCACTGATTCTAAGGCCTGGAGTGAAGAACAGGAAACTGTGTGTCTCGATCTGGCCAGGCGAGTCGACACGGCGAAGGGCCGCAACCAGGTCGTGAGCGACAGTCCCTAGGAGCGATCGTCCGCCGCCGGATAGCGAATGACCATGAGCGTGACATCGTCCGACCGGGCGGCGCCACCGACGAAATCGCCGAGGACTTTCAGGATGTGTGCACCGATACCTCGGGCATCCAGAGAGGCTGCCTCCTGGCAGGCCGCCAGCAGTCGCCGCTCGCTGAACTCCTCGCCGTGTTCGTTGAACGCCTCGGGGATGCCGTCGGTGTAGAGGATCAGACGATCCCCTGGCCCAAACTCCGCTTCGGTCTCGGGGTACTGTTCATTGTCAATGATCCCCATCGGCCGACTTGGACCAACCCGGATCAGCCTGGCCTGACCGTTCCTGATCAGCACTGGCGGATTGTGTCCACCGCAGCAGAAATTCATCGTGTGCCGCTCGACATCGATGACCGCAGCAAAGATCGTCATGAACATGCAGGCTTCGTTATCGGCCGCCAGCTCCCGGTTCAGCGACGCGAACAGATCCGGCAGCTGGGAGGTGCGGCGTGCCAGCAGTTTGGTCATGCTGTCGGCACGGGAGACGAACAGGGCCGCCGGGATGCCCTTGTCCGAGACGTCCGCGACGACAAACGCCGGCCGACCGTCGGGCAGCTGGATCGCCTCGTAGAAGTCGCCGCCGACGGCCCGGGCGGGAACCAGCCGGGCGTGAACGTCGAGACCGTCGATTTCCGTGTCGAGTTCCCCTTCGCCCGGCGCCAGGTCCATCTGGATGGTTCGAGCGATATCCAGTTCGCTGTCGAGCCTTTCCCGGGCCGCCGTGGCAGTCGCCAATTGCGCGATATGTTCCTTCAGCGAGGACCGCATGCTCTCGAGCGCATGATGTAGATCGCCCACTTCATCGCGGTTTCGCACGTCTGGAAGGGAAAAGTCGAGGTCGCCGCTTCCGACCTTGGTGATGGCACGGTGCAACTCGCGCAGGGGGCTGGTGATGCGACTGGCCAGGATCCAGACCAACGGGATCAGCGCCATGAGGAGCAGGAAGGAAACCACCAGGATGCCTTGCCGGATCTGGGTGAGGTCGGAGAGCAATTCGTCCGACGGCACGGCAATCAGGAGCTCGGGATGGATATTCGCGTTGAGGGGCAGCGCGACCCGGTGCATGAGCCATCCATCCAGCCGCTTGCCGCGAGCCATGGCATCCAGGACCGGACTGCCGAGCCCATCAAGACCCCGTCGATCAAGGGTGCCGTCCTCCCGCTCGTGGATCACGGGCTGGTTGCCGCTCCAGGCAATGACGCCCTCGTCGTTTGCGATCGCCGATACAGACCCTGGCGTGATCCGTTGTTCGGCCAGGGCTTGCGACATCGAACTGAGCTGGATGTCGATCGCCACCACGGCCTGTCGGTCAGTCGTCGCGTGCGCCGTCGTCATGCCGATTACGGCCATGAAATAGAAGACATAGGGATCCGTCGCGACCGTGTTGTCCGCATCCATTGCTGCCGTGTACCAGGGACGGATCCGGGGATCGTACTCCGATCGGGACAGCCTGCGTTCGCCGATCTCTTCCAGTGCGTTGTCATGAAACCAGCGAAGGTGCAGCCCTTCGGCGTCGACGTGATCGACGACGAAGCGTGTGCCGGCTGGAGCTTCGAAACGTTCGAGGAGGTCCGTGCCCTCGGTGCGGCGAACGATGAAATAGTTGCCTCCGGCATCGCCCAGCTGGATGCCGGTCGCGGTCGGAAGGGTCTTGAGCATGTCGGCCAGCAAAGGAAAAAAAGACCGCTTGTCTTCGATCGTCCGGGCTTCCGCGAACCGGCTATGAGCCAGGAGCGCAGTGGCGCGTTCCACGGGCTGATAGGCACGGATCATGTCGGTGGCCACATTGCTGGTGGCCGCGGCGAACATCTCCGCACTGGAGACTTCCAGCAGTTCGCCAGTGGTCCGAATCGAGAATCCGGCCAATATGGACCAGCAGGCAAGCGCGACCACCCCGGTGGTGATGGCGACCCGGGCACGGATGGAAAGGGACTTGTGGCGTTTGCGGTGCTGGATGGCCCGGACCCCCGAAGATGCTCACGAGATAATACGGGATCTGGATCCTGGTTACTCGTGCGTAGACTGAGGGCATACGAGCCGATATGCCAACTCGGGGAAAGACGCCGAGATCTGCTAACCTGCAGGAGTACGAGCGGAGGAGGGTATCAGCGTGCGAAATCGATCCGGGATTCTCGTTTCATCGGCCATCGCGGCAATGGTGTTTGCCAGCCAACCGGCGCTTGGTGCCTTCCACTTGTGGGATATCGTCGAGGTCTACTCGAGTGCAGATGGCAGCGTGCAGTTCATCGAGTTGTCGACCGGCTCCAACAGTCAGCAGTTTCTTCAGGGTCATACGATCACGGCCAGCTCGGACGGTAACGTCCTCACCTTCACCTTTCCGACCAACTCGCCCAGCCCGACGTCGGGCCGGCGACTCCTGATCGCCACGCCGGGTTTTTCCGGGGAGGTGGGCGCGGTCACTCCGGACTTCGTTCTGGATTCGGCCCCGTTTTTCGATCCGGCTGCCGGGGACATCATCATCAATTTTGGCGAGGGCGCGGACGTCCAGACCTTTTCCGGGATGCAGCTTCCGGACAACGGCCTCGATTCCCTCAACCGGAACGGCGCATCGCTAAGCCTCGTTGCGCCAAATACGCCGACCAATTTCGCCGGGGATACCGGTGAAGTCGGAGACGGAATCTTCAGTGATGGTTTCGAGGATTGACGCCGGGCCGGTCAGGTTCTGGTGGGATCACCGGAGCCAAGAGATCTGGCAAACAAACTGTTTTCTTTATTGAGTTGACGTGCTCAATTTCCATTACCTTCAGATAGCAGCTACTCGACAAGGTCATCCTGCTTGAGTTCAAAATGGGCCTCGCAAAGGCTTTGAGCGCCACTCTCGAAGCCGCGCTGGCAAGCATTGAGAAAGATCGGCCAGCTGCCATTCAGCAGCTCGAAGCGTTCATTAATCAGGTTGAAGGTTTCGCAGTTCCAGTAACCGAGGAGTTGGTGTTAGACGCACAGGAAATCATTGCGGTGATTCTGGCTGAATAGGTCGCGAGCTCCTCAGTGGGCAGCGGAGCCGCGATGAGCACTCCTCTCCAGCAATGGTAGCGATGCGGCCGGTACCAGTTTCGAATAACCACGCTTGTGCGAAGCAACCAGCGGTTTCAACGCCCCGGATCAACCTTCGCGGCACTCGACTGGTTGACCCGGAACCAGCCGGTCAGGGAGTGGCGCGCGCGACGGGTTGGGAGAACCTCGTGGGGGAACTCCTCGCTCAGGAAGACGACGATCCGTCCGAGCGCAGGAGTTATCCGGGTGAGTTCGGTTTTCCAGTCCGGTTCGTAAAGGACCAGTTCGCCGCCGTCTTCCGGGCCCCATTGTGGATTCAGGTAGAGCACCGTTGACAGCACGCGGTTGGCTTCGCCGCGGAAGGCATCGAGATGGGTGCGATAGAAGCGACCGACCGGGTAGCGCGCGAAATGGCACTCGTACTCGAATAGGCCGAGGAACAGTTCGCGGTTGATCGCCAGTCTCAGGCGTTCCATCCATTCGAGATAAGCTGCGAGACGATCGTCGTGGCGGCCGACCCAGCGAATCCTGTCTCCCCGTACGAACTGGTTTACCTCGTGGTCCTGCTCCCGCCCGATGCCCGCGGTTGAATATTCGTTCGCATCCAGGGCGCTCGCTGCCTGGAACAGGTTGCTGGCTATGGACTCAGGCAGAGCGGTATCCGAGACAGCGTAGCCGTGCCGCTTCAGGTCATGGACCAGGGTAGCCAGCCCAACCTCGGGCGACTGGGCAAGAACGGGTTCCAACGGCGCACTCCGAAAAACGGTAGCGCTGTATACACCCGAAGACCAAAGCGCGCCAGTGCCCCGAATCACGACACATCCTGAGCTCGCGGCTCCGCCGTTGCATGACTTGGACTAAGATAGGGCCCGTCGCAAAACGATCCGGTTCGATGTTCCGGCAGATCCTGTCACGTCTTCAGGCCGACTTTGAGCTTTCCATCATGGCGCTGCTGTGCACAAGCGCCGCGCTTTGCATCCTGCCCTTCGCCGTCTACCGAATCCTCCTGGGTGATCTCTTTCAGGGCGTCCTCGACCTCTTGATCGTCGGTATCATCGTGGGCGCATTTGCCTACGCATGGGTCACGGGCAATACAAAGCTGTCCGGAATCATCCTGACTGTCTCAGCCTGCCTGGGTGGCCTGCTCGTCACGCTGGTGCAGGGACTGCCCGGGTTGTTCTGGCTTTTTCCTGCGATGCTCATCAGTTTTTTTCTTGCTCCTCCCGGTCTCGCCGGTGCGCTTATCGGACTGGTTCTCGTCGTCCTGATCTTCCAGGGAAACCTATTCGCCCAGGCGATCGAGACCTGGTCGTTCTTTGCGGCCAGCCTGGTGATCAGCGCCAGCGCGCTCATTCTCTCGAGGAGCCATCACCGGCAGCGCTCGAAGCTGGAACGGCTCGCCACCGTCGATCCGCTGACCGGCGCCAAGAACCGGCGGGCGATGATGGCCGACCTGGAATCGATTGGCCGGCCGTCCGCCGCGTCGAAGAAAACCGCGCTGGTCATGCTGGACATCGATCACTTCAAGAAGATCAATGACGAGTTCGGCCACAATGTCGGCGACGAGGTGCTGGCGAAATGCGCGCAGGTGCTTCGCGAGCACACCCGTGATACGGACCAGCTCTTTCGTTACGGCGGGGAGGAGTTCGTGTTGTTGATGCCGGGGATGGAAGCAACCGCGCTCGGGCCCATGCTGGAGAAGTTGCGCGGCGCCGTGGAAGAAAATCTCGCCACGCCCGCGGGCGCCGTTACGGCGTCCATGGGCGCCGCCCTGGCGGAACCGGGCGAAGATTGGGAAACATGGATGGCGAGAGCCGATCGGGCGCTCTATGCGGCGAAAGAAGCCGGTCGCAATCGCGTTGTACTCGACGACGCGATCTGATCCAGCGAGAGGTCAAGCAAACAGTGATCGGTGACAAGGAGAATCAACGGAAACATTTCCGGGAGCGGATCGAGAAGACCCGGGATGCCGCTCGTCCCGAGGCAGTATCGGGACGGCATGAGCGCGGTTTCCGCACGGCTCGGGAAAACCTCGACGACCTTTGCGACGAGGGCTCGTTCGTCGAGTATGGTCAGCTGGTCGTCGCCGCTCAGCGCAGCCGCCTGGATGACGAAACCCTGCGCAAGAAGACGCCCGCCGACGGCGTGATAACCGGCCTGGCCCGGGTGAATGGCGCGCATTTTCCCGGCGATGATGCACGCGTTGCGGTCATCGTGAACGACTACACGGTGCTGGCCGGCACCCAGGGTTATTTCCACCACAAGAAGATCGACCGCATGCTCGCGGTGGTCGCCGACGATCCCATGCCGGTCATCATGTACACGGAAGGCGGGGGCGGTCGGCCTGGCGATACGGACGTGAAGATCGCGGCAGCGACTCTGGATGTCGAGACCTTTGCAGCTTGGTCATCCCTACACGGGCAGGCGCTCAGGATTGCGGTCAACAACGGTTATTGCTTTGCCGGGAACGCGGTCCTGTTTGGCGCTGCCGATCTCACGATAGCCACCGAGAAATCCTGGATTGGCATGGCGGGGCCGGCCATGGTCGCAGGTGCCGGCCTCGGGGAAGTTCGCGCCGAGGACATCGGGCCCACCTCCGTTCAGAAGGCGAACGGCGTGATCGACCTCGTCGCGACCGACGAAGCGGATGCAACGCGCAAGGCCCGTCAGCTTCTGGGCTATTTTCAGGGTCCGGTTAAGGACTGGCAGGAGGAGGATCAGTCCGGGCTCTGGGATCTGATGCCGCGGGACCGGCGTTACGCCTATGACGTGCGCGCCGTCATCGAGCATCTCGCCGACCGAGGCTCGTTTCTCGAAATCCAGCGTGATTTTGGCAAGGCCATCGTGACCGGTTTTGTCCGGATCGAGGGCCGGCCACTCGGCCTGATTTGCAATGACTGCCGCGTGCTTGGCGGCGCCATCGATCCCGATGCGGCGGTCAAGACCGCCCGCTTCATCCGACTTTGTGAGCGGTTCGGCTTGCCCATCCTGTCACTGTGCGACACGCCGGGCTTCATGGTCGGACCGGACTGCGAAGGGCAGGGCGCCGTGCGCAAGATGGCAGACCTGATGAATGCCTGTGCCGGCGTGACCGTCCCGGTGGCTTGCATCGTGCTGCGGCGGGCCTACGGACTGGGCGCGATGGCGATGGCCATGGGTTCGTTTCGGTCGCCACGCTTCAGCGCGGCATGGCCGAACGGAGAGTTCGGTGCAATGGGCCTGGAAGGGGCGGTCAACCTTGGCTTCCGCAAGGAACTCGAAGCTGCCGGCAGCGAGGCGGAGCGGACCAGGCTATTCGATGAGTTATTAGCGGAACTCTACGAAAAAGGCAGTGCGGTCGAAGTCGCGGCCTTCGGCGAAATCGACGCCGTGATCGAGCCCGAGGACACCCGTCAGATTGTGTTGAAGTCAATCGGGCATTGAGCCGAGTAATCCAGGGCCGTTGAGGCCATAACTCCTTATTTCCAAGGAGATTTTCAAGCCTTAATACTGTATAATAAAACA
>JAWVZU010000217.1:0-6796 GCA_033722075.1 Lysobacterales bacterium
GCCGCCATAGAAGCGTTCCACCACGTCGTCGATCTCGGACTGCACACCGACGCGCACTTCCACGTCCTTTCCGGCGGCCATGCGAATGCCGTCGATCGCGAACTGGTCGCGTGGATCGGCCATGACCACGGTGACTGCGTCCTCGCTTTCGGCGATCGGCACCACGTGCTGCTCGCGGAGGAACCGCAAGGGCAGTTCGATTCCGCTGGGCGGCACCTCCGGGTACTGCTTGGTTCCGACCAGCGGCACATCCAGCAGCTGCGCCATCGCCTCCGCCGCATCGCGCTCGGACATGAGCCCCAGCCTGATCATCAGGCCCACCGGGTTGTCCCCGGATTCCTCGACCAGGCGTTCTGCCTTGCGCACGTCGGACTCTTTCAGCCGTCCCTGGGTGACGAGATGCTGAATCAACCTCGCGTCGAAGTCCTCCTGCGAGGCGTCCGGTGATGCGCTTTCCAGTGCGTCCATGGGGTTACTCGAGTCCACGTTGCTATTACTGACCCTGAGGCGGCCCGGTAGTTTCGTGACCGAGGTTGACCACCCCTTCGATGAAGCGTCGGTTGAACAGGATCCAGGCGGCCACCGGCACTACCGCCGGCAGGATCAGATAACCGAACTGGTAGGCCAGGGCAATCACCTCCGACGGCAGCCCCGCGGCACGCTGCACGACCATTCCAGGCTCACCCATCTCGAAGGCCAGGGTTCGAAAACACTCCCAGATTACGCCC
Source organism: Lysobacterales bacterium (assembly GCA_033722075.1). Classification (GTDB taxonomy): domain Bacteria; phylum Pseudomonadota; class Gammaproteobacteria; order Xanthomonadales; family SZUA-38; genus JAWVZU01. The sequence continues at coordinate 729 of JAWVZU010000217.1, forward strand.
CATATCTGGATCATGGCCACCAACAGATAGCCCGCCAGCAGCTGGAGGAGGCGATGGCGCGCCGCCAGCGGCGTGGATACGACCAGGCCGACGATCAACGGCAGCCCATAGCCGTACAGCATCGGGTTGACCGGGATGTCGGCAATGGCCAGACCCTCCGGGAGATCCAGCAGGACGCCGACCTGAAGCCAGTAGCCATCCCGGACCACGCCGTGGAACAGTTCGCCGGGCCACAGGGCGAGAATTCCGCTGACCCCCCACCCGACCGGCGCCACCAGTACCGGCGCCAGGTAAAACCACAGGAAAAAGGCCAGCGGCAGCCAAAGGACCACGTTCAGCATGAAGGCCTTGAGTGAAAATTCGCTGGCGCTCACGATCCGTCCAGCCAGCTGCGGGCGTTGCGAAACATTCTCAGCCAGGGGCTGTCTTCCGGCCAGTCCCGCGGACACCAGGAGAACTGGACCGAGCGGAACACGCGTTCCGGGTGAGGCATCATGATCAGCACTCGCCCATCTTCGTTGCACAACCCGGTAACCGCACCCGGGGAACCGTTCGGATTCAGGGGATAGCGCTGCGCCGGCGCCCCGAAGGCATCCACGAAGCGCAGGGCGACCGCCGCACGAGCGGGATCCTGCCCGTCATCCCAGTGCGCCCGGCCCTCGCCGTGGGAAACGACCACCGGGATGCGCGAACCCTCCATGCCCCGCAGCATGACGGCCGGCGAAGGTGTCACCTCGACCAGGCTCAGCCGTGCTTCGAACTGCTCGGAGCGATTGCGCAGGAAGCGGGGCCAATGATCGGTTCCGGGAATGATCTCGCGCAGCGCGGCAAGCGCCTGGCAGCCGTTGCAGACACCCAGGGCGAACCGGTCCTCGGCCGCGAAGAAACGCGCGAATGCCTGGCGGAGCTCGTCCCGATGGAGTATCGCGCTGGCCCACCCGCGCCCGGCCCCGAGCACGTCGCCGTAGGAAAAACCGCCGCAGGCCGCCAGCCCCTGGAACCGCTCGAGGGCAACCCGACCGGCAGCCAGGTCGGTCATGTGGACGTCGACCGCCGCAAATCCGGCCCGGTCGAAGGCCGCGGCCATCTCGGTCTGCCCGTTGACCCCCTGCTCGCGCAGGATCGCGATCTCCGGTTTCGCACCGGTGGAGATCGCCGGCAACTCCGCCGGATCGAAGGTGAGCAGCGGGGCCAGCTCGTTGTCCCCGGCGCAGAGGTGATCCTGCTCTTCACCGGCACATTCCGGGTTGTCGCGGTGACTGGCCATGGCGAAGCTGGTCTCGCTCCAGGCCTTCTCCAGCTCGTGGCAGTCTTCGCTCAACAGCGTTGCCCCGCCCCTGGTGACGATCACTCGGGAGTCATCGCGTGGTGCCCCGAGATCGAGCACCCAGTCATCCAGGCCCTCGGCCCGGAGCGTTTCGCGCACGGCGGACAGCCGCGCTTCGTCGACCTGGATCACGGCGCCCAGTTCTTCGGAAAAGAGGAACGGGACCGGTTCGCGGTCCGTCGGGACGGTGAGCTCGAGCCCACAGCGGCCGGCAAAGGCCATTTCCAGGACCGTCGTCAGCAGCCCGCCGTCGGAACGATCGTGATAGGCGCGGAGGAGACCGTCCCGGCGCAGCGCCGTGATCGCGGCGAAGAACCGCTTCAGCAAGCCCGCATCGTCGAGATCCGGCGCGACGTCGCCCAGCGACCCGTAGGCCTGCGCCAGGGCCGATGCGCCGAGCCGGTCCGCAGCACAGCCCAGGTCGATGAGCAGCAGCCGCGTCGGCGAGTCGGTGGCGAGTTGCGGCGTCAGTGCCGACCGGACATCGGCGACCGGGGCGAAAGCCGACACGATCAGCGACAGGGGCGCCGTCATCGTCACCTTGTCCGATTCCTGCCACACGGTCCGCATCGAAAGGGAATCCTTGCCCACCGGGATGGCGATGCCAAGCTGGGGACAGAGTTCCTCACCGACGGCCCGGACCGTGGCATAAAGCGCCGCGTCGTCGCCATCCGCACCGGTCGCCGCCATCCAGTTGGCCGAGAGTTTGACGTCACCCAGGGATTGGACCGACGCTGCCGCCAGATTGGTTATGGCCTCGCCAACGGCCATCCGGCCCGAAGCGGGCCCGTCGAGCAGTGCCGCGGGCGTACGCTCACCGATGGCCATGGCTTCCCCGGCATAGCCGTCGAAGTCCGCGAGGGTGACGGCCGCATCGGCGACCGGAACCTGCCACGGACCAACCATCTGGTCCCGCGCAACCAGTCCGCCGACACTTCGGTCCCCGATGGTGATCAGGAACTTCTTGCTCGCGACCGCAGGCACCCGCAGCACTCGGCCAAGCGCTTCACCCAGGTCCAGGTCGGAGTCGAAGGTGCGCTGAACCGGCACCGGCGAGCCCGCCTCACGGTGCATGCGCGGCGGATTGCCGAACAGCACCGCCAAGGGCAGATCGACCGCATCCGGGCCCGCCGCATTCGCCAGGGTCAGGCGTTGTTCGGCGGTGACTTCACCCAGGACGGCGTAGGGGCAGCGCTCGCGCCGGCACAGTGCCTCGAATCGCTGCCAGTCGGAAGCACCCACGCCCAGCACATAGCGCTCCTGGGATTCGTTGCACCACAATTCCATGGGAGACAGGGACGAGTCGGCCGACGGGATGGCCGCGAGATCCAGCCGCCCTCCCCGACCGCTGTCGTGCAGCAGTTCCGGGACCGCATTGGACAGACCACCCGCGCCGACATCGTGCAGCGCAACGATGGGATTGGCTTCCCCCAGCGCCCAGCAGCGATCGATGACCTCCTGGCAGCGTCTCTGCATTTCCGGGTTCTCCCGCTGTACCGAGGCAAAATCCAGGGATTCATCGCTCGATCCCGACGCCACCGAACTGGCTGCGCCGCCGCCCAGACCGATCAGCATCGCCGGACCGCCGAGGACGACCACCTTGTCCCCAGGATCAAGGCGGTTCTTGCGCACCGCCGCAGACCGGATCGCACCCATTCCGCCGGCCAGCATGATCGGCTTGTGGTAACCCCGCATCCAGCGCGGATCCGTCGGATCGGCCCATTCGAAGGTCCGGAAATAACCCGCCAGCGCCGGCCGGCCGAACTCGTTGTTGAATGCCGCGGCCCCGATCGGCCCTTCCAGCATGATGTCCATCGCCGAGGCAATGCGGTCCGGTCGGCGTTCCGGCCCCTCCCAGGGCCGCGGGCAGCCCGGAATACGGAGATTGCTTACCGAGAAGCCGGTCAGTCCCGCCTTCGGCCGGGCGCCGCGGCCGGTGGCCGCCTCGTCGCGGATCTCCCCGCCGGACCCGGTCGCGGCGCCTGGATAGGGTGATATGGCCGTCGGATGATTGTGCGTCTCGACCTTGATCATGATGCCGCCGGCTTCCTGCGCCCGATCGTAGCGGCCGCTTTCCGGATCGCAGAAAAAACGATTCGCCGCAGGCCCCTCGATGACCGCTGCATTGTCGTTGTAGGCGGTGAGAATCCCTTCCGGCGAAGCCTTGAAGCTCTCGCGTATCATCGCGAACAGCGAAAGGGGACGAGCCTTGCCGTCGATGGTCCAGTCGGCATTGAAGATCTTGTGGCGGCAATGTTCCGAATTGGCCTGGGCGAACATCATGAGTTCCGCATCGGTGGGATCACGACCCAGGTCCCGGTAAGCCTCCACAAGGTAATCGATCTCGACCTCCGAAAGGGCCAGCCCCCATCGGCCGTTCGCCTGCGCCAGCGCTTCCCGGCCCTCCTGCGAAACCGGCACCGTGCGCAAGGGCCGGGCCGGAGGATGCTCGAACAGGCCGGCCAGGGAAGCGTAGTCGGTCATGACCTGCTCGGTCATGCGATCGTGGAGAAGCTCCAGGTGATCTGCGGTGGGCCGGTCGCCTCCGGCAAAGCGAATCAGGCGGGCGCGCTCGACCCGGAGAACGCTTTCGAGGCCGCAGCCGTGGACGATATCGGTTGCCTTCGAGGACCAGGGCGAGACCGTGCCCAGGCGGGGAATGACGATGCAGGCGTCGGCTACGCTACCAGTCGAGAGTACGGTGGCCTGGAGAAGGCGGCCCAGACGATCCTGCGCAGCCCCATCAAGCTCCCCGCGGTGTTCGACCGCATACAGCCAGTGGGCCGAGCGCAGCGGCGGCGAACCGGCCTGCCGCAGTTGCGCGTCCAGTTTCTGCTGTCGAAAAAGGGAGAGCGCCGGCTCTCCCAGAAAATAGCTGATTGGCATCCGAGCCACCGCCCTTGGAGCAACCCGGCATGATACTGAATCAGGGCATGGGCAAAAACCCTGATTCCGTCAAAAGCCCGCGAGTCTACTCGGCCGATGCGGCCGCCAGGGCGTCGAGTTGCTGCAGCAACGCGCCGGGCGGGATGTAACCGGGAATCAGGGTCCCGTCTTCGGCGACCATCGCCGGGGTGCCGGTCACACCCAACTCCTTGCCCAGCGCAAAGTGCATGTCGATCGGATTAGGGCACTCCAGCGGCTCGGGCTCTTCACCGGCCTTGGCGGCGGTCAATGCTTCATTGCGGTCGTCGGCACACCACACGGAAACCGCCTTCTCGTGGGAGTGAGAGCCGATTCCGGCTCGCGGGAACAACAGGTAGCTGACCTCGATACCCAGCTCCTGATACTCGCCGATCTGCTGATGCAGCCGTCGGCAGTAGCCGCAGTCGATGTCGGTGAAGATCACCAGCCGATGCTTGGGCTCACCGTCCGCAGGAAAAACGAAACGCTGTTCGGCGGCGACCTCTTCCAGGCGCGCCTTGCGGACCACGCTGCGTGCGTCCTCTGACAGGTTGCGTCGCGAGGCGACCTCGATAAGTTGTCCGTTGAGGAGGTACTGGCCATCGGTGGAGACGTAGACCACGTGGGCCCCGAGGAGCACCTCGACGAAGCCGGCAAACGGTGCCGGCCGGATCGAGTCGATCGAAAGATGCGGCAGCAGGCCCTGCATGGCAGCGCGGACCTCGGGGTAGTCGTCGGCCGCCTGGGCGAGACCACCGCTGAGCAGGAGCAGCAGGGCTAGAAAAGACTTTTTCATCAATTCGGAATCCGTCGTGTCAAAACATGGTTCGGAGTATGGGACCACAGAGGCCTGAAAAAGATTCCATACCCTTCGGAAAGGACGCCGGAGTTTAGCAAAACTCCTGACCGACGTGCCAATTCAAGCGCTGACCGGGCATCACTGCTCAGCCGCGTGGATGGTGTTCGGCATGGAGGTCCTGCAGCGACTCCTGGCTGAGATAGGTGTAGATCTGGGTCGTGGACAGATCCCGGTGGCCCAGCAGCAGCTGGACGACGCGCAGGTCCGCACCGTTGTTGAGCAGGTGTGTGGCGAAGGAATGCCGCAGCATGTGGGGCGAGATGGGCCGCGAAATGCCGGCCGCCCGGGCATGCCGACGAACCGCGTGCCAGAACGCCTGACGAGTCATCCCGGCGCCCCGGGTGGTCACGAACAGGGCAATCGCCGCACGGCCCTTGAGCAGGTCATCCCGGGCCTCCTGAAGGTAGTGGTCCAGCCAGTCCAGCGCGGTCTCGCCGACGGGCACGAGACGCTCCTTGTCTCCCTTGCCCAGCACCCGGACGACCCCCGCACGGGTATTCACCTGGTTGACCTCCAATCCGACCAGCTCCGACACCCGTAGCCCACAGGCGTAGACCAGCTCCAGCATGGCGCGGTCCCGCAGCCCCAGAGGCGTCTCGATGTCCGGCGCCGCGAGCAGGCGCTCGACTTCGGTCTCGGTCAGGGCCTTGGGCAGCGGGCGACCCTGCCGCGGATGCTCGATACGCTCCGTCGGGTCGTGCTCCAGCCCCTGGCGGGACTTGAGGTGTCCGTAGAAGCGCCGCAGGCAGGACAGCATCCTGGCATTGGAGCGGGCCGAAAATCCCAGCCGGGAACGATAGGAGAGATAGTCCAGCAGATCATCGCGCCGAGCATCGGAGAGCGCCCGATCCCTCAGGAACGCACTGAAGGCCAGCAGGTCGAAGCGATAGCTCTCCAGGCTGTTGCGCGCCAGGCCATCCTCGGCCCAGATGCTGTCGAGGAAGCGCTCGATCGTCGCCTGATCCTCATCCGAGACGC
>JAWVZU010000218.1:0-6778 GCA_033722075.1 Lysobacterales bacterium
ACCGGATTCCGTTGCGAACGCAGCCAACCTGAGCGCCCTGATATACCACTCGGTGCCGGATTTGAACTGGGCCGGGTTCTATTTCCACGATGGAACCGAACTCGTCGTCGGGCCGTTCCAGGGCCTGCCGGCCTGCGTCCGAATTCCCATGGGCAAGGGGGTCTGCGGAACTGCTGCGGCGTCTCGAGAGACCCAGGTCGTCGAGGACGTCGACGCCTTTCCCGGCCACATTGCCTGCGATGCGGCATCCAGGTCCGAGATCGTCGTGCCGATCGTCGTGCATGACCGGTTGGTCGGCGTCCTGGACATAGACAGCCCAATCCCCGGCCGCTTCGACGAAGACGACCGAGTTGGGATTGAAGGCCTCGCGGCTGCCTATGCGCGAAGCCTCGAGAGCGTGAACGAAGGAGGAGCGAGATGAATGGTCTGATATTTTTGGCGGCAACCCTCGCCGCCGGCTCGACGCAATGGGATACGGCGCCGACCGTGAAGCTGGAGGCCGAGGTTCAGGTGGTCCTGGAAACGGAGGCTGATGCGTCCACCAAGCGCCGTGCGCCCGGCATCGAAATCGTCGAAATCCCGGAGCAACCGCCGTTGGTCGCCGAGAGGCAGCCTGATGGATCGATTGTTCTCCGGCACCGTCGTCTGGATCCTCCCGAGAATTCCGACGAGGAGGTCGAACAATGAAACGCCTTGGCTTCCTTGCTGTTCTTGCGTGGCTCCCCCTGACCGTACTTGCCCAGTCCGAAATCGGCGACGGGACTCGTCAGGGGCTTGCTCTGCCTGATGTGGCCGAGGGCTCGGCCAGCATCAGCGCGCCGTTTTTCTTCGACGTACCCGCCGGTGTTCGCTCATTCTCCGTTGGGCTGACGGACATCGGGGCCAACGACCGAAACATCGACCTGCTGCTGAAGGCTGATGATCCCTTCTCTTTCGAGGGCGAGGTCAGCTTCGACAGCCTGATCAATGCCTCGGATTACTACGCGATCAGTCAGTCACCGGAAGATGTGATCGTTGTTCAGGATTCCACTTCGCCGGCGGCTCCCGGCCGGCGCTGGTATATCGCCTTCATCATCTTCGGGGGTGAAGGGGGCGAGGTCGGTCTGTCCCTGGACTTCAATCGCGGTGAGCCGGCTGCGGCCAGTTTCCTGATCGATTTTGAAAACTCCAACGGAAACGAGGACTGTGACGTGGCTCCGTGGAACGACACCACGGCGTTCACACCTGTCGGCGGCAATTCGGCGACAACCCTTGGCGAAGCGCGGCGCAACGCAATGATCGAGGCCGCCAGCATCGTTGCAGCCGAACTGTTCAGCCCGGTGCCGATTCGCGTGGAGGCCTGCTGGGAATCGGGCGAGGTCCAGGGTGATGCGGTTGCCGTCGCAAACGGTCGCCCTGCGTTTGCCGCGGCCAACACGCCGGGTCTTTCCAAGCAGGACGTGCTCTATCCGAAGTCCATTTCCGAGCGCTTGGCCGGGACAGACTTCTGCGGCCTGGACCCGGGTGGTTCGACCGGCTGCGAGGAGTCGGACCTGGTCATCTTCTTCAATGTCGATGTGGATGGCGGCGTACTTGGCGATACGCGTTGGTACTATGGGCTTTCGTCGCAGGGCGGTTCCTCGAACGATCTGGATTTTGTTCAGGTCGCCGCTCATGAACTTTCCCATGGACTCGGCTACACGACACTGATCGACGAAGATGGCTCGTTGAACACCGGCGGTCAGGGGCAGACCCTGAGTGATTCGTTCCTCGAGCGTCTCGTGGACGTACGTTCAGGTACTGCCACGCCGCTTCTGGATCTGGCCAGCGACGCTGATCGGGCCGCGGCGCTGGTGTCGGGGAATGGGTTGGAGTGGACCGGTCTCGAGTCATCCATCAGCAGCCTCAACACCCGCGCCACCCAGGGCGACAGCTATATCCGGATGTACGCGCCAAATCCCTACGAAGGCGGCTCGTCGACGACGCACCTTTCGCTGGATTATTGCGATCTGATGATCCCGCGTGGCGTCGAGGGCTGCGAAGAGGGCTTCCGGAGCCTTGGACTGACCCGCGCCATGCTGAACGAAGTCGGTTGGTCGCCTGGACCCGTCGATCCGCCGTTTCTCGGCCAGATGTTCGATCAGGCCCGAACGGGACACGGGTTCGAGTTCCAGGAAGGCGGGGTCATCGACGGTCGGACCAGTTACGTGCTGACCTTCTATTCCTTCGACAACAGCGGCCGGGCCGAGTGGTACCAGTCGCAGGGTTTCATGGACAACGGCGTCTTCTTCGGGGACCGGGAGATTTTCCGGTCGGTGTTCGGGACCGAAAATGGCCTGGAGGAGTTCACCTTCGATTCCGGTCGTTCGCCTCCGCAGCAACCTGCGTCGGGCCATCGTGGTCACGTCGTGCTCTCGTTCAATGATCCCGAGAATCACCCGGCTTGCAACGACGGCGTCAACCGAAGCTCGGCCGATCAGCTTGCGGTGCTGCAATGGATCATCAACAACGATGTTCAGGAGTGGTGCGTGGAACCGATCGCGCCGGCGGCCGCTCGGCCCACCACGGATATCGCAGGGCTTTATTTCGCTCCCAGCGACATCGGTTGGGGCTTCTCGGTGGAGAACATCCTGCAAGGTGATGGAACGACGCTGCTGTTCGTCCTGGCCTATGTATATGCCGATGACGGCACACCCGTCTGGTTCTTCGGTCTGGCCTCTGATTTCGTTCCGGGCCAACCGATCGATGTCGAGATGTTTCAGCGAGATGCCTTCGCGCGAACCCAGACCGGTAGCCTCGATGACGTGGATGATCGCTCGGCCGGCACGCTGACGCTGACCATCAATAGCGACGGGACCGGAACGGCCGATATCGACGTGGCCTACCGGGAAGGCGGCGCCAATGCCGGTGACTGGGTGAGAGACGTCAACATTTCGCGTCTGACCGTCGGTCGCTGACGGCTGCCCCCCTCACCCCAAACCCCTCTCCCCTTCAGGGGCGAGGGGCTTCCCCCCTGTCTTCTCCGAGACGGGAGAAGGGTTCTTGTCTCCCTCTCTCCGACCCGGGGAGAAGTGTTTCTAGTCTCCCCTCTCCGCTCTGGGGAGAGGGGCTGGGGGTGAGGTGCCGATCAACCGCGGTAGCGGCGCTCCAGCATCGAGTAGATCGCCCGCAGGCCCTGGGCTTCTCCGCCCGCAGGCCGACCCGGCTTGGCATTCGGGGTCCAGGCATAGACATCGAGATGGCACCAGGGGATCCCCTGGCCCACGAAGCGCTGCAGGAACAGGGCCGCGGTAATCGATCCGCCCATCGGTGTCGACCCGCTATTCGAGACGTCGGCGATGGGCGTGTTGATCAGCTCCTCGTATTCGGGGAACAGCGGCATGCGCCACAGCGGATCTTCCACCCGATCGGCGGCCTTGAGACAGGCTGAAGCGACCTTGTCATCGTTGCAGTAGATCGGCGGCAGGTCCGGACCCAATGCGATCCGGGCCGCGCCTGTGAGCGTTGCAAAATCGATCATGAGATCGGGCTCCCACTCGCTGCCGTAGGCGAGCGCATCGGACAAAACAACGCGGCCCTCCGCATCGGTATTGCCGATCTCCACGCTCTTGCCGGCGCGAGTCGGGATGATGTCACCGGGGCGATAGGCGTTTCCGGCAATTGCGTTCTCCACCGCCGGGATCAGGACCTTGAGACGCACCGGCAGCTCCAGCGCCATGATGAGTCCGGCCAGCCCCAGCACGTGCGCCGCGCCGCCCATGTCCTTCTTCATCAGGCGCATGCCCGAGGCGCCCTTGATGTTCAGACCGCCGGAATCGAAGCAGACGCCCTTGCCGACCAGCGCGAGCCGCGGATCGCTGTCCTTGCCCCAGTTGAGCTCGATCAGCCGGGGCGCGCGCTCGGCGGCCCGCCCGACCGCGTGGATAGCCGGAAAGTTCTCCTCCAGCAGGCGCTCACCGACGATGGTTTGACCCGTTCCGCCATGCGCTTCCGCCAGTTCGACTGCCGCGTCGGCAAGCTGCTCGGGACCCATGTCCTCGCTCGGCGTGTTGACCAGGTCACGCACCCGGTAGCAGGCGTCGACCGTAGCCTCGAAGCGCGTCTTCGAATCGGCCGAAATCAGCAATTCGGCGGCGGCCTTGGCCTCCTTGTAGCGGTCGAAGCGATAGGCGCCCAGCCGATAACCCAGCGCCATGCGCTCGACCTGCGGATCGCACCAGTCTTCGTCCAGCTCCAGCTGACCCTTGAAAGTCTGATTCGCCAGGTGGGCGATACTGTAGAGACTGCGCTTGTCCCCCACACCGCAGAGAATTCGCCGCTGACCGCCGTTGGCTGCCGGCAGCATCACCCAGGTCCCCGCGGATCCGTCGAACCCGTTGGCGCGGACCCAATCGCGCGTTTCGGGCGGCTGTTCCGCTTCGAAAGTCTCGAATTCCTTGCGGGTCAGCGTCTTGATCCGAATGGTCGGGTCACTCATGGCGGTCTCCGTTGATCGAAAGCTGCATGATACTGACTGAATGGCCGATGGCACATGCGCAGCATGCTCGATTCCGGTCTCCTGAGGCGTTGTGTTGTTCCACGGGGTGGATTTCTTGAAGCGAGCCGTCACAAGCTGCGTGCTCTTGCTCGCCGTTGCCGGATCGGCTGCGGCCGACTATCTGGTCCGCTACGATCCGCTGGACCGGGCACTCTACGTGCGCGCCTGTTTCGCCCCGGGTGGTTCGCTGCGTCTCCGGGCTGCGGACCGGGATGCTGCCCGCTTCCTGATTTTTGCCCGGGGCCCGGGTGATCGGTGGATCCGCAACGTTCGGCACGGCTTCTGGCTTCCCGCTTCGGAGCGCCGCCGATGTATTCGTTACGGGGTAGATCTCGCCAGGGCCGCGGATCCCGGTAGCCTGCGGCGGGCCTATCGGGTGGGCGAGTCTTTCATCGTGTGGTCCGGGACCTGGCTGTGGCGTGCTCCCGGCGACGCGGGCGACGAGGTCATCATTCATCATCCCGAGCATTTCGGGATTTCGGCGCCCTGGGAACTGCTTTCCCGGGCAAAGGAGAAGACCGTCTACCGCCTGGATGCGACCCCGGCCAGCTGGAACAACCTGGTGGCCATCGGGCCCTTCGAGCCCTACCTCCAGCCGGCGGCCGGCAGCGCGCTGAGAGTGGCGATCCTGAACGGCGACCCGCCCGCCGATCCATGGAAGATCCGCCGCTGGCTCGAAGGCGCAGCGCGATCCGTCGGCTCGGTCTACGGCTCCATGCCGCTGGAGTCGGCCCAGGTCCTGGTCGTGCCCATCGGGCGCGGCCGTGAGCCGGTGCCCTGGGCGCAGGTGCGGCGCGGCGGCGGGACGGCGGTTCATCTGTTCATCAACCAGGAAGAACCGCTCGAAGCTTTCATGGACGACTGGACCGCGGCCCACGAGTTCAGCCACCTGCTGCACCCTTTCCTCGGCGCAAGCGGACGCTGGCTGGCCGAGGGGCTTGCCAGCTACTACCAGAACATCGGACGGGCCCGGGCCGGCCTCCTGAGCGACCGCGCTGCCTGGGAGAAACTCCATGCCGGTTTCCGCCGCGGTCAGAAAAACACCGGCTCACTCACCTTGCGTCAGGCCAACAAGCGGATGCACGACGAGCGCAAGTACATGCGGGTGTATTGGAGCGGTGCCGCCTATGCCCTGGCCACCGATGTTGAACTCCGCCTCTATCACGGAACGTCGCTGGACGAGGTGCTTGCCGCGTTTCGCAAGGAGCACCTGCCCGCGCAGCGCTTGTGGGATCTCAAGGAGTTCCTGGCCGAGCTCGATCGGATCAGCGAGACGGGCGTCTTTCTTCGCAATTACAACGAGGTCATCGACTCGAGGTCCTTTCCCGACCTGACCGCCACCTATCGAGCGCTCGGCATCAAGGCCGCGGACGATCAACTCTACCTGGGGCATTCGCCCGACGCGGTCGCCCTGCGGCGGGAACTGGTCGAACCCGTCGCCATCATCCTGTCTCGGAATTAGCCCGGTCCTGCAGGGCAAGCCGATCCCGGGAATACCCTCCGCGGCAACCCGTTGGTAAGCTCCGCCTTTTTCCAGCGGGAATGGCCATGCTCAGAAGGATCGGAAGAGTGCTAGTGGCAGCTGTCCTGGCGGGGTCGCTTGCCGGATGCAGCGGCCTCCAGGTACTCAATGCCCTGACGCCGGACCAGGGCAGCGACCGGATCGATGGGATTCCGTACGGTGAGCATCCGCGGCAGCGCCTGGACATCTACCTGACCCGCACGCGGCCTGCAAAGGGTACGCTCGTGTTCTTCTACGGTGGCGGCTGGGAAGACGGCAGCCGAGGGGATTACCGCTTCGTCGCCAATGCCTTCGTGCGCGACGGTTATGATGTGGTGATTCCCGACTACCGGATCTACCCGGAGGTCCGCTTCCCGGTGTTCGTCGAGGACGCTGCGAAGGCCCTTGGCTGGATTCATCGTGAAGGGGCCGATGCCGGTTTGCAGGACGGACCAATCTGGCTCGCGGGGCACTCGGCCGGTGCCCATATCGCGGCCATGCTCCATTTCGACGAGCGTTACCTGCGACGGGAGAATTTTCCGGCCAGTCGCCTCGTCGGCTTCATGGGCTTGTCGGGCGCCTACGATTTTCTTCCCCTGTCGAGTGAGCGCCTCAAGGCCATCTTTTCGCCGCCCGAGGTCCGCCCGGCGTCCCAACCGGTGAACTTCGTGGACGGAAGTGAACCGCCGACGCTGCTGATTCACGGCACGGATGACGATGTGGCCTGGCCGCGGAACACCCGTCGCCTGGCCGCCCGCATC
>JAWVZU010000219.1:0-6750 GCA_033722075.1 Lysobacterales bacterium
CATAGGTCAGACCGATGTTGCCGCCCGCGTTCTGAATGCCTGTGGTCGATGATTCACCGGGGCGGGGGTTGCCCGGACCGTACTGGTACACGAGATTGAAGGAGTCGCGGTAGAGGATTGCCTGGAAATCGAAGCGTTCGCCGGAGGATGAGAAGTAGCGCATGTCGTCCCACTGGAACACGTCGCAGGCCTGACTGCCCGGCCCGGCGTCATCCGGTCGCGGACAGTCCTCGAAGTGCTGGTGGTAGAGCCCGCCCTCGACCACGAGATCATCATGCAGCGGCAGGATTCGTCGATCGTCGCCGCCGAAGGAACGGGGCAGCGGGCAATCGTTGCCGAAATCGGTGCCGCCGTCATCGAGATCGGCCGCGAGATAACCATTGGTACTCATGCTGACGCTGGCCAGCGCCTCGCCATAGAAATCGAAAGGGACGCCATCCGCCAGTTCAACCTGCGCGGCACCATCGTCATCGTCGTCGGGTGCCAGCGTCGTGCCGGTCCCACTGATATCCATCGCCTCGAATGCGCAGAACCCTTCCGAGGTGTCGCGGGCCACGTAACCGAACCCGTCGGGACCGGCGAGGCGCTTACCCGCCGCTGGGGCCTCGGCAACGGCAAACGCCGCCAACGCGTTCAGGGCCGGAACATCACCGTTATTGGTGATCCGCGCCGGAAAGCGCCAGACCTCGCCTCGCTCCAGGGCCGCATCGCCATCGCCGCACACCTCGACGGGGTCCGCCGTGTCCGTCAGCTCGAGAGAGGGCGCCAGCACGGGCACACCGAAGCGCGCCCTGACCGGACAACCGCTGGCATCGCTTACCGTTAAAGCGACATTGAGGCTTCCGGGGTGCTTGAAGCGGGCATCAAAGGTCGCCAGCGGCGAATCCATCGCGCCATCACCATCGAGGTCCCAGCTGTAGCTGTAGGGTGCCTGCCCGCCACTCACCTCGGCGGTGAAGTTCACCAACTCACCGACCTCGATCGGGCCCTCGGGGCCGAGAATATCCACTGTCGGGCCGTCACAACCATTGACCCCGTCGACGAACCGGGCCCCGGTGGCTCCCGGATCCAGCCAGTCGGACAGCCGGGTTGCCGGCGCACCTCCGCCGTTCCAGCTCTCGGAAAACTTGCCGAAGGCATCGAATCCCTCCTCGGCGCCGGGGCAGGTAAAGCTGAATCCGCCGGCTAGCTGGCCGACCACCCGCCCGTTCTGGTCGAACAGCCCGCCTCCGGACGATCCGCCTTCGGTAATCCCGACGTCCCACTCCCGCACCTGCCACCAGCGGCCGGTCGCCAGATCCACGTCTCCGACGGTAAAACGCTCGTCACCGTCGACAACCGGATCGAACTCCCGCGCGATGCGCTTCTCGTCGCCCTGCGCATGATGAATGATCGCGGCGCTCGTCGGGGGCACGTCGCGACGATCCCAGCCGGCGTAGAACACGTTGATCGGGTCCGCCGGCAGTTCATCCAGCTCCAGCAACATGAAGTCGGCCCGGGGTCCGTGATTGGCCACCAGGGTCGCACCGGTCACCGGGTCTCCGATGGATAGCGGAAGCGAGGAGCCACTCGCGCTGCCGCTGCGGCATGTGTCGCTCTGATAGTTGAAATAGAACACCAGCGAGGGGGCTTCCTGCGCGGTGATCCCGCAATGGTTGGCGGTCAGGAAATAGGCCTTGTCCAGGGTGCCCGTCTTGTTCAGCAGCTGGCCGGTGCAGAAGCCGCCGGAGCCCCCGACGGTGATCAATGCGACCGAGCGGACCTCGTCGCGGTAATCGTCGCCTTCCGGGCAGACCACGTCGATGTTGCAGGATTGGGATTTCTCGGACAGCGGGTTGAACAGGCGGTACCCGGCATTGACCTGGGCAAGCCGGAAGGAAACGAAAGGACGCAGCGCATCGGATACGGTGACCCGCAGGCGAGCCTGATTGCCACGCACCACCGGCGTCCAAAGCTGCCGCTCGGAGCGATTGTCGTCATCGGTGAACGGTCCCGCCAGCAGCTTTCCGTCCGCTGACTCGACCACCAGCCGGGCGCCGCGCGGAAACCAGAAGTCCTCGAAACCGAAGTCCAGGGAGGTCGCGTTCGCGGCGGTAACGAAGAGGGTCCATTCCCAGGACCCGTCATCGAGTTGCACCCATTCTCCCTCGGCGGAGCGGTCTTCTTCGGCGGTCAGATCATCGAGTTTGAAAGGAACCGCGTAGCGAACCGGCAGACCATCCCGTACGCGCTCGACATCTTCTGCAAGGAGCCGCCCCTGATCGATCGAGGGGATGGTCAGCCGCGGTTCGTTGGTCGCCCCGGCAGCCAGGAGCATCGCCGCGAGCAGCGCTTTCATTGGCGCACGAACACCCAGCCGGAGTAGACCAGCATCTGTTGACCATCGATCCGCCGCAGCATGAACTCTTCACCCATGTTGGTTCCCAAGCCGGGAACATAGAACCTGCCGGCGCCAAGATGCAAGGCCGGCACCTGGGGTTTGAGTCTGACGAGGTTGCGGAGTTCATAAACGACGTAGAGGCGGTTCCCGACCAGTTCGAGCTCGAGTTCGTCCACTTCGAGCGTGTCACTGAACACGCCGGGATTGGACAGGCGATAGCGCCCCGGCCAGTCGGGGGCGTCCGGCCAGGGTTCGCCCTCCGGCAGGGCCGTTCCGAAGAGCAGGTCACGCCCCCGAAAATGGACCAGCAGCAATTGCCGGGTGCCGATTTTCACCGGTCTGAGGAGGATCTCCGCAAGCACGCTGAAGCGCACATCGATTACCCCGAACAGGCGAAAGGCAATCCGGTACCAGCCGTCGTCGCGAAGTTCGGCATGGAACTCCCGGCCCAGGAAGCTCATGTCCAACTTGGGATTGCTCCCCTCGAACCGGATCTCTCCGAGGGCCGTGTTGTAACCGGTTTGCAGGTCGTCGGGCACGGCCGATGGGGGCAGACCGACCGCCTCGGGCAGGTCCTCGACATCGCCCGGCCGGGCAATCCCGGCCTTGGTCTCCAGCATGGCATCCAACGCAAGACGGCCGATATCCAGGACCAGGTCGCCGGCATTCACCGAGTTGGCCAGAATCACCACGCCCACCTGTTGCCGTGGCGCCAGGAGCATCATCCCCTTGTGGTGCGGCATGAAGGCATAAAGCCTCAGGATCTCGTCCGCGTTGTGACGCCCCGTATTCGTGCGCTGCCACGGCAGGGCCACGCGGTTGTCCAGGTCCAGCGGCACGCCGGCATTCTGGACCCGCGCCATCTCATCGACCCAGGCGCGCGGCAGAACCGGCTGCGTATCCGCCGCAAGGAACCACCGGGCGAGCCGGGCCAGGTCGCGGACGCTGGCAAAGAGCCCCAGCGCCGACTGGTCCCGGGCGAAAACGGGCTCGACTGCCCTGCCCCGCTTGTCGTGTGGACGGGCCAGTGCCGGGCCAGGTCGAAACCCGGCATCGGACATCCCCAGCGGTTCGAGGATCCGGGATTCGATGTACTGCGCATAGCGCTCTCCGGTGACCGCTTCCAGCGCCATGCCCGCCAGGACGAATCCCAGGCTGGAATAGGCATAGATCAGCCCCGGGGGCTGGGCGAGATACAGCGCTCCGGGAGCAACCAGGCCGTCCGGCGCTTCCCGCTGATAGCTCCCCGAGAAGATGTTGTTGGACAGTCCACCGTGATGACTGAGGAGTTGTCTCAGGGTCGGCACGGGCGCGGCGTCGAAGCGGGACCGGAGTCCCAGGTCCGGCAGGTATTCGGCAATCGGGGCATCCAGGCTCATCCGTCCCGCATCCACCTGCTGCAGGATGGCGATCGTGGTCACCAGCTGGGTCAGGTCCCCGACGGGAAACGGGGTGTGGCTGCCGACCAGCGCCGCATCGTCCTCCGCATTCGCGCGCCCGAAGCCCTGGGCCCACACCAGCTGCTGGCCATCGATGAGGGCGATGGCGGCGCCGGCCACTTTCTCGCCGCGCATCTGGCGCGTCAGCTCGGCCTGGACCTCCTCCACGACCGCCCCGTAGTCCACTGACGCCGTGTGCACGGCCGGACTCCCCGGAAAAGGGATCAGCAGAAGGCAGCAGGAGATGATCAACCGGCTCAGGCGGGTTATCATGGGGAGTTTTTGTTCAATGACTTCCGGTTGATCCCATGGGCGAAGCTGCGGCGAATCTCGACACCTCTTATTCCCTCGACGACAAATACACCCGCGAACAGGGCCGCGTCTACCTGACCGGCGTTCAGGCGCTGGTCCGACTTCCCATGATGCAGCGCCAACGTGACGCTGCCGTGGACCTGAACACGCGGGGCTTCATTTCCGGCTATCGAGGGTCGCCGCTGGGCGGCCTGGACCTGAACCTTTGGCGGGCCCGAAAGCACCTGGCCGACCACGGAATAGAATTCGTCGCGGGACTCAACGAAGACCTGGCGGCAACCGCGGTCTGGGGATCGCAGCAGGTGAACTTGTGGCCGGGAGCAACCGCGGACGGCGTCTTCGCCATGTGGTACGGCAAGGGCCCCGGCGTCGACCGGAGCGGCGATGTGTTCAAGCACGCCAATGCAGCCGGCACGTCCCCGAACGGGGGCGTGCTGGTCCTGGCAGGCGACGACCACGCCTGCCGCTCGTCCACCCTGCCGCACCAGTCGGAGCACGAGTTCATCTCCGCCATGATGCCGATCCTCAATCCGGCCGGCGTCCAGGACATCCTCGATATGGGCCTGATCGGTTGGGCCATGAGTCGATTCACCGGCCGCTGGGTGGGGTTCAAGACCATTGCCGAGACGGTCGAGTCCTCCGCCTCGGTCACGGTGGATCCGCATCAGCTCGACATCGTCATCCCCGACGACTTCGAGATGCCGCCGGGTGGCCTGAACATCCGCTGGCCGGATCCTCCCATGAGCCAGGAATTGCGCCTGCACCAGTACAGCCTGCACGCGGCACGGGCCTTTGCCCGGGCCAACAACGTGGACCGGATCGTCGTGGATTCGCCCCGGGCCCGGCTGGGCATCGCAACCACCGGCAAGTCGTACCTCGACGTGCTGCAGGCGCTGGAGTACCTCGGGATCGACAGGCAGAAGGCCGCCGACATCGGCATCCGCATCTACAAGATCGGCATGACCTGGCCCCTGGAGCCACAGGGGGTGCGGCGCTTTGCCAAGGGCCTGGAGGACATCCTGGTCGTCGAGGAAAAGCGCTCCTTCGTCGAGAAGCAGATCAAGGAGCAGCTCTACAACTGGGACGATGCGGTGCGCCCGTCCATCGTCGGCAAGTATGACGAGGAGGGGAACTGGATCCTGCCGTCCACCGGCGAACTGACCCCGGCGATCATCGCGCGGGTGATCTCGGACCGGGTGGATCATTTCCACTCGTCCGAGACCATGCACCAGCGGCTCGCGTTTCTGGAGGCCAAGGAGAAGCAGCTCACCAGGCCGCGGGTCGACTTCGCGCGGACGCCGCATTTCTGCTCCGGCTGCCCGCACAACACCTCGACCAACGTGCCGGAAGGATCCAGGGCGGTCGCCGGCATCGGCTGCCACTACATGGTGACGTGGATGGACCGGCGCACCGAGACCTTCACCCAGATGGGCGGCGAAGGCGTGCCCTGGATCGGTCAGGCGCCGTTCACGGAAACCGACCACGTGTTCGTCAACCTCGGTGACGGCACCTATTTCCATTCGGGCTCGCTGGCCATACGCGCCGTAGTGGCCGCCAAGGTGAACGCCACCTTCAAGGTGCTCTACAACGATGCGGTGGCGATGACCGGCGGTCAGCCCGTTGACGGCACCCTGACCGTTCCCGATATCGCCAACCAGGTGCGTTCCGAAGGGGTGCAGACCATCGTTGTGGTGTCGGACGATCCGGGCAGGTGGTCCCGGCACGAACTCTTCCCGTCGGGGGTACGCTTCGAGCACCGCGACGACCTGGATCGGATCCAGCGTGAACTGCGCGAGACCAAGGGCGTGAGCGTGCTGATCTATGACCAGACCTGCGCGGCCGAAAAGCGGCGCCGGCGCAAGCGCGGACTGATGGAAGACCCGGCCAAGCGGGTGTTCATCAACGACCTGGTGTGCGAGGGCTGCGGGGACTGCTCGGTCAAGTCGCACTGCCTGTCGGTGGTGCCGAAGGAAACCGAATTCGGACGCAAGCGGACCATCGACCAGAACTCCTGCAACAAGGACTACTCCTGCGTGAAGGGATTCTGCCCCAGTTTCGTCACGGTGCATGGCGGCAAGCTCAGGAAGCGCTCGGGTGCCGGCGGCGATCCCGATTTCTCCTCGATCCCGGACCCGGAACTGCCATCGCTGGAGCGGCCCTACGACATCCTGGTCACCGGCATCGGCGGCACCGGGGTGGTGACCATCGGCGCCCTGCTGGGCATGGCGGCACACCTGGAGAGCAAGGGTGTGACCGTCCTGGACCAGACCGGCCTGGCACAGAAGTTCGGCGCGGTGACCGCCCACGTGCGGATCGGCAAGACCCCGGACGACATCCACGCCGTGCGGATCGCTGCGGGATCCGCCAACCTGGTCCTTGGCTGCGACAACGTGGTGGCCGGTCAGAAAGATTCGCTGGGCAAGATGCGTCACGACCATACCTACGCGGTGATCAACACCCACGTGACCATGCCCGGGGGATTCGTGAGCAATCCCGACCTGCAGTTCCCGAAGTCCGACATCGAGCAGGCCATCGCCGAGGCGGTCGGCGAAGGGCATCTCGACCTGGTCGACGCCACCCGGCTGGCCACGGCCCTGATGGGAGACTCCATCGCGACCA
>JAWVZU010000220.1:0-6669 GCA_033722075.1 Lysobacterales bacterium
GAAGGTGCTCAATACGCTCAAGTTTGCGATCGATCTGGAGCGGGGTTCGCCGGGACTGTTCTACCGACAGAAGCGTCTGAGCCGCTACGATGCGGTACTGCCGCGCATCGGCGCATCCATCACCTATTACGGCTCCGCGGTGGTGCGCCAGTTTCAGGAAATGGGGGTGTACTGCGCAAACTCTGCAGCCGGCATTCTCAATTCCCGTGACAAGCTGCGCAGTCTGCAGATCCTGGCTCGTCACCACATCGGTATCCCGGACACGGTCTTCGTGCGCGACCGGAAAGACGTGCTGCCGGGCATCGAGCGGGTGGGCAGCGCCCCGGTGATCATCAAGCTGATCGAGGGCACCCAGGGCGTCGGGGTGTTGCTGGCCGAATCCATCAAGACCGCCGAGGCCACCATCGAGTTGCTGCAAAGCCAGAAGCAGAACGTGCTGATCCAGAAGTTCGTGGCCGAGAGCAAGGGCAAGGATATCCGTGCGCTGGTGGTCGGAGACCGGGTGGTGGCCGCCATGCGGCGCGTCGCCCAGGGCACCGAGTTCCGCAGCAACATCCATCGCGGCGGCAAAGGCGAGATCGTCGACCTCGACGATCGTTATCGGGAGGCAGCATTGCAAGCCACCCAGATCATGGGATTGCAGGTGGCCGGAGTGGATATGCTGGAGGGCAAGGACGGACCACAAATCATGGAGGTCAATTCCTCCCCGGGGCTGGAGGGCATCGAAACCGCCACCCACCTGGATGTGGCCGGCGCGATCATCGACTACATTGCTGCCCACGTGGACTTCCCGGAAATCGACATGCGCCAGCGCCTTTCCGTCAGCCGCGGCTACGGGGTCAGCGAGGTCTACGTTCGGGAGGGTTCGGATTACGTCGGTCAGACCATCGCGGATGTCCTGCACGACGAGGACATCAATGTCCTGACCCTGTTCCGGGACGCCAAGGCGATCCCCAATCCGCGCCTGAGCCGAACCCTGGAGGCCGACGACCGGCTGCTCTGTTTCGGGCGCCTGAGCGCGCTGCGCAAGATGGTGCCGATTGCGACCCGGCGCAAACGTCGTCCGAAGGTCAAGGGCCTGGATTAAGGGGTTGGGAACGGGGGCAGATCAGGCCCGGTATCTAATCCACGTTGACATCCGAAAGCCAAGAAAAAGCCCGCTTTGCGCGGGCTTTTTCGTGTTGCCGTGATGGTCGATCGACCGCTTACGGCGCGTTGGCGATGCGCGGATCCCGGGCGGCGTCCCGATCGATATCGAAGCGGTCCAGCCTCATCACTTTTACCCAGGCGTCCACGAAGTCTTCGACGAACTTCTCGTCGCCGTCGCTGGAAGCGTACACTTCCGCGACCGCACGCAGCTCCGAGTTCGCGCCAAAGATCAGGTCCACCGGCGTGGCCGTCCACTTGACTTCACCCGACTTGCGATCGACGCCCTCGTAGATGCCTTCCGCACGATCGGTTCGGCCATAGATGCCTTCGGTGTCGCTGACGCGGCGCCAGTCGACGTCCAGGCTGAGCAGGTTGACGAAGAAGTCGTTCGTCAGGTGCCCAGGACGATCCGTGAAGACCCCATGGTCCCGACCGCCGGTGTTGGCATCGAGCGCTCGCATGCCGCCGAGCAGAACGGTCATCTCGGGCACCGTGAGGGTGAGGAAGTCGGCACGCTCAACCATCGCCTCGATGGGCGCCAGGTAGCTGCCTTCGCCGTAATAATTGCGGAACGCATCGGCGGTCGGCTCCAGCGGCTCGAACGACTGGGCATCGGTCATGGCCACCGTCGCGTCGGCCCGACCGGGCACGAACGGCACGGTGATCTCGTAACCCGCATCCGCGGCTGCCTTCTCGATCGCTGCGGCACCGCCGAGAACGATCAGGTCTGCCAGCGATACCCGCTTGCCATCGATCTGATCCTCGTTGAAGTTCGCCTGGATTTCCTCGAGCTTGCTAAGGACCTGCGGCAATTGCTCCGGGTCGTTGACCGGCCAGTCTTTCTGGGGAGCAAGCCGAATCCGGGCACCGTTGGCCCCTCCGCGCATGTCGGTGCCGCGGTAGGAAGCCGCCGATCCCCAGGCGGTACGGATCAGCTGCGGAACCGTCAGTCCCGAGTCGAGAATTTCGGCCTTCAGGTTTTCGATGTCTGGCGCATCGATCAGCGGATGATCGACTTCCGGCAGGGGGTCCTGCCATAGCAGCTTCTCCTGCGGGACCTCACCATCGACGTAGCGGGCCCGCGGTCCCATGTCGCGATGGGTGAGCTTGAACCAGGCTCGTGCGAAGGCGTCCTCGAACTCCTTCGGGTTTTCCAGGAAGCGCTTGGAGATCTCCCGATAGGCGGGATCCTCCTTCAGCGCCAGGTCGGTGGTGAGCATGACCGGCTGGTGGAACTTGCCCTCGATGTGTGCATCGGGCACCGTGCCTGAGGCCGCACCATCCGCCGGCACCCACTGGGCGAGACCGGCCGGGCTGCGGGTCAGTTCCCATTCGAAATTGAACAGGTTCTGGAGATACATCATGGACCAGCGCGTCGGGGTGGCCGTCCAGGCGCCCTCGAGGCCGCTGGTGACCGTGTCCTCGGCCATGCCTTTGCCGCACTTGTTCTGCCAGCCTAGCCCCTGCTCTTCCATGTCCGCTGCAGCCGGCTCGGGGCCGACGCAGTCGTCCGGGCTGTGTGCGCCATGCAACTTGCCGAAGGTGTGGCCGCCGGCGATCAACGCGACCGTTTCCTCGTCATCCATGGCCATACGCCCGAAACTCATACGAATCTGCTGCGCCGACGCCACCGGGTCCGGCTCGCCCGCCGGGCCTTCCGGATTCACGTAGATGAGGCCCATGTGCGTCGCCGCGAGCGGGCCCTTGAGCTTGCCTTCCGAATCGTGTCGATCCCGGCCCAGCATTTCCGTTTCCGGACCCCAGTTGACCACTGCCGGCTCCCAGTCGTCCTCGCGTCCCCCGGCAAAGCCGAAGGTCTTGAAGCCCATGTCTTCCATGGCGACCGTTCCGGCGAGCACCAGCAGGTCTGCCCAGGAGATCTTGCGGCCGTATTTCTGCTTGATCGGCCACAGGAGGCGCTGGGCCTTGTCCAAGTTGGCGTTGTCGGGCCAACTGTTCAGGGGATCGAAGCGGTGTTGGCCGCCGCCGGCGCCGCCACGGCCGTCGGCCGTTCGGTAGGTGCCCGCGCTATGCCAGGAAAGGCGGATGAACAGCGGGCCATAGTGCCCCCAGTCCGCAGGCCACCAGTCCTGGGAAGTCGTCATGACCTCGCGCAGATCGGCCTTCAGGGCCTCGAAATCGAGGCTCGCGAATTCCTGAGCGTAGTTGAAATCCTTGCCGTAGGGGTTGGAGGAAGGGTCATGGTCGCGCAAAGCGCTCAGATCGAGCTTGTCCGGCCACCAGAACTGGTTCGATTTCGCTTCGCCCTGGTTCATGTCGCCGGCGGCTGCGGAGCCGACAGCGGCGAGCAGGGCGCTCGCGAGAAGGGTCTTCATTTTGTGCATTGCTAGCTCCAGGAATGATGGGGTTCTTAATACTATGGAACGCCCGGTTTCAATAGAAATTGTTTATTTCAATCACACTGATAGGCAAGTTTTGCCACAAGGCTCACGATGCTTGCACAGGCAAGCGGTGGCGTCCCTGACGGGTGTCAAAATTGAAGCACCTTCCGAACCTTGCTTCAGCCGAAGTGGACTACTGGTGAAAGAGGGTGCTGATCTCTTTCGTCTACTGGCGCATGCCGACCGCCCGAGCGGCGGCCCGCTTGGGCTCGAACTCGACGTAGACTGTCCAGTAGCCGGCCCGGACGGTGACCAGCAGCAGCTCGCCCGAGTCCTCGAATTCCAGGCCGTGACGAAGCGGTGCCCACTGGGCAATCACCTCGCCGAGACAGATGGTGTCGTCGGCGTTGACGCCGATCTGCTTGCGTGCGGAACGCAATGCCGGAGCGTGTTCTGCGATGGCGCGAGCGATGGCCTCCTTCTGGACACGGGTGAGTCGACGCGTGGCCATCGTTTCGGACCTACTTGGCGAGCAAGGAGAGTTGCCACAGGTCCTTGCGGCTGACCTGCAGGAACGGCTTCAGGGCGAGCAGGCCGGTGGGCCCGATGGACTTCTCGAGGTGTCTGAGCTCGACCAGGCTGGCTTGGACTTCCTGGGGAATCTCAACCTTGAAGCCGTTTTCCTGCATCATGAGCAGGCCCTTGGCTCGCAGCGCCAGCTCCACTCTCAGGCGCAGATAGCAGATGAGGTCCACCAGAACTTCCGGCTGAAAGTGCTCCCGTAGCGACTGGAGATAGCGCCCGACCGGGGAATCGGTCAACTGGCCCGAGCGGATCAGCGCCAGCAGCTGCGCGTCCGAGTCGAAGCCGACATCCAGCCAGCGCTCCACGGTGCGCTCGCTGAGCTCCACGACGACGATCGCCGTCACCGGCATGACCGCCATGACGATCACCGTCGACAGAACCGGGGAAAGAAAGAAGTGGTTGTACAACGAGTGGATCAGGGCGGCAACGACCAGTCCCGGAAGAAAATCGAGGACCCGTGGATGCTCACGCTGCTCGGCGAAAGCCTGGGACGCCACGGCAAAGATCGCGGTGGCACCGCCATGCATGACCGCCGTTCCGAAGCCGCGCACGATCCAGACCCCGATGCCGGCGTCGGGAAGCGCGCCCAGGTAATAGAGGTTCTCGATCAGGGCAAAGCCGGCGCCCACGGCAAAACCGAAGATGGATGCATCGACCAGGAAGCCGATCCGGTTGCGGGCGATGAAGTAGATGATGACCGCGCCCTTGAGCAACTCCTCGACCACGGGCGCCCCGTAGCGGGTCAGTTGCTCGAAGCTGATATCGGTTGTGCGCAGGATCAGGGTATGCAGGACATAGCTGGGCAAGGCCATCAGACCGCCGAGCAGGATGGCGGTGACGACCAGGCGCAGGGAGACCAGCTTGTAGCTGTCGAAGAGCACCAGGACGATCAGGAAGAAAACCACCGGGACGAGCCCGATCAGTCCGCGTTGCAGGAGTTCCGGCAAGATTTCCGGCATCAGTGTGAAGTGTCCCCGTGCGCCAAGCTTGCTCTAAGCTACCCGGGCTGAAGGCGAATGCAAGCCTGGCCGCGCTCTTTGCAGCAGCGAGCGCCCGGGCAGCCGCACCGCCTATGAGATCATTGCCCCAACCGCGTGCTTTCCAGGCACCGGGACGGGCGACCCAGCGCGTTGCCTGCTGCCTCTCGCAATGCGGCTACGGAAACGGGGTGGCTGTTCGCCAAGCGGTCCACGATGTCATCCAGGTTCGTCTTGCCCTCCGTGCGCTCCTGGATCTCCTGGTCCAGGCAGTGCATCACACCGACTGCGAGGGCAGTCACCGCGCCGGTAGCGTTGTCTCCCGCCAGCCCCGGCGCTTCGCGGCCCCACTCGGCGAGTGTCTTGAGCGCGCGCTGGAAGCGGCGATCGCTGATGGTGCCGGCACGTCGCATCAACTCCAGCGAGTAATACTCGGCCAGGCCCTCGACGATCCAGTCCGCCTTGGGCGTAGTGTCGATGGTGAGCGCCACGTGCACCAGTTCGTGCATCAAGGTGCTGGTCCCGTTCTCGCTGATCAACGGTCGTTCGGAGTGGATATAGAGTGAACGCGGGCCCGAGAGGCCGCCGCGCCACATGTCGTCCCGGGCGCTGACGATCAGAAGCCGTTTCGGCATGCCGGGCGCCAGTTCGTGAAGCGCCGGGAGATTCCAGTTGAGAAAGGCCAGGATATCCATGCGCCGGACGTCCTGGTTGTTGGGTGCGGCCACCGCCACGCTGATGTCGTCGATTCGCTCGCGGCGCACACCGATGCGGCCCGCGAGCATCCAGCCAACCGGGCGGTCGAAGCTGCGACCGGACGCCTCGACCCGGAACACGCCATCACGAATCTCGCGGTAGGGTGCGACCATCGACCACCCGCGGGGGAGCTTGACGTGCAGCGTCGCATCGGCTTCCGCGCCCTTGCGCTGGCGCAGGGTGGCGGGCGGGATCAGGTCGTCGCCACGAAACAGCGCCCAGTCGGCGGTGATGCGGGCATCGAAGCCCGATTTTCCGCGTTCGTGGTCGAGCCGGTGCTGCAGCGACAGGGCCCCGCCCTCATCGGGTGGCGTCCAGGTGGCGTACGGGGGCTCCAGCACGAGTTCTCCGTCGGCTCGGGGTTCGAGATGGCGCTCAGGATCCAGTCGGAAGCGCAGCCAGCGTACATGCCGCGCCCCCTCACCGAGCACGATCCGGATCGGGACGAGTTCGCGATCCGGGTCGAGGATCAGTTCGTAGCGGAGCTCATAGCGGTACTTGATCTCGCGCGGCGTCGTTTCGTCGGCGAGTCCTGGTGAGCCCAGAAAGAGGAGCAGGAGAACCGTTGCAGGGAATGGGGGTCGCATGCGCAGTCACGCTTCCGGGAGCCAGCTCAGCTTATCCGATCTCCGCAGGCGGTCAACGGTACCCGGCTTGAGCCAAGCCGCGGGGCGCGGGTGTCAGAGCACCTTCAACGAGATCATCCACTCGTCATCGATCTTGTCCGACGAGCGGAAGCCGGCGGCGTAGCCGACCGACAGCGTCATCGGCAGGCGATGAATGAGCGTGAAATTGAGGTCGACCTGAAAGCCTGCGGTCCCCCAGGTCCGGTCGAGGGCGCTGTCGTCCGGGTCGGTGAC
>JAWVZU010000221.1:0-6660 GCA_033722075.1 Lysobacterales bacterium
ATTAAGGAATAGTACCGTCCGGCCCATCGCACCGCCGTCCTCCAGGGCTCGCTGGAAGCGCTCCGCCGCGTCGAAGGAAATACCCATGCCGACCAGGACGATCGCAAAGTCCGATTGCCCCTCGTGGCGCAGCCGCGCCCAGCGGGCGATATCGAGCACCAGTCGGTCGTGGGGCAGACCACCACCGGAAAAGATCGGCAGCTTCTGGCCGCGGACCAGGCTGTTCAGGAGGTCGATCGCGCTGATTCCGGTTTCGATGAAATCTCGCGGCAACTGCCTCGCGACCGGGTTCATCGGCAGGCCCTGGATGAGCCTTTCTTCGGTGATGGCCGGCGTCGCTCCGCCGTCGAGGGGCTGACCGACCCCATCGAGAACCCGGCCCAGCAGCCCGGGGCCGACGCCGAACTGCAGCCCGTCGCCCAGAAAACGGACGGCGGACCGGCTCAGGGAGAGATTCCGGGCCGGATCCAGGATCTCGACGACCAGCCTGTGCTCGTCGATCGCTGCGATCCGCCCCAGGCGGCTTCGGCCGCGACCGTCCAGAACCTCCACTGCCTCGTCCAGCCCGACTTCGACCGATCGCTCGAGGAACATCAGCGGGCCTTCCAGGCCCAGGCCGGCGCCCTCTGCTCTGACCTCGACACCGATCATGCGGGGGCCTCCTGCTTGTCCGGTTCACTCAAGGCGGCCAGGGATCTTTCGATCTCCGTGAGCAGCGCCGGGAAGCGCGCATCGACCTCCGCTTCGGAGATGTCCTCGCCCATCCGGCGCAGTACCCGCAGCACCGGCAGTTCCGCAATGGCTTCGAACTCCGCGCCGGCGGCCAGGGCCTCCTCGGAGCAATCGACGAACCGTTCCAGGACGCGCAACATGGCAATCTGCCGTTTCGGCGAGGCGTGCCGGTCCACCTCGGAGAAGGCGTTCTGGCGCAGGAACCCTTCATTGAACAGCTCAGCGCACAGGAGGGTGAGCTGCTGACTCGGCGGCAAGGCGTCTTTTCCGACAATCCGCGCCATCCGTTCGAGGTGAGCCTGTTCCTGGAGGAGATCCAGAAAACGACGCCGCTGGGCAGCCCAGTCGGAGTTGCCGGCCTGGCGCCACCAGGCGCCCAATTCGTCCGTGTAGCCGGAGTAGGCCCGCAAGGGATCGATGGCCGGGAAGAAGCGCGCCCGCGCACGGTCCCGGTCGAGCGGCCAGAAAGTGCTCACAACTCGCTGGGTGTGCAGCGTGACCGGCTCCGAGAAGTCACCGCCCGGCGGGCTTACCGCGCCGATGACGCTCACCGATCCGATGTCGTCTGTCAGGGTGCGGACCACCGCAGCGCGCTCGTAGAACTCGGCCTTGCGGCTCGCCAGATAGGCCGGATAGCCCGCCTCGCCGGGAAGTTCGCCCAGCCGCCCGGAAATTTCACGCAGCGCTTCTGCCCAACGGCTCGTCGAATCGGCAAACAGGGCCGCATGCAGGCCCATGTCCCGGAAGTACTCGGCAACGGTGATGCCGGTGTAGATGCTCGCCTCGCGCGCTGCCACCGGCATGTTCGACGTATTGGCGATGATTACCGACCGGTCCATCAGGCGCTGACCGGTTCGCGGATCCTCCAGCTCCGGGAACTCGTCCAGAACGGCGGTCATCTCGTTGCCGCGTTCGCCGCATCCGACATACACGATGACATCGGCATCGCACCATTTGGCGAGGGTCTGCAGGAGGATCGTCTTGCCCGTCCCGAAGCCTCCGGGCATCGCAGCCTTGCCCCCGCGAACGATCGGGAAGAAGGCATCGATGATCCGCTGACCCGTAAAGAGAGGCTCTTCCACGGCCAGGCGCTTGCGGACGGGCCTTGGCTCGCGCACCGGCCAGAAGTGCTGCAGGGTGACATCGGTGAGCTCCCCGGATTCGGTCTCCAGCCGGCAAATCGGTTCATCAACCGTATAATCGCCCTCCGTCGCGACCTCGACCGCGATGCCCTGCACTTCAGGCGGCGCCAGGCAGGGCAATTCCGCTTCACCCCCGAAGCCGACGCGCCCTATGACCATGCCGCCCCTGACCTCCGTGTCCTGCGTAATTTCGGGGCGGAAGGGAAATCGGGTCGATGCGCTGCGTGCGATCTGACCGGGCTGGACGTAGCGGGAATCGGTGCCTTCCAGGGGACGCAGCAACCCATCGAAGATCCCGCCCAGCAGGCCAGGCCCCAGGGGAATTGACAAGGGGTGACCGCTGCCCTGGACGAGGTCACCGGTTCGCAGTCCCGCGGTCGTCTCGTAGACCTGGACCGTAATCGTGTCTTCGGAGATCAGCAGCACCTCGGCCAGCAGGTGTTTCGGACCGACCCGAACCGCCTCGCTCACGGAAAACTCGCCCTGGACCACCCGCGCCTCGACGACCGGGCCGCCCAGGCGGGTGATCTGGGCGTTGTTGCGAACCGCCATCCGGGCCTTGCGTCTAGTCATCCTCCGGCGCCCCCAGGTAGCCCAGCAGCAGCCCCTGCACGTGAAGTTTCCGGGCGACCAGTCCGCGGGTGCTGGCGTCAACCACGGATTTTCCGGATCGGATGACCAGGCCCGCGCCCAGTTCCGGCGCCGATTTCAGCTCCAGTTCCAGGTCCCCGATTGCGCATGGCTCGAGATCCCTGATCTCCCTTTCTTCGAGACCGCCCGCAAATTCGACCGTCCACGAGCCGGGGGGGAGCACCCTGGCAGCGACAGCCAGGGCATTGCGTACCCACGTGCATCGAAGCTCCTGATCGGCCCAGCAGTCCTGCAGCACCTCCTCCACCCGCGGGGTCAGGTGCTCCAGAAGCTCCAGGTCCCGGCGCTGCGCGAGCCGCCGCGCTCGGGCCGCGACCTTTGCTTCGATCTTCGCGGTGGCCGCGGCAATTCGGCGTCGCTCGGCGATCACCGCCCGCCGGACGGCCTGTCGAGCGCGCCGCCTGGCCGCCATTGCAATGCGCCGCGCTCGCCGCCTGCCCGCATCGAGGATCGCCGCCCGCTCCTCGTCACAAAGCTCTCGGACGTGTTGAATCAGGGCATCGCCGTCACTTTGCGTTTGTGCCGTGACTCGGCTCATCGTCCACCGATCCCGAGCGTCTGCTTCACTTCCCGGGCCCAGTCGGTCGGCATCGCTCGGTCTCGGGCGTCGGGCACCACCACGACCGGCGGGTGACAGGCGGTCAGCGCATGATTCAGCAGGGCCTGGTCGACCTGGGCCACCGACTCGGCGGTCAGGAGAATCAGCGTGGCGCCTTCGTCCCGGGCACGCCGAAAAGTCTCGTCCACCTGATCCGCCGGTGGTGTTCGGCTATCCATGCCAGCCAACGCATACCCCAGAGCGGTCAGTTCATCGCCGATGAAAACCGCGCCTTTCATGGCGTCAGCGTGTTCAGGATCAGGATGGACACGATGAGGCCGTAAATGGCGATGCCTTCCGCGAGCCCCACAAGGACCAGTATGCGCCCGAAGAGTTCGGGCTTTTCGACCAGGGCACCGATGCCCGAACTGCCGACCGCGGCCACGGCATAGCCGGCCGCGAACGCCGAAAAAGCGGTCGCCGCTGCGGCGGCCGCGAAACCCCAGACGGTCACGCGAGGATCGGTCCGCGCGGCTTCGCCGCCGGCAGCCGCGAGCGAGTCCGGTATCCACAGGGCAAGGCTTCCGATCACGGCCAGCAAACCGCTGGCGGCCAGCAGCAGGATGATCGTTTTGTGTACATGCACCTTGCCCATTACTCACTCCCAATCAGCGCAGTGGCGGTGGCCGCGTCGGCAGAAAAAGGCGACCCTCCGCACGGAAAAATCGAACGAAGAACTCGAAGAGGATCAGGCGGGTGGTCTGGATGGACACGACCAGTCCTTCCAGGGCGACAATGGCCAGGTTGCCGAGAACCATGACCAGTGCGCCAAGGACCACGTTGTCGGTTCCTTCCGCGATGGAAACCACGGCGAGACCCAGTCCGGCGTGGGCCAGCGCAAACGCGCCGACCCGGACAAAGGAAACGGTGTTCACCAACAGTTGCAGCAGCCGTTCGGCCAGTTCGCCCAGTGCCTTGAGCATGGCCGCGCAGCGATTGTTCGTACCATTGAGTACGTGCCCACCCAGGAACCACAGCGCACCGAGCGCGAAGAGGGTCGCTCCGGCCAGGAAATCGATCACCATCAGGAAACCGCCCAGGAGGCAACCCATCAGGCCCGATTCCCTTTTCAGCCAGTGCAGTCCCGTGCCGGTCCAGCGGGATGCCAGGCCGGCCAGCGACATGCCGATCAGGATCAGCAGCCCGCCACAAAAGATCGGCACCAGCAGTACCGGCAGTGGATCTTCAAGCGGATGGACCCACAGAGCCGGGATCAGGTGCTCCGATCCGAAAACGCTCCCGAAGACGAAACCGAAGGCGACGGAACTGAGCCCGGCGGGAATCAACACCGCTGCCAGACGCCACCGGGAGGAAAGAAGCCAGCCCGCGAGAAGAATGACGGCGCCCTGCCCCACGTCTCCGAACATGTAGCCGAACAGGAGTGGCACCGCCAGGGCAAGGACCCGACTGGGATCGGGCTCGCCCAGCGCAGGCGTTCCGACCAGACGCTCGAACAACTCGAAGGGGCGGGCCCAGACGGGGTTGCGGATGACCGTGGGCGGGACCTTCCCCTCCGGCGCCGGGCGAAGGTCGATGACGGCCGGGATGTGCTCCGCATCGATCGTCTGCTTCAGGACCGCGCCCTGGAAATCGTCGGTCCAGCCCGTCACCCGTGCCAGGTGCTCAGTCACCCCGACCTCACCGAGGTGTTCAAACAGCCACTGGAGGCGCAAGAGGTCCCCGGACGCGGCGGCGACGTGGTGACGGCTTGCGAGGCGAGCGATCTCGTCGCGGAGTGTCCGAGCCTCACGCTCGAGCCGTTCGAGGTCCGCGACCAGGCTCTCCCGGGCCGCACTGGCCTCACCGCCGATGCCGTCCGGTATCGGGACCGGCTTGAGCTTGTGGGCCATGAGTTCCTGAATCCCCTGCTCTGCCCCTGCGTGGGGCAAAGCGATCAGGAAGAAGCTCTCGTACGGCGTATCGTAGCGACGCAGGAAAGCGACCTCCGATAGGGTCGGGGTCGGCTGGTCCGAGGCAGCGGTGTGGAGAAACCAGCGCAGACCCGGGTGGGAAGCCCGCAACCGCTCGAGGTTGAACTCGGGAACGTCGGTCAGCCGTTCCAGGAAATGGCGGATGGCGATCAGTTCCAGTCTGCGCCGGTCAATCTGTTCCAGCCGCTCGACCAGGGGCGCGACCTTGTCGCACCAGATCTGGAGGTTGCCCAGGGCACGCTCGGAAATTCGCTCGAAGTCCATTTCCGGTTTCAGCGGCCGGAATTCAGGTGTCGGCCGGTACTCCAGATAGCGAGTGAGGAGCCGGTCCTGGCCCGCGAGCCGATCGCGCAACGCCTCGACGTCGATCCGGCCCGCTTCCGATTCACAACTCTCGAACTCGACGCGCCCGGTTGCCGCCAGCACCTGCAGGACGTGCCCCAGCCAGGGCCGCGCGACCAACAACTCGAACCAGCTGGCCGGAACCGCGCGCAGGCTCATTACGAATCTCCCCGCTCGAACAGGAAACGGTCCATCAGCTCGCCGCGCAGCCGCCACAGGTCCACCGCAACGAGGGTCAACCACGCAAAAGGTGCCACCGGCGTACCGGCGTACCGGCGGAAAAGCCGACGGGCATCTTCACGCAGGTCCGACTGGCCCAGAGAAGAAGGATCTCGCAGATGCTCCAGAAACCGGCCTTCGAATTGCTTCAGGGCGGCGCGCATGGTTGCCGGCGTGGCGGGCATCGTACACCACCAGGTCCGGTCCCACGCTTCCAGCGAGAGCCGCTCGGGCTCGTCTTCGGGGGCCGCTGCCGCCACTCCGGCATAGACCGGATCCTGCTCCATCCAGCTGTATGGGCGACCGCCCTGAGCGAGGTGTTCCAGAACCGGGATATCGATCAACCGGGCAGTGAACTCCACCGGCGCGTTCCAGGCCGGTGGCACCCACCCGGCAAGGACCTGGATTTTTTCTCTCAGGAAGGCGCGAAACGCCCTTTCGAGTGTATGGATGTCGCTTGCGAGAGAAAAACTGCGGAGCAGTTCCTGCCAGAAAGCCACGTCGGCGGCGGCACGCAGCGCGAGCTGGGGATCCCGGATTCCGACCAGGCGATCCCAGAACCGCCGATCCGGCCCGAATCCAAGTCCCGCTTGCATCCGCGCCTGGGCATAGGCGAAAGGCCTGCGGGGAATCATTCGTCCCCCTCCTCTCCGGCGCCGATCAGGTCCAAGGCGGTGAGCCGGACCGCTCGATCCAACTGCTCATGCTGATAATCAGCGGGCATCGCGGCCTCCCCGCGGCCCGACCGCGCCAGTTCGGCGAGGTGCCGGCGCAGACGGCGCTCGCACTCGGTGTGGATCTTCCGAATGCGCTCGTCGGCCCGCTTCTCGATCTGGCGGGCGTGGGCCCGCGCCCGATCCTTCAGGTCGCGGACGTCGCGGCGCGCCTGCTCGAGAACCTCCCGCGCATCGTCTTCAGCCTGGAGGACTCGCCGCAACGGGTGGCCTGTCGAATCACTTGATGGATCCGACCTGCGCACGGCGGCCTGCCCCTCACCGCTGGAATCGGCGCGGTGTGTAGGTTCCCAGCAGCTGGACCGACAGGG
>JAWVZU010000222.1:0-6590 GCA_033722075.1 Lysobacterales bacterium
ATCATGCCGGTCGTTGCCGGCATGATGCAGATGCCGCTCAAGCGGTACATTCCGGCCAGCATCCTGGCGGCCTTGCTCTGGGCCCCGGCCTATCTGCTGCCGGGCGTGGTTTTCGGCGCCTCGCTGGAACTCGCCCGCGCCGTGGCGCTCCGCCTCGCACTGCTCCTGTGCCTGGTGCTTGGCCTGGCCTGGGCGCTCGGGTGGATGGTGCAGCAGGCCTACTATGCCCTGGCGCCACGCACGTCCCGGAACCTCGGCATCCTGATGGCGTGGGCACATCGGCACCCCCGGCTGGGCGGGCTGGCCCGGTCGCTGGTCGATCCCAGTCGACCGGAATCCGGTACGCTCGTGGTGTTCGCCGTCTTGCTGATGCTGGCGGCCGGCGGACTCCTGGCCCTGTTGATCGCCATTCCGATCGCCGGGGGGCCCCTGGCCTGGGACCAGGCCGTTCGGACCACCATGGCCGGATTGCGGAATCCCCTGGCCGACTGGTTCATGGCGTGGTTCAACGGCCTGGGCGACGTAGTCGTGCTGATTCCCGCTTCTGTCGTCGTCCTGGTCTGGCTTGCCTTCCGACGACGCTATCTCGCCGCCGCGCACTGGGCCGCTGCGGTCGTTTTCGGCTTGCTGCTGGCTGCCTTGATCAGTTACGGCGTGAGTCTGAGCCGCGCGGCGGCGCTTCCCCTGGTCCCCGGGGAAAACCTGCCGCTCATGCACGTCGCGGTCAGTGCGGTGATCTACGGATTCTTCGCGGTGCTGATCTCGCGCGAACTTCCGCGCCGGTCACGGATGTGGCCATACGTCGTTACCGCTCTGCTGGTGGGGCTGATCGGTCTGGCGCGCCTGTACTTCGGGGCCCACTGGCTGTCGGACCTCCTCGTCGGCATATTCTTCGGAGTGCTGTGGGTCACGATCCTCGGGATTGCCTACCGCACGCGGATCCGGCGCTCCTTCTGGATGGCTCCGCTCGCAGCCATCTTCTATGCCATGGTGCTCGTGTGCACCAGCCTCTACGTCCATTCCGGCGCCGACAGACTGCAGCACGCCTATGCGGCCGTGCTCACCCCGGAAATCGTTGATCCCGATGTCTGGTGGGCAAACCAGTGGCAGCCCGAGCCGCGCCAGGGGGTCGAGCTCAATGTCCAGTATGTGGGGGAACTCAAGCGCCTGGAAGCTGCCCTGCGCGCCGCTGGATGGCAGGCGCCGCCGGACGCCGACTGGGAGATGATTTTGAAAATGATCCAGCCGGAACCCACCATGGAAAGCCTGCCGCTGCTGCCCGCGTCCTACCGGGGTCAGACCGAGGGGCTGCTGCTCCACTCGTCGGGCCTCGGCCCCCAGGAACAATGGGTGGTTCGCTTCTGGCCGACCGGCGCGACGTTGCAGGGGGGCCTCCCGATCTGGGCCGGTCTGGTTGCCCGCCACCGAATCGAACGCACCGCCTGGTTTTTTTCCTTCTGGGCAGCGGATCCGTCTGCCGGGGGGGTGGCCTTGCGGCGCCTGCAGTCGGCACTGGGCGACGGATTCCAGCGCCGCATGGTCGATCAGGCGGCCGGGGCCATGCTGCTCATTGCTGCTGGAGATCCGGAAGAAATCTTGTTAGCTGCTCCAGACGGGATTCGGGCTCCTGACACTCCAGCAGCACCTGTTTCTGAATGAGTTCCAGGGGCAGCATCTCGGCCAGCCGGCAGCCGACCCAGCTCGCGTCGTCCATCAGCTGCGCATCGAAATCGGGATACTGATCTCCGGCCTGTTCCATGAGGCGCTGGAGAATGGTGCCGAGAACCCCGAAGGCCGGGTCCAGGGGGACGCCGGGCTCGACCGGCAGCCGTTTGATGGAACCAGTGACCAGACCATTGTCGCGAACACTGGTCTTGAGCAGCTCGAACTTGGATTCTCCACGCGCCTCGATACCCAGCAGTCCCTTGTCCGTGGTGAAGAAGTCGACGATCCGGGCGGTGGTTCCGACGCGGGTCGTCGTCGAGCCCTCTTCGTTGCTTTCGTCATCGACCACCAGCACGACCCCGAACTCGGAATCCTGGGATGTGCATTCGCGGACCATATCGATATAGCGCGGCTCGAAGATCTGTAGACGCAGGGGGCCGTCCGGAAACAACACCGTCTTCAACGGAAACAGCGGAATCCACTCTTCGCTCATGAAATCTTCTCCGAAAGGGCGTCGGCAAAGCGCCGCGGGGCCCCGTCGAACGATCCGTTGCTCATGAACACCACCACGTCACCCGCCTGTACTTCGCCGATCATGGTCTCGAGCATAGCACCGACTTCGGCGACCCGGATGGACGTGCCGTGAAACAGGCGGCTCGGATCCCAGCTCAGGTTGGGTCGCTCGGCAACCCAGGCGGCATCGGCTTCGGCCAGGGCGGGTGCAATGTCGCGGGCATGCACGCCGAGGCGCATGGAGTTGCTGCGCGGCTCGAAGGCTACGATTAAGCGCCGGCCGGGCCAGCGGGCGCGGACTGCGGCCAGGGTCGCCTGCATCGCGGTGGGGTGATGAGCGAAGTCGTCCAATACGGTGATGCCGCCAACCTCCTCCACGATCTCCATGCGGCGCCGCGGCAGTCGGAAAGTGCTCAGCGCGTTCCAGGCACGATCGGGCGCGACGCCGGTGGCCGCGACTGCCGCAGCTGCTGCGACCGCGTTCTCGAGGTTGTGCCTTCCGCTCATACTCCAGTCCGCCGCCGCGGAGAACCGATCGGGTCCCTCGAGGGCAACCTGCTGCGAACCCGCTTCCCGACCTCGCCAATGCGGGCTCGAGGCGCCATCCAGGCCAAAGCTCTCGGTTTCCGTCCAGCAGCCCTGTTCGAGGACGGTCGCCAGGTTGCGGTCGCCGGCCCGGTAGACAATCCGGCCCCGGCCCGGGACGGTCCGGATCAGGTGATGGAACTGGCGCTGGATCGCGGCAAGATCCGGGAAGATGTCGGCATGATCGAACTCCAGATTGTTCAGGATCAGCACTTCCGGATGGTAATGGACGAACTTCGATCGCTTGTCGAAGAACGCCGTGTCGTATTCATCGGCTTCCACCACGAACCAGTCGCCGCCACCAGTGCGCGCCGATACGGGAAAGTTGCCGGGCACGCCACCGATGAGGAAGCCCGGATCCAGCCCGGCCGACTCGAGCATCCACGCCGCGACGCAGGCCGTTGTGGTCTTGCCATGGGTACCGGCGACCGCCAACACGCGGCGGTCGGCCAGGACCTTCTCGCCCAGCCACTGGGGCCCGGAAGTGTAGGGGATCTTCTGGTTCAGGACGTATTCGACGGCGGGGTTTCCGCGCGAAAGCGCGTTGCCGACGATGACCAGATCGGTGTCCTCCGGGATGGTCTTCGGATCGTAGCCGTCCACGACGCGAATGCCCTCGCTCTCGAGGAGGTCGCTCATGGGGGGATAGACGTTCCGGTCACTGCCGGTGACCCGGTGTCCGGCCGCTCGGGCCAGCAGGGCCATCCCACCCATGAAGGTGCCGCACACGGCCAGGACGTGAATGTTCATCCTTGCGCTCCGAAAATCCCGTGATAGATCACCGTCACCAGCGCAAACATCAGGGTCGAAACCAGGACGCCCGCGGGCAGCGAAATGCTCAGGGCATGGCGATAGATGTGCCCCTCGATCAGAAAACCCCAGAAGAACACAACGACCCAGGTCAGGAACAGAAACGAACTCATCGCCGAGGCCTGTCCCGGCTCCGAGATCAGGGCCGCGCTGAGGGGAAGATAAATCATGAGATAGAGCGCTCCACATCCGGCCAGCGCCGAAGTGGTCTGGGGGAAGCGCGAGGGCACGCGGCGGTAGGCGAGCAGGCCATACACGACGGCCAGCATGATGGCGATGGCCGCGAGTCCCCAGGTCAGTGCCCTTTCCGGTTTGCCCAGGATTACCTCGGATCCCGTTGCAAGCCCGAAATAGGCCAGGATACAGAGCCCCGTCAGGACCGTTGACGTCGGCAAGTCCTGCGGCCCGCGGCGGAGCAGGCAGATGTCGACAAACCGGTTGATCAACTGCAACATGATGGGCCCGTGAGTTCTGAAATTGAACGATGCCACGCCCCACCGACTGGCCACAAGCCGAAGAATTCTGCGATGCGCGTGGACTGATCTGCCCCGAACCGGTGCTGCGGGCCCGGCAGGCGCTGAAATCCATGCCCGCCGGAGCGGTGCTGGAGCTGGTCGCCTCGGATCCGCACGCGGAGCTGGACTTCGAAGTGTTCTGCCACCGCACCGGCCACGGCCTGGAAAACCATGCGCGTGTGGCCGACGAGTACTGGTTCCAGATCCGGCGCGGTCGGGCTTCGTCCGGTTAGTCCGCGGCGTTGATCACGCCCATGATGCGGGCGGAGACGTCTTCGATGGTTCCGACGCCGTAAACCTGGGCCAGCTTTCCGGCCTCGGCATAGAAATCGACCACCGGTGCGGTCTGCTCGTGATAGACGTCCATGCGCTTGGCTACGGTCTCCGCGGTATCGTCGGAGCGGCCCTCGGCGGCAGCGCGCTGCGACAGCCGCTGGATCACCTGGTCACGGTCCACGTCGATCTGGATCACTTCGTCCAGGGGCTGGTCGAGTTCCTCGAGCAGGCCGTCCAGGGCCTTGGCTTGCGACAGGTTGCGCGGATAGCCATCCAGGATGAACCCGGCTTCGCAGTCCGGCTTTTGGAGTCGTTCACGCAGCATGCCGAGGACCAGTTCGTCGGAGACCAGCTCGCCGGCATCCATGATGCTCTTTGCTTTCTTTCCAAGAGGCGTCCCTTCCTGGACGGCTGCCCGAAGCAGCTCTCCAGTGGAGACGTGGGGGATGCCGAGGCGCTCCTTGAGAATCGCGGCCTGGGTGCCTTTTCCCGACCCGGGCGCGCCAAGCAGGACGATGCGCATAGTCTGATCTCGCTGGTGGACAAACGAAGGGACGGTAAGCTACCGGTCGATGGGGGGCAAGTCAACGCAAGCCGGGGCGTTGCGGGGGTGGGAAAGAGGCGCCCGGCGGAGGGTCAGAAGGAACAGGGGGTACTTCAAGGACCGGAGGTGCCGGGCGCCGGTCAAGCGTTGAGCGAATGCTAGGCGTCGGATGCGCCGATTAATGTGACCCAGTTCTCAAAACGGGATTTTTTACCGTCGTCGTCGCTGATCGTCGGATGACCGTTCCTGGCGATCCGACCGGTTGGCGGGCCGGCTCGCGGGCCGGCTGGGCTGGCGCGTGGGTGCGGGCGCCGACCGGGTCGTGGCTGGCCGTGTTGATCGTGGTGTCGGCGCGCGGGCGGCCGGTCGCGGCGGCGCCACGACGCGCGGTTGGGTCATGCGGCCGCGGTTCGTCGGCACAGATGGGTTCGACCTCGATCGGGGGCTGACCGTGGGGCGCGTCGGTACGGCCCGCGGTTGCACCTGAGCCGGGACGGGACGGGTGGTGCGGGTCCGGGTCGTCGTCCGCGGCGTGCTTGTGCGTGTGGACCCCTGGTGATAGCGGGACCGCACCGTGCTCCGTGTGGACGGCAGGGGGATGCCGCCATCCGCCGCATGGCTTCGGGAACGGGTCTGCTGGGCCCGGGGTGCGGTCACGTTCCGATGTCGACTCCGGTGGTCCGTTCGCGTGTTCACCGCCGGGGAGCGGCTCGTTTCCGGTACCCGGCCGGTGCGTGGCTGGGTCAGTCTCCGGGCCTCGCGGGTTGCCTCCGAGGCGCGCCGGTCCCGTGACTTTTCGACGCGACGGTTCCCGCCGCTGAGGAAGCTGGACCGATCGGGGCTGCGGTCAATCTGCGCATCGCGGCTCAGACGGATCGCTTCCCGGGCGGTCTGGGCATGAGTGGGTCGGTGGCGGCGTTCATCGCGGTCGTGCCGGTCAAAACGATCATGGCGTGGATGATCGAAGCGGCGGTGGTCGAAACGCGGGTGGCGCGGCGAGTAGGCCAGAAAGACGCCACGTCGAAACGGCCGCTGGTAGTGCCAGTAGTAGTCGTAGTAATTGGGGTAGTGGATCGGCGAATAATAGTAGCTCGGAACATAACGATAGCTCAGGTAGGAATCCGGTCCGAGGTACCAGAATGGATCGTAGTAATAGCTGCTGCTGTAGCCGACCGAAAAGTGGCTGCCGCCGCCGTGGATCACCTGATCGACGCGGTAGGGCTCATCGTAGTAATGATCGTGATAATGATCATCGTAGTAATAGCTGGCGCAGCCGCTGAGCAGGAGCACGAGCGTGGCCAGGGCGGCGTGGATCATTGGTCGGCATTTGCGGATCATGGCATGCAGTTTAATCAGCGGGTCCTGAACCCAACCTGAATAGTAACGCAAACCCGCTACAATGCTGGAAATCTCGGGAGAAGCAGATGACTGACGAAATCAAGGACAACCTCGGAAACCCGGACAACTGGCTCCGGGCCGTACTGATCGTGGTGTTCGGACTGATCTTTTATGTGGCGGTCTGGGTGCTGGGGCTGGTGGTGCTGCTCAACCTGGTCGTCCTGCTGGTGACCGGCCGGCGCAACGACAACCTCAGCGAGTTTGGCGCGCAGACCGGCGATTATCTGATGCAGATCATCCGTTTCGCGACCCTCAACTCGGAGGTGCGGCCGTTTCCCTTCGGC
>JAWVZU010000223.1:0-6563 GCA_033722075.1 Lysobacterales bacterium
CAGGCATCCGCCATGCTGGGCACGCCCTTGGGCCCCAGGGTTGAAACCACGGCCTCGCCGACGCCGACATCGGTCAGAGCGCGTTCGATATCCAGTTCCGGATTGGGCACGAAGTTCTGAGCCGCGGCGCGGATGGCTCGACGATCCCTGGGCGTGTAGGCCCGCAGCGCATGCTGGATGCGGTTGCCGAGTTGCCCGAGCACGTCGTCCGGGACATCCATCGGGCTCTGGGTGCAGAAATAGACGCCAACACCCTTGGAGCGGACCAGCCGCACGACCTGCTCCACCTGGTTGAGCAGCGCTTTCGGCGCTTCGTCGAACAGGAGGTGGGCCTCGTCGAAGAAGAACACCAGTCGTGGCCGGTCCAGGTCGCCGACCTCCGGCAGTTCTTCGAACAGCTCGGCCAGCAGCCACAGCAGAAAGGTCGAGTAGAGCTTCGGATTCTGGATCAGCGTTCGCGCGTCCAGAAGGCTGATGAGGCCCTTGCCGGAAAAGTCGGTCCGCATGAAATCGGCGAGGTCCAGGGCCGGTTCTCCGAAGAACTGCTCACCGCCGGCGTTTTCCAGGACCAGCAGGCGGCGCTGGATGGCCCCGATCGAGGCCCCGGTGATCCGGCCATAGCGGTTGGACAGCTCGCGGTGATGCTCTCCGGCGAAATTGAGCATGGCCCGCAGGTCTTTCAGGTCGAGGAGCAGGAGCCCCTGGTCGTCGGCGGCACTGAAGACCACGTTGAGCACCCCTTCCTGGGTGTCGTTGAGGTCCAGCAGGCGCGCCAACAGCAGCGGTCCCATTTCCGAAACGGTAGTCCGTATCGGGTGTCCGGTCCTTCCGAAAAGATCCCAGAAAACAACCGGGTAGGATTCATTCCTATAGTCCTTCAGGAGCAGCTTCTCGACTCGTTTCTGGACCCCCGAGCTGGCCTTCCCGGGCTGGGACAGGCCCGCCAGGTCGCCCTTCACGTCGGCCAGGAACACGGGGACGCCGAGACGGGAGAACCCCTCCGTCAGAACCTGCAGGGTCACGGTCTTGCCGGTACCCGTTGCGCCGGCAATCAGGCCATGGCGGTTGGCATACTCGGCCCGGATCAGGGCATCGTTCTGTCCCGCGCCGAAGCGGATTTGCAGCGGTTCCGACATGCTCGAGGTTTCTCCTGCTGGGTGCGCCCGGGAACTTTACCGCAAGGATGGATGAGTTTCTCCAGCGGCGCTGAAAAGTTATTATGGCGAGCCCGCAAGTACAGAGAACATCCATGTTTGAAAGTCTCAGCGATCGCCTCAGCGGTACGCTTCAAAAGCTGCGCGGACAGGCTCGCATCACGGAAGACAACATCAAGGAGGCCGTCCGCGATGTGCGCGTGGCGCTGCTCGAAGCGGACGTGGCGCTGCCGGTCGTACAGGACTTCACTGCCCGCGTGCGCCAGCGCGCCGTCGGACAGGACGTCACCACCGGACTGACCAGCGGCCAGGCCTTCATCCGGGTGGTTCACGAAGAGCTGGTCGCAGTGCTCGGCGAGGAGAGCGCCGGTCTGGACCTGCAGGCGGCTCCTCCGGTGATCGTGCTGATGGCGGGACTCCAGGGCGCGGGCAAGACGACGACGGTGGCCAAGCTCGGAAACCTGCTGCGGGAACGCTTCGGAAAGAAGGTGATGGCGGTCAGTGCCGACGTCCACCGTCCGGCGGCGATCGACCAGCTCGAGACCCTGGCGGGCCAGGCCGGCATCGAGTTCTTCCCGTCCAGCGCGGACCAGAAGCCCGACCGGATCGCGCTCGATGCGGTTGCCGCCGCACGCAAGCAGTTCATGGATGTCCTGCTGGTGGACACGGCCGGCCGGCTTTCCATCGACCAGGAGATGATGGAGGAAATCCGACGGGTCCACGCGGCAATCGACCCCCACGAGACCCTGTTCGTGGTCGATTCCATGACCGGCCAGGATGCGGCCGCGACGGCCAAGGCCTTCGGAGAAGCGCTCGCGCTGACCGGTGTCGTATTGACCAAGGCGGACGGGGACGCGCGTGGCGGCGCGGCACTGTCGGTCAAGTCGATTACGGGCAAGCCGATCAAGTACATCGGCGTCAGCGAGAAGATCGACGGGCTGGAGCCGTTTCACCCGGACCGGATCGCCCAGCGCATCCTCGGAATGGGGGATGTTCTGAGCCTCGTCGAGGAAGTCGAGCGCAAGGTCGACAAGAAGAAGGCCGAGCGACTCGCCCGCAAGATGAAGAAGGGTCGCAAGTTCGACCTGGTCGACTTCCGGGAGCAACTGCAGCAGATGCAGCAGATGGGCGGATTGACGGCGATGATGGACAAGCTGCCCGGCATGGGGCAGATCCCGGAGGCGGCCAGGCAGAAGGCGGATGACGGCGAATTGAAGAAGATGGCCGCGATCATCGACTCCATGACGATCCAGGAGCGGCGTTTCCCGGACCTGATGAACCGGGGATCCCGCAAACGTCGGGTTGCCAACGGGTCCGGGACGCAGATTCAGGACATCAACCGGCTGCTCAAGCAGTACAACCAGATGCAGCGGATGATGAAGAAAGTGGCCAAGGGCGGCATGAAGAACCTCATGAAGAAGATGAAGGGCAAGATGCCACCCGGTGGCGGGATGCCGCCGGGCGGGTTGCCGCCCGGTCTGCAGTAGGCATTCGGGGCTTTCACCGGGCGAGACGTTGCTGTACAATTCGGCGGTTTGATTGTCCGTGAGTGCGGGCCGAAAAGAATACGAACTGAGGAATTATCGAGGATGGTCAGGATTCGTTTGTCACGCGGCGGTGCCAAGAAGCGTCCGTTCTACCACATCGTGGTGACCGATCAGCGCAACAAGCGCGACGGCCGCAACATCGAGCGTTTGGGCTTTTTCAACCCGATTGCCCGGGGCCAGGAGAAGTGTCTGGAGCTGAACACCGAGCGCGTCGATCACTGGGTCGGACAGGGCGCCCAGGTCAGCGAGCGGGTTCGCAGCCTGGTCAAGGAGGCCCGCAAGGCTCAGGCACAAGCGGAAGCCTGAAGCCTTTGAGGCAATGACGGGAGGCGAGGATCGCGCCACCCGCAGCGTGCAGGTCGGCAAAGTGGTCGGCATTCACGGACTGCAGGGCTGGCTCAAGGTGCTCTCCTTCACCGAGCCGCGCGAGGCGATTTTCGGCTACGTGCCGTTACGCGTCGGCGAGGAGGAAATCGAGAGATTTACCGGCAAGGCCCACGGACGGGGTTTGCTGATGAAGATACACGGTCGGGATGACCGCAACGCGGTGGAAGCGCTGGTCGGTGCGCCGATCAAGATCCACCGTGAACAACTGCCGGAAGCGGCCGATGGCGAGTACTATCATGTCGATCTCATCGGGCTCGACGTGGTGAATAGCGCCAACGAGTCGCTGGGCCGGGTGGAACAGGTGATGGGTACCGGCGCGAACGACGTGCTGGTCGTGGCGGGAGATCGCCGTCGCCTGATCCCCTTCACGATCGGCCATACGGTGGTCGACGTGGACCTGGATGCGGGCTGCATCGTGGTCGACTGGCAGACGGACTGGCTGTGAAGATCGACGTCGTCACGCTGTTTCCGGACGAGTGCAGCGGTTTGACCTCGTTCGGGATTACCGGACGGGCGGTGGAAGCCGGAATCGTTCGGCTGGCCTTCTGGAATCCGCGCGATCATGCGGATGACCGGCGAGGGACGGTCGACGACCGACCCTTCGGCGGCGGACCGGGAATGGTCATGAAGGTTGAGCCGCTCCGCACCTGCCTGCAGGCGGTGCGTAGCGCAGAGGCGGAGCCGGGGCTGGTCGTGGCGTTGAGCCCCCAGGGCCGACGGATGGATGATGCGACGGCCCGCTGGCTGGCCGGGCAGCCCAGGTTGATCCTGGTGTGCGGCCGGTACGAGGGCTTCGACGAGCGATTGCTCGAGTCGGCGGTGGATATGGAGTTGTCGGTCGGTGACTTCGTGCTCAGCGGCGGAGAACTGGGTGCAGCGATCGTGATCGACAGCGTCGCGCGGTTGCAGCCCGGTGCGTTGGGGCGTGACGAATCCGCGGAGCAGGATTCGTTCGCGGCGGGCCTGCTGGATTGCCCGCATTACACGCGGCCGGAGGAGATCGAGGGCCGCGCGGTACCGGACGTATTGCGCTCCGGCGACCATGGACGGATCGAGCGCTGGCGCCTCAAGCAGGCGCTGGCGAGAACCTGGCGGCGCCGGCCGGATTTGCTGGCGCGGCGGCGCCTGACGCTCGCAGAGCAGCGGTTGCTAGGCGAGTACATTGCGGAATTCATGACGGAGCCGGACGGCCCCGTGACGGTTGGAAAAGGGTTAGAGCCATGAGCAACATCATTGAACAACTTGAGAAGGAACAGATGGATCGCGAGGTGCCGGAGTTCGCACCGGGCGATACCGTCGTGGTCAACGTGAAGGTCAAGGAAGGCGGCCGTGAGCGTCTCCAGGCCTTTGAAGGCGTGGTCATCGCCAAGCGCAACCGTGGCGTCAACTCGGCATTCACGGTGCGCAAGATTTCACACGGCGAGGGTGTGGAGCGCGTATTCCAGACCTACAGCCCGCTGATCGACTCGGTCACGGTCAAGCGCCGCGGCAATGTCCGCCGCGCCAAGCTCTACTACCTGCGCGGTCGCGAAGGCAAGGCGGCGCGGATCAAGGAAAAGCTGCAACGCAAGAACTGATCCCGACGCGCCGGAACAGGCGCTCGGTTGTATCAACCCGGTCCCCTTTGGGGCCGGGTTTTTTTGTGGGCGCGCCTATGTCCTTGACGGCGACAGCGGTTATCGGCAGGTCTCGCCATCCTCGAATCCGCCCCGGAATACGAGGCCTGCGAAAGGTTTGGCGCCCTGCGCAATCCAGTCCCGAATGAGTCCCTGCTCGGAGCTGGTCAGAGCGGAGCCGACAGGCATCCGAAAACCACTCGTGTCCGGGGCGTCACAATTGACTCTGAGGAACAGCCAGCTCTCGCCGGGATTTCCGGGAATCACCCGCAGGGAACCCTCGGGCGGGTAAGGAGTTTCGGTCGGCTGACAGACCAGATCGTCGAAGGACGCGCCCTGCTGCAGGGAGAGACCACCGGCGGTCGGGTGGCAACCGGCACAGAAGTTGTTGTCGAAAATCGGCTGGATTTCAGTTTCGTAGTCCACCTCCGGAACCGGAGCAACGAGATCAAGCACATCGCAGTTCAACATGCCGGACGATGTGCTTGCGATGAGCAGGGCCAACAAGGCCGCCATGGCGTTCCCTCAATTCGACTCTCCGATGCCGATCCTACTAAGACCGCCT
Organism: Lysobacterales bacterium; assembly: GCA_033722075.1. Classification (GTDB taxonomy): domain Bacteria; phylum Pseudomonadota; class Gammaproteobacteria; order Xanthomonadales; family SZUA-38; genus JAWVZU01. Next base: position 5,270 of record JAWVZU010000223.1, read on the forward strand.
CGAACATGTCGATTGATTTCTCCCCAGCGGCATTACCGGGATGGACCTATTCCTCCAGCATCTCCCGCAGCAGGTGTTTGGCCTTGTCCCAGTCGCGGGCCACGGTGGGCCGGGAAATGCCCAGGGCCTCAGCGGTTTCTGCCTCGGTCATGCCGACAAAAAAACGGTGTTCGATCACCTGGACCAGGCGCTCGTCGTGTTCGGCCAGCTGTTCCAGGAGATCGCCGACGTCGAGGATCAGCTGCGCCTGGGTCGGATCGGGCAACAGCTCCTCCTCGATGCTCACGGTCTGGACATCGCCGCCACGCTTCTGGGCCAGCCGGGTCCGGGCGTGGTCCACGGCGATGTTGCGCATGGCCCGGCCGATGAGGCGGAAGAAATGCTGCCGATCATTGAAATCGACCCTGGTTTCGCCCAGCAGCCGCAGGTAGGCTTCGTTGACCAGCGCGGTTGCCGAAAGAGAGCTGTCGGCGCTCTCGGAGGCGAGCCGCCGGGCGGCCATGCGACGGAGGTCGTCGTAGATGAAGGAAAGCAGTTCGGCTTCCGCGTTTGCATTGCCGGCCTGGCTGGCGATCAGCAGTTCGGTAATGTCACTGGGCGGCATGGGCTGCACACCAGGCTGCGATCTCGGTGCGCAGCGGTTCGACCAGGCCGTCGCCGTCGGACGAACAGTTCGATTCATCAAGCGAACGGAGGTGTCTGGCGGCCGCCAGGAGGTCCGGCTCTACGATTGCTGCATCGGCCATCAGGTCCGCCGCCTGCGCCAGGTTGTCGTTCCGCAGGTGGGCGGCCGCGAGGCTGGTGACGCTCTTCTGCCAAAGCGGCGATTGCGTTCCTCTGAGCTCGGATTCAGCGGCGGAAAGATGACGCAGGGCGAGGGTCATATTCCCTTCTCGCCGATGAGCCTCGCCCAGCAGGTAGAGCAGGTCCGCCAGTCGGTCCGGCGCCTCGAAGGATCCGCGTGCCCGGGCCAGGATGGCTTCCAGCATGCTGATGGCATCGGCCGGTCTCTGCGCATTCAGGAGCGCCTGCGCGGTCAGGAAGGCAAGCTCCCGTTCCAGATCGGGATTGTCGGCGATGGCGCCGCCGGAAAGCTCGAAGCTGCTCGAGGAGATTCGGTCCGTGGCCCCCTCGGAGATGTTGCTGGCCAGCTCGGACATGGCCTGCGAGCGGGTCTCGGCCTCCCGGATCTGGGTCCAGCCGAGATAGCCGGCCGTGACCAGCAGGGCAGTAGCGAGCACCGCGGCGATCAGCGCCCGCGGGTGTCGTCGCCAGAGCCGTTGCGCCGCCGGAG
>JAWVZU010000224.1:0-6501 GCA_033722075.1 Lysobacterales bacterium
ATCATCGGGTTCGCCGTGGTGTATTTCTTCGGCCGCATTCTCGCGCCGCTGCTGACCGCCGTGATCATCGCCTACCTGCTGGAGGGCGTGGTGCTTCGGCTGGAAAGGCTGGATATCCGCCGGACTTTTGGCGTCGGTCTGGTTTTCCTCGGGTTCCTCGTGGTGATGTTCTTCATCATTCTCGGCGTGGTGCCGGTGCTGTCCCGCCAGGTCACCCAGTTCGTCGCCCAACTGCCTCGCTACATCGAACGCTTCCAGGAGTTGATGACGACGTTGCCGCAGCGATACCCGCAACTGATCACGGAAAGCCAACTCAACGAACTCATCACCAGCCTCAACGCCGAGCTGGCCGCCATCGGCCAGAAGATCGTCACGTCGACCCTGTCCTCCGTGACCAGCATCATCGCCTTCATGGTCTTCGTCGTCCTGGTGCCGATCCTGGTGTTCTTCCTGATGAAGGACAAGCACAAGATCATCGACTGGCTCAAGAGCTATCTGCCCAAGGATCGCCATCTTGCCGCGAGCGTATGGAGTGAAGTGGATGCCCAGATCGGCAACTACGTGCGCGGCAAGACCCTGGAAATCCTTATCGTTGGCCTGGTCACCTACGTGACCTTTGCCATCTTGAACCTTCAATATGCCATCCTCCTGTCCACGCTGGTCGGCTTCTCGGTGCTGATCCCCTATATCGGCGCGGCAGTCGTGACGATACCGATTGCGATCGTCGGCTTTTTCCAGTTCGGTTGGACGGGCGACTTCGCTTGGGTCATCTTTGCCTACGGCATCATCCAGCTCCTGGACGGCAACGTGCTGGTTCCCCTGCTCTTTTCCGAAGTCGTCGACCTGCATCCGGTGGCGATCATCGTCGCCGTGCTCCTGTTCGGCGGGATGTGGGGATTTTGGGGCGTATTTTTCGCGATTCCGCTGGCAACCCTGGTTAATTCGGTGATGCGATCGTTGCCGGCGACGCAGGAAGAACCGGAAGTGGTCACACCCGATTCGGATGAAGTGGATCTCGGCGAAGCCACCGAAGGCAGCTAGCCGGCGAGCGCACCCGAAAACGGCGGCCTCGTGCTGTGTTTTTCACCTGGTCACGACGGACTGTGCGATAAAGACACGGCTTGTAATTGGCCCGCGTCACCCCAACAACCGCTTCGATGAAACACCGCATGAACATCGGGATGCTCAAACGCCAGTTTCTGCTGGCGGCAGCCCTTTTGTTTGCGCAAGTCGGGGCGACCGCCCACCTCCTCGATCACGCCACCGACCTCTACGACCAGGCCTGTCTGGTCTGTTCCGTTTCCCACCACTTCGATCACTTCGCGGCAAGCCCATCGACGGCCGTTGCACCGGTCACGGAACCACCAGCCACCGCGGCCTGCATTGCCCAGCGCCTGATCCGATCGCAACCGGTTTTCCGACCGCCACCACGCGGCCCCCCTGCCTCGACGCACGCCTGACAACAATCGCGGTTTTCCGCAATTTGGCATCTGTCTCTCCGGGCAATCGAAGCCCCGGGGAACAATCGAGGTAACAAAGTCATGAATACAAGCAAACTGAGTTTTGCAATCGCTGCCGTGCTGGCAGCGCCCACGGTCGTCGCGCAACCGCAGGACCGGGACGAAGAAATCGAAATGGTGGTGGTCACCGCCAGCCCCCTGCAGTCCAGTGCGTTGGAAATGACCCAGTCGGCGAGCGTTCTTTCCGGGGAAGAACTTGACCGCGCGCTCCAGGCAACCATCGGCGAGACGGTCGGTCGGTTGCCCGGTGTGCAATCGGCGTATTTCGGCCCGGGCGTGGGCCGCCCGATCATCCGCGGCCTGGATGGACCACGAATCGATATTCTGGAGAACAACATCAGCTCCAACGACGTGTCGAACGTCAGCGCCGACCACGCGGTTTCCATCGAGCCGTTCCTGGCCGAGCAGGTCGAAGTCCTGCGGGGGCCGGCAACGCTCATTTATGGGTCGGACACGATCGGCGGCGTTGTCAACGTGCGAACCCATCGGATCCCGCCCAAACCCGTTGACGGTCTCCAGGGCGAAGTCGTCGTCAGTGGCGACACGGTCGCCGACGAACGCTTCGGCGGCGTCGAGCTGGATTTCGGCAGCGGCAACTGGGCGTTCCATGTGGATGGGTTCTATCGCGATACGGACGACTACGAGATCCCGGGTTTCGCTGAACTCGAAGAGCTTCATGACGAGGATCATGAGGAAGATCACGAAGATGAGGGCCACGACGAGGAAGAGATCGCCGGAATTCTCGAGAACAGTGCGGTCCAGACTCGCGGCGGCGCGGCCGGGGTGTCCTACATCGGCGATGGCTGGACGCTCGGATTGGCCTACTCGAACTACCAGACCGAATATGGCATCCCCGGACACGCTCACGAACATGGGCACAAAGATGAGGAAGATCACGGGGAAGATCACGGTGACGATCACGAAGAGGGTGAGGAAGAGGAAGAATTCGTCAGTATCGATCTGGAAAACGATCGAATGGACGCCGATTTCCGGATGGACAATCCGCTGGGCGGCGTTGAAAGCCTGCGCGTCCTGCTCTCCGGAAGCGACTATGAGCACGTAGAACTGGAAGGGGCCGAAATCGGCACCCGGTTCGACACGGACACGCTCGAGGGCCGAGTCGAACTCGTTCACGAGCCGATTGCCGGTTGGCGCGGTGTCGTCGGACTGCAGTTTTCGGATCGCGAATTTGCAGCATTTGGCGAAGAGGCTTTCGTGCCGCCTTCCGAAAGCGATGCTTTGGCGCTGTTTCTTGTCGAAGAGCGTGAAATTGACGACTGGCGTCTGGAGTTCGGGGCCCGGCTCGAAGACCGGGATGTGGATACCAGCGACGGCCGCAGTGCAAGCCACGAACCCTTCTCCCTGAGCGCGGGCGCAGTCTGGCACTTTTCACCGGAGACCCATCTCGCTCTCCATGCCTCGCGTTCGGAAAGGGCGCCGGCTGAAGAGGAGCTGTTTGCCGACGGACCGCATATCGCAACCCAGACCTTCGAGATCGGCGACGCGACCCTCGACGAAGAGATCTCGACCAATTTCGAGATTACGCTCCGGCGACATGAGGGCCCCCTGACGGGTTCCCTGACCGTGTTCCGGAACGACTTTTCGGACTTCATCTTCCTGTCCGACGCGGGCCAGGAGGAGGATGGGCTTCCGGTCCGTTTCTGGACTCAGCAGGACGCCGAGTTCACCGGCCTGGAAGGCGAGCTTCGTTACGCGTTCGGCGAGAGCGACTTTGGCCGCTTTTTCGCCCGAGGTTTCTTCGACACGGTCGACGCGGAGCTGGATGACGGTTCCAACCTTCCGCGCATTGCGCCGGCCCGGATCGGCGCCGGTCTTGACTGGGAGTCCGGGGGCTGGGCTGCCTCGTTCAACGTAGTTCGCTACGACGACCAGCACGACATCGCAGAGTTCGAGATCCCGACCGACAGCTACACGATGATCGATGCCGATCTGGCCTACCGGCTGAACGGTGCCGGCGGGGTCACCTGGGAGATCTTCGCGCGCGGGCGCAACCTGGCTGACCAGGAGGCGCGCAACCACACTTCGTTCCTTAAGGACCGGGCACCGCTTCCCGGCCGCAATCTGGTGCTCGGGTTCCGAGCCTACTTCTGAGCAAAACGTTGCCGGCCCGTCACCGTGTGTGGCGGGCCGAACCCTCCTGTCCCTGGCCACCCGGCCCGACCTCCACGAAACCATCACCGGTCTTTGCTAGTTTCGGCCGTGAAACTGTCACTACAGGAAGCTCCGAAATGAATAATCGCCGTTGCGTATGGACTGGAATCATTCTGTCGATGTTGCTGCTCGCCGGATGCGGCAGTGAAGAGTCCAGTGAATCGGAACGTTCCGCAGCCCAGGCTTCAGAGCCTACGGAGCAGCAGCAATCGGCCGAAACCGGGACATCCATGGATCAGCCGGCCGAGACACAGAACGCCGAGGCGGAGCCGGCGCAGCCGACTGAAGAGGCGATGGCAGAGCCGGAGTCAGCTGAACCGGCCACCGCTGGCGACGACAATGATCCGTGCACCGTGACCCTGGAAGTGGGAGATTCGATCGCCTACAGCCGGAACAGCATTTCGGTGCCCTCCACCTGTGGGTCCGTCACGGTCAACCTCACCCACACCGGGACGCTGCCGAAGGAGGCCATGGGTCACAACTGGGTCCTGGTGCCATCCGATGCGCTTCAGGATATCGGCCAGGCGGGCATGGATGTGGGACCGCAGAATGATTACGTTCCCGACGATGATCGAATCGTCGCCGCGACGGGACTGGTCGGCGGCGGTCAGAGCACCAGCGTGACCTTCTCCCTCGCGGACCTTGAAGCGGGAACCGCCTACAGCTACCTGTGTACCTTCCCCGGACACTGGTCCGTGATGCGCGGAACATTCACCGTGGAGTGAAGCCGGTTCGCCTCCAGGCCGCATAGCTCAGAAGATAATAGGCGACCAGCAGGATCGACAGGTTCCACTCGAAGATGTTGCTCATGGCTCGCCGGTCCAGGGCCCATTCCTTGGTCGGAATGCTGGCCAAACCGAGCAGTAGTGTGGCCACGCAGATTCCGACCTTCCAGCGAGCGATCGAGCGGGGCTTGACGTTCTGTCGCAGGAGATAGCCGGCGAGCAAGATCTGGGCGAGATAGGTCAGGCCGTAATACAGGTTGATGCCGAAGCGACGCATGATCCGATACGCGGACCCGTCAGTGCCCAGCGTCACGGCGTAGACGATCAGAAACACGGACCCGCCGATGCCCAGGGCGGTCAGGAGCCCCCGCTTAAACCGGGAGGTGAGCCCCAGCCCCCCCAGCCAGCGGTAAACGAGCACCCAGAACAGTCCGGTGAGGATCGCGTTCGGGATGATCAGCCCGCGGAACAGGTAAAGAGACGGCAACTGCCGGGAAGCCCCGCTGATACTCACGCAACCGTCGATATAGGGGACGCAGGGAGGGATCGTCCCGTTGGCTGTGGAGATCAGCCAGGCGAGGTTCGCCGCGGCAACCGGCAGGACAAAAATCGCGATAGGCAGATAGCGTAACGGCATCAACATCCAGTGTAGCGTGCCAGAAAATTCACGGCAGCGGGATGATGATGCGGTCTATTTGAGCAGCAGCTTCAGTCCTTCGTGGGTTGCCCGAAACCCGACGCCTTCATAGAAGCGGAGCGCCTCCGGACGGGCCTTGTCGGTGGTGAGCTGGACCAGTCGGCAACCCCGGCGTCGAGCACGGTCGACGGCCCATTCGACCAGCGCCTTCCCGATACCCCGGGAACGGACGTCGCTCGCCACCCGGACTCCTTCGATCTGTGCCCGCCATCCCCCCTGGTAGGTGAGGCCCGGGACAAACGTCAACTGCAGCACCCCGACCATCTGCTCGTCGAGTTCGGCAACGACCAGTTCATTGTTCGGGTCGGCGTCGATGGCAAAGAACGCGGCGTAATAGCTTTCCGGGAGGGACGGGTCCAGTTGCTCCCGCTGCTCGCCCAGCGGATCATCCGCCAGCAGGGACACGATGCGCCTGATGTCGGAGCGGTTGGCCTGGCGAAAGTGGATTGGCGCGTTCATTGGCGACCCCTAACCACCGGAAGGACTTCGGAACTCTGTTCATCAAGCATCCTGAGCACGCTCTCGTAACCGTGGCCTGGCGCCCAACCGAGGGCTCTTTGGGCGGTCGTCGAATCGTAGACCCGGTCGAGGCTTGTCGGCAGAGGCCATCCGCGGCGCTCGAACTCCCGGGCAAGTCCTGGCACGCACTCCCGGATCACGGTTGCCGCATCATCGAACAGCTGACGGCATGACTCACGACTGAAGGGCGTCGCCCCGGAGATGATGAACCGCCGGAAGCCTGCAAGGCGTTTCTCGATTGCCAGCGCATGGGCCGACGCGACATCGCGGGCATCGATGCCGCGGTTCAGGCGATAGACCGCCATCAGGTCGACGGGCTCGGGGAAACAGCGCGACATCTGCAGCACGGTGACGGGCACGCCGGATTCCCCCGCGACGGTCTCCAGCCTTCGCTCCGCAGAAATCTTGCTGCGATGATAGACCGTCCTGGGCTCGGGTTCGGTGGTCTCGTCGACCCAGCCCGCGATCCCTTCCGGCGTTGAGGCCTTGCCATAGAGCGCCGTGGTGCTTGTGAACACGAAGTGCCCGACACCGCTCTCGATACCCTGTCGCATGAGCATCTCGGTGGCGACGACGTTGATATCCTCGAATTGCTCGTCGGAGCAAAGGCCCACGTGCGGCGCGTGGAGTCCGGCCGTGTGGACGATGACATCCACGTCGCGGAGGGCGGAGCCGATCAGGTCCCGGTCTCGGATGTCCCCCACGAAATCAGCCGTCGAGCACGGTATTCGATCGATACCGACCACGGAGTGCCGCTTCATCAGGCGGACGTAGATCGCCCGGCCCACGCGACCCGCCGTACCTGTGATCAGGATGTTCAGCGACGCTCCTCCGACAGGAGTCAGAGGCTCCTCGACGCGTAATCCGC
>JAWVZU010000225.1:0-6483 GCA_033722075.1 Lysobacterales bacterium
CCCGCCACCCAAGGCGCGTTCCTTCGATACCGATCAACTGGTCAGCATCGGCACGGCCGTCCTGGGCGGGCTCGCCATCATTCTCGGGGTCATCGGCTTCGCGAGGAAGGAGTCCTGGCGCGCCGCGAGCGGTGCAGCCGTACTCGGGGGTGGCGCGATCGCGTTCCAGTTTGCGGCCCTTGCACTTGCCGCAATCGTCCTGGCCATTCTGGTCGCGGCCGTGTTGTCGCAACTCGGGTTGGACTTGTAAGCCCGAATATTGCACGAGTTGCGCGCGCAAAGACGGACCCGATCCGGTAATCTCCTGAGGAGGGGACGGCAGGGATCAGGATGTCTTTTTTAGCCGAGCTGAAACGCCGCAAGGTCTTCCGGGTAGCCGCCGGCTATGTCGTCGGCGCCTGGGTGCTGATCCAGGTCGTGGAAACGGTGTTTCCCGCCTTCGGGCTGGATGACGCGTCGTTCCGGATCCTGGTGATCGCCCTGGCCATCGGCCTGGTGCCGACGGTCATCCTGGCCTGGGCGTTCGAGCTGACCCGCTCCGGGTTGCGCCTGGACCGGTCGGATCGTCCGGCTGTCGATCGGGACAGCAGCGACCAGCCGCCTTCGTTGCTGGCACTGCTCCGCTATCGGCGATTTCTGATTCCCGTGCTGACCATCCTGGTCATCGCGTTCGGCTCCGTCGCACTGATCGTCCCGCGTGTCATGAACGCCCGCTGGGCCCGCATGGAAGCCATTCCCGAGATCAAGGAGCTGGTCGCCGCCGACGATTACCGGGCCGCCTTCGAATTGGCCCTGGAAGCAGATCGCCATATCCACGACGAGCCCGCGCTGAAGACGCTCTGGCCGAGCTTTGCCGTGCGTCAAACCATCCACAGCGAACCGGCCGGCGCGGAAGTCACCTATCGGGACTATGAAGACCCGGAAGGCGAGTGGCGCCCGCTAGGCACCACGCCGATCGACGCCGTCCGCCTGCCGAGAATGCCGGTGACCATCCGGTTCGAAAAGGAAGGCCATCCGGCTACGGAACGCTCCAGGGAATCTTTCGACGGCACGCTGACCGTCCACCTGGACCCGCCGGGGTCGCCGGCCGACCAGGTCGTGGTTCCCGATAGAGTCCTGTTCTTCCTCTTGACCGGCTTTCCGCTGAAGGACGTTCTCGTTCCGACCTTCCGGATCGATCGTCACGAGGTGACCAACGAGGAGTTCCAGGCTTTCGTCGATTCCGGCGGATACGAAGACCCGGAGTACTGGCAGGACCTGGACTTCGAACTGGACGATCGGGCGCTTTCCTTCGAGGAGGCCATGGACCGGTTCCGCGACCAGACCGGGCGCCCAGGGCCCGCCGGATGGACGGGTGGCGCATTTCCCGCCGGGGAGGCCGATCATCCGGTTCGTGGCGTGAGCTGGTTCGAGGCCATGGCCTACGCGCGGTTTCGCGACCGGTCCTTGCCCACGATTCATCAATGGAGTGCCGCTGCGATCTTTCCACCGAAGGAAGAAGTCACCCTGGATCACCCCCAGGAGATGATGAACGGGCGATTTCGAGGCGCAATGCTGGCCCATAGCAACTTCGCCGGAAAAGAAACGATGCCTGTCGGCAGCCGAAGGAATCCAGGGCCCTTCGGCACCTACGACCTCCCGGGGAACGTCCGGGAATGGTGCTGGAACGCCACCAGTGAAACACCGGATGCGAACCGCTACATCCTCGGTGGTTCATTCGCCGATCCCAGTTATCTCTTCTCCTACGGCATAGCCCTGTCGCCATGGGATCGTTCCGCGGCCAACGGGTTCAGGTTGAGTTCCAGCGCCGAGACCGAGGAGCTCGCAGCGCTTCGAGAACCGGTGCCGCCTCCGGGGCGGGAGGCGATTGCGGAAATCAGCGACGAGATCTTCGAGATCTACCGGGCTTTCTACGACTATGACCGCACACCCTTGAACGCCACCACGGACCGAGTGCAGGACGATTCACCGTACTGGACCCGGGAAACGGTCAGCTTCGATGCAGCCTATGGCGACGAACGTGTCATCGCCCACCTGTTCCTGCCGAAGAACGTCGATCCGCCCTATCAGCCGATCATCTACTTTCCCGGAAGCAGTGCAACCCGGGCCGATGCGAAAGACGACCTGCAGATGCTGGTCACGGAGTACCTCATCCACAGCGGCCGGGCGTTGATCTATCCGATCATCCATGGAACGCATGAGCGCTATATCGGACTGGAAACCACCTGGCCCGACGAAACGACCGCCTACAGCGAACACGTCAAGCGCTGGATCCAGGACATCCGCCGGACTCTGGACTACGCCGAGACCCGGGAGGATCTCGACATGGAGCACATCGGGTATTACGGGTGGAGCTGGGGCGGGTGGAACGGCCCGATCGTGATGGCGCTCGACGACCGGGTGAAGGCCGGCGTCTACATTTCCGGCGGCATCCCGCCGACCCTCGCCCGACCCGAGGCCAGTTCGGCCAGTTTCGCGTCCCGAGTGTCCGCACCGGTCCTGATGATCAGCGGCAGGCACGACGTGCTGCGACCCGTGGAGACCTTCCAGAAGCCCATGTTCGAATCCCTCGGAACGGCACCGGAGCATAAGCGTCACGCGATTCTCGAGGGCGGTCATTTCCCCGCGATCAACCAGCTCAGGCGGGAGACCCTGGCCTGGTTCGACAAGTACCTTGGGCCAGTCGAATAATCGATACTGGGCTTGGCCTACTCTTCGAGGCACTCCCGGCAGGCCGCTTCCGGAAACCGGGTTCGGCATGCGTCCAGCGCCTCCTGCCGGGCGCCCTTGGCGGCATGTTCCCGATAGGCGGTGCAGGCTTCCGGGATGACCTTTTCCACCGTGGGGTTCTGGAACACGATGCCCCCATCCTTCACCGCAATGAGCCGTGAACCGGCGCTGTCCGAGCGCATGCCGATGGCGTCGTTTCCATGCCAGATCCTGATCACGGCACCCTCGTCAGGCCCCGCCGCCAGGAGCGCGACCTGTCCCTTTTGCGTATCCAGCGTGAGCCCGACGTTGTCGTCGTCCCAGGTCACGTAGCCACCTCGTTCCTGGCCGGTGGTGTCATAAAGCATCACGCCTGCCGCCTCGGCGCCGCGATCGACCCGCTTGCCGTCGATCACGGCATCGGGCAGGTTGCCGCCGATGCGAACGCGCGCGACGCCCCGGTCGTCGACAACCACCAGCTCCGACACCGTCAGGCTCTCGACCACCTCGGCCTCGGCCGAAGTGGCATGGCCGAGATCGGCCGTGGCCAGCAGCCAGGCGCAAAAGGCCAGCGCCAGGATGCTTCCCTGAATCCGCACGACTTGCTCGAGCCGCCGGGTTCTTCTTTCCAGGTAGTCGATATCAGGCATGGGATAAGGTCTTGGTTTGGCGAGGTTTTTAATCTTGCCATAGGGAACGGGCGACCTGAAAACCGGAAGCAGACTGATTTGATCTGTGCCGGTTCTCCACCGTCGAGAGTTCGTTACCATTGGCGAAGATCATTCAAATTCGGAGTACGCGAAGATGAACCAGACCATGGGATTCGAAGTCCGACTCGATGCCGCCCCCGACGAGGCCATCGATCAGGTCACCGAGGCCCTGAAGGCAGAGGGCTTCGGCATCCTGACCCGCATCGATGTCGACCAGGCCTTCAAGGAAAAGATCGGCGAGGATTTCCGACCCTACACGATCCTCGGCGCCTGCAACCCGAGCCTGGCCCACGCCGCGCTTTCCTCCGAGCCGGAACTGGGCCTGATGCTGCCGTGCAATGTCACTGTGGAAGCCGCCGGGGAAGGCAGCCTGGTGCGCATCGTCGACCCGGACGTGATGATGAGCGTCGGGAACCTGGGCAAAGACGAGACGGTCCGGGAGGTTGCCCGGGATGCCAGGAAACGGCTTCTCCGCGTCGCCGATGTGCTGAACTAGCGATCCAGGATCGGCCTGGCGGACCGCCGTTTTTCTCTTATCGTGGTCCGCAGGACTGCGGAGTTGCTCCGAAAGACGCGCGATCGTGACCGAATCAGGGACATGACGGGTCGGGCTGCGAGATCGCTACCGACAAAGAGAGCAATTGGGGCAATACCCCGCTGACTCCCGGCTGCTAGGGTACCGTCTCGAAAACGGGCGGCGTCCAGCGCGCCAATTCAAGGCTTCCCGCAGGCAGATTGCTTAGGGCGTGGTCGAGCCCTCAATAAGGCCCGCCGCCCAGAAGCCTCGCAGGGCGCCCCCTTGGTGCTAGCTTGAAGACAAACCCATTTCTGCGACAGGAAGCGAGGGACCGCACATGAGTTTCGAGCCGCGCTTCTTCCGGGCCCTGGGCTTATCCGCATTGGCGGCAGCGCTGCTGGTGCTCGTCGCACAGCTCATTCTCGGCAGCTATCCCCGTCCCGCAGGGTTCGGCAGCCTGATCGAGCTCTACGCTCAACCGATGGTCCGGGTCCAGCAGGTGGTCATCCTGGTCCAGGTATTCCTGATGTTCCTGGGATTGTGGGGCGTGGTCGCCAAAGTTCATCGGCGATCGCCGGGCGCCGCGCTCACGGCTTTGCTGCTGCTCTGCTTCTGGCAAATGTTCGAGCTGATACCGCGCTCCCTGGAACTGTTCGCGGGTTCCTGGCGCTATGCGCCTGCCTTCGTGTCGGCCGCCGACGAGACCGGGCGGGAAACTGCGCGGGTCGCGATGCGCACGCTGTTGGAACTCACCAACGCGATGGGCGATGTCCGCCGCATACTGTGGCTCTTGAGCCACCTGCTTCTGGCTATTGCGCTATGGAGCACGCGCGGTTGGGGACGCTGGTTGGCGATCCTGTTTTTCGCCAACGCGTTGCGGCTGGCGCTGGGCATGGCCGGATCCCTGCTCGGCCAACCCAGCCTCGGTGGCGGGCTGGCGGGGTTCATGGTCCTGATCGTGCCACAGTTCCTGATGGTTGCCGCGTGGCTGTGGACGAACCCGGTCGTTGAGCCGCTCTCGGGAAGCGAGCGACGCGAAGAATCCTAGAACCCCCGAATCCTGGACACCCAACGAATCCTGGACACCCAAAGTAATCGCAGAGCCCGGCACGTCGCCATTCCCCGGGCCCCGCGGATAGGCTAGTCTCTCTCCGGCGCAAACAGGAGCGAGCCCTGCATGTCCCTTATCGCCGAACTGAAGCGCCGCAACGTTTTCCGGGTCGCGGCCGCCTACGGCATTCTCTCCTGGCTGCTGCTCCAGGTCGGCGATCTGCTGTTCGACCTGATGGGCCTGCCTGAGTGGGCCCTGCGTATCGTCCTGGGCATCCTGATCCTGGGCTTTCCCGTTGCGGTGATCTTCGCCTGGGTCTACGAACTGACGCCCGAGGGCCTCCGCCGGGAGTCGGATATCCCGGCCGAACGGTCCATCACGGCCCACACCGGGCGCCGCCTCGACTACATCACCATCGGGATGATCGTGCTGGGCATCGCGTTCCTGGCCGTGGACCGTTTTGTCCTGGAGCAGAAGCCGTCTGCGATGCCTGAGCAAGCTGAGCAGCCCGCCGCGGCACCCGCCGATACTGCCGCGCCCGAGGCACAGGCCTCCCGCGCCGACCGTTCCATCGCGGTCCTGCCCTTCGTCAATATGAGCACCGATCCCGAGAACGAGTTCTTCGCCGACGGGCTCTCCGAGGAGATCCTCAATCGCCTCGCCCAGGTCCCCCAGCTGCGCGTCATCGGACGCACATCGTCGTTCGCGTTCAAGGGGGACGGGCGGGACCTGCCGGCCTCCTTCGCGAGTTCGTAGGGCGCGCACCACCAGGAGGGTGACACGCGGGTGCGCCGGCGGATCGAAGTCCGCGGGGTCAGGCCGGGTGCTCGGGAGAGCTCCGCCTCCAGCCGGCGGACGCGCTCGACCAGGTGCCGGTAGCGGCGGGGCGCCTCGACCCGAGGCGGTGGGCTCAGTGCAGGTACGCCTCGTCGCCCCAGAGGTCGCGCAGGCGGGCATCGCGGCCGCAGCCGGTGCGGTAGGTCTTGTAGCGGATCGTGTGGGTCTCGTAGAAGTCCTGGTGGTAGTCCTCGGCGGGCCAGAACTTCTCGAGGTCGCGGATCGGGGTGACGATGGGGGCGTCGAACGGCTTAGTCCGCTCGATCTCCTCCTTCGACGCCTCGGCCTTCTCGCGCTGCGCGGCGTCGGCGGCGAAGACGGCGGTCCTGTAGCTCGAGCCGCGGTCGCAGAACTGGCCGCCGTCGTCGGTGGGGTCGACGCTGTGCCAGAAGACGTCCAGCAGCTCCTCGTAGGTGACCTTCTCCGTGTCGTAGAGCACCTCCACCGTCTCCAGGTGGCCGGTGCGGTCGGCGGAGACCGCCTCGTAGCTGGGGTTGTCGACGTGGCCGCCGGCGTAGCCGGAGATCGCCTCCGCCACGCCGGGCACCGACTCGAAGTCGCTCTCGGTGCACCAGAAGCAGCCGCCTGCGAAGTAGGCCGTCTCCAGGTTCTCGGCGTTCGGCGGCGGGCCGGCGGGCCGGTCCGAGTCGGCGGAGTAC
>JAWVZU010000226.1:0-6441 GCA_033722075.1 Lysobacterales bacterium
AGACGCCCAGCGACTCGATGTCGCCGGCGAGACAGGCCGCCAGCGATCGGTGCTCGTGAGCGCCAAGATCACGGTAGATCACTTGCCGCCCCTCCGCCTCCCGGGCCGCCCGGAAGTGCCGCATCGCGGCCAGAAACTGGACGATCCGCGCCTTGTGGGACCAGACGTGGGTGGCTTCGTCGGAGACCTCGGCCATCCACAGGGCAGACCGGTCGTCACAGGCCGCTACCAGCGGCGATTCGGGGTCCAGCTGATCACCGAGGACGACGATCAGGCGTTCGATTGCTCTAGTCATGCCCCGAGCTTGCGCCGCGGTGCATGAAGGTGAGGTCACATGGAAGGAATTTAACGCGACGTCATGAGAAGTAGGGATTCTCCCCGGTCGAGTGGTCGGTGACGTCCCGAACACCGGCGATTTCCGGCAACTGCGCTTTCAGCGTCTTCTCTACGCCTTCCTTGAGCGTCACGTTGACCATCCCGCAGCCATGGCAACCACCGCCGAATTCAAGCACCACGTAGCCGTCCGCATCCACCTCGACCAGCGAGACCCGCCCGCCATGGGCCGCGACCGCCGGATTGATCTCGGAATCGAGCAGATACTGAACGCGCTCGGCCAGCGGCGAGTCGTCATCCGGTGTGGAACCCTTGATATTCGGTGCCCGGACGACCAGTTGCCCGCCGGTCCGGTCGGTGACGAACTCGATCTCCGCCTCCTCGAGGTAGGGGGCGGATGCCCCGTCTACGTACAGGTCGAAACCCTCGCAGGACTGCACCTGGTCGGACGCTGCCGAGTCCTCGGGCTCGCAGAAACTCAACTCGCATTCGGCCTGGGGCGTACCGGGCGCGCTCACCGCAAGGCGCAGTCCGAGTCCAGGAATGTCCTGGCCGTCGATGAGCTTCTTGAAGTACTCCTGCGCAGAGGCGTGGATTTCGATCATGCTGGATCCGTTGTTTTGACCGGAGCGATCGCACGGTACAGATAGGGCAGTGAGACGTCGAGGCGCCAGTCGATTCCCGAATGCGATCCCTTGAACTCCTCGTAGTGGTGGTCGATACCGTGTTGTTCAAGGGTTCTGGCCAGAAGGCGCATGCCGAAATGGATCGCATATTGATCCTGCGACCCGCAATCCAGGTAGATCGCACGCAGCCCGCGCAGTGCATCCACGCGGTCGGCGACCCGGCGAATCGGATCGTGTGCCAGCCAGCGGGCCCAGCGGTGCGGGTCCAACTCCAGGGTTTCCAGGTCGAAGGGCAGCCGCAGTTCCTTGATCGGCTGCGGGTCGTAGGTGGCCGCAAGGCAGATGTTCATGAGCGTATGGAAGTCGCTTCCTCGAGGATTCGTGGTACTCCAGAAGTCCTTCAGGAAGGCGTTCAGGTCGCCGCCGTGGCGAGCCAGAACTCCGGCGGCCTCCGCAAACCCGTTGCGCAGGACGACCTCGAAGTGACAGTCGCCGGACTGATCGCCGACGGCCGCCCAGTACTCCGGGAAATCCATCCCGAAGCGGATCGCGCCAAAACCGCCGGAAGACTTGCCGACCACGGCGCGGCGCTCGCGGGAACCACCGATCCGGAAGGCGGCCTCCACCGCAGGAATCAGCTCCCGGTGAATGTAGCTCGCGTAGGCGCCGACCGCCTCGGAATCGACATACTGGTTGCCGCCGAGACTGGTGAAGCAGTCCGGCGCCACGATCGCGACCGGTCCGAGTTTCCGCTCGGCCCTGAGACGATCGGCGCGTTCCCCGATGTTCTCGACAAATCCCCGCCAGTTGCTTGCTGTTCGGCCACTATTGGTGTAGGCCGCCAGGTACCAGATCACCGGGATCCGGGGGCCGTCCGGGTCATAGTCGGGAGGGAGATAGACATTGACGATCCGCTCGGTTGGATCGGACCAGGGATTGTCTCGCAGCACCTCGGAGGTGTGCTCGAAGGGCACGAAGCGCCCGCGCGGCCAGTCAGGAAGGGTACGGATCGGTTTCATGGCCGCGAGTATAGCGTTTCCCCGGGTGGAGGTTGGGTGGCCCCGGTCGCCGCGGTACAATGAACGGCTTTGAAACTGGACGGAACCATGACCGAACTGACCGAAAAAAGCTGCAAGCCATGTGAAGGCGGCGTACGCCCGTTGTCGCGCGATGAAGCCGAGGCGATGCTGGCCCAGGTCGACGGCTGGACACTGAATGACGACGCCACGGTGATCACCAAGGACTTCAAGTTCAAGGGCTTCTACAAGACGATGGCCTTCGTCAATGCCATGGCCTGGATTGCCAACCGGGAAAACCACCATCCGGACTTCGAGGTCGGGTACGGACATTGCCTGGTGAACTTCAGCACCCATGCCATCGACGGCCTGTCCGAAAACGACTTCATTTGTGCCGCCAAGGTCAACGCCCTTCTGGAGGACTAGGGCTAGCCTCACCTGGGTCGCGATCGCCGGGCTGGCGATCGCCGCCTACTATCTTTTCTCCGCGTGGGCGATGAATGCCCACCTTGCCCGCGCATCTGCGGCGCAGCTGCAGCGGCTGGAAAGCGGGTGGACCTGGAACTTCGATACGTCCGCCGACCTGGTAGGCGGGTCCGGCCGGGCACTCTCGACCCGGTTTGGAAACGGCACCGTCTCCGGTGAGCGCGCCCAGCGCGACGGCTTTCTTTCGCTGAATTTTCGCGCCCGGCGGCTCGATGCCCAGCTGTTTACCCGTCTCGAACTGAGAATCCGGGTGGATCACCCGGACCAGGTGCGCCTGTTTCATCGCCCGGTCCCGGGTGGACGAATACTGGTCGCTCCGCCCATTCCCCTGGAAAGCGGCTGGCAACGCGTACAGGTCGACCTGAGCCGCCTGGCCTGGTTCGATTTCGAACAGCCCGGGGAAGCTGCCAGCTGGGGTGGGACGGCCGGCACCGTGGCCGATCTGCGAGTGCATCCCCTCACCTTACCGGGCGCCTTTGAGATCGACTACCTGGTTCTGGCGCCGGCCCAGCCATTGACAGATGAGCTGCCCATCCTGTCGCTGGAAACGGCACACGAGAAGCTCGCAACACCGTCACCGGCCTTGCCCCGGACCGCGATCGTCCAGGTCGATGTGCTGGACCAGCGACCCGCTCTGCTCATGAGCTGGATGAGGGAAGCGGAAGCGGTCCGGCCGGCCTGGGTCTGGCAACCTGCATCCAGCTGGTGGAAGCCCCCCTACTGGTGCTGGCCGATACTTGCCGGATCGGCGGCTATCCTCGCGCTGGGGACGCGAAAGCTGCGCAGGACCGGATGGCTGCTCGCCCTGCTTGGATCTGCGGCCTGGTTGCTGGCTGTCCCGCCCAGGGCAGATGCCCTGGCCCCTCCTGCGCTCGCCCTGATCCTGACGGTGTTCGCGCTCGTGCGCACTGAGCGACCCCGGTTACGCTGGACGGCAACGACCGGGTGGAAGACGGCGTCGGTCTGGATGGCGACGCTCGGCCTGCCGGTCCTGGCCTGGGCCTTGCTGGACGAGGCCACCGAATTCGAAGGGATACCGTTCCGTCTTCTGCTCTATGCGCCCTGGGCCGCCCTGCAGCAGGCCGTTCTGCAGGGCCTGCTGATCCCGGCCGTCGGCGGACACCGGTCGGTCCGTGGCCACGCCATCGGTGCGGCCCTGTTCGGGCTGCTGCATTTCCCGAACTTCACCCTGATGACCATCACGCTGGGGCTGGCCGGGCTGACCGGCAGCCTGTACCGGCGCTTCGGCGCGCTCCCGCCGCTGATCGCGCTGCACGCCGTGCTGGGCACACTCTATCTTGAACTTCTCCCTCGGGACTGGATCTGGTCCGGTGCAGTGGGCCTGCGGTTCTTTGGGAACTAGCCCGGCTAACGCCGGATCAGACGGTCGAGGCAGTCACGCAGCTCATCCGGGAGCTCACTGCTGGCCGTCAGGGCGTAGTCGCTGGCCGGGAGCTCCAGGCCGAACATCGAGCAATGGAGGAACAGTCGCCTGAGCCCTGCCGGGGGCTTATGGTCGCCATACTTGTCGTCACCGGCGATCGGATGCCCGATATGACGGGCATGCACCCGGATCTGGTGGGTCCGGCCGGTCTCGATCTCGGCCTCGACGAGCGTCCACCCGGGGAGCCGCTCGATGGGTTTGAAATGGGTAACCGCCCGCTTTCCTTCCGGGTGCACCTCCACTAGGCGCTCGCCGCCCCGCTCGACACCGCGCTTCAGGGGCACATCGACGGTGACCGGCTCTTCGGCCAGATCCCCTTCCAGCAGGCACAGGTAGCGCTTGTCGACCGCCCTGGCCTTGAGAGCCTCCTGCGCCTCGAGAAGCGTCTCCCGGCTGCGCGCAATGATCAGGCAGCCGCTGGTTTCGCGGTCCAGGCGATGGACGAGCTCCAGAAAACCATCCGGTCGGGCCGCCCGAAGCACATCGATCAGGCCCCAGGGCAGACCACTGCCCGCATGCACGGCCATCCCGGCCGGCTTGTCCACGGCCAGATAGCGTTCGTCTTCATGCAGGATGCGGCCCAGGATCTCCGATTGCTGATCCGGGCTGAACTTCACCTCGGTCTTTTCCGCCGTCTTAACCGGCGGAATGCGCACGTCATCCCCGGTAGCCAGTTTCTGCATCGGCTTGCAGCGTCCGCCGTTGACCCTGACCTGCCCTTTGCGGATCAGCCGATAGACCAGACTGCGGGGCGCACCCTTGAGCTCACCCAGCAGGAAATTGTCGAGGCGCTGCCCTTCCCGCTCCCGCGAGACCTTGACGTGCCGGACCTTGCTCATGCCGATTCGCCTCCGCGCTTGAGACGGGTCAGTTCGCGCCGATCCCGTTTCGATGGACGGCCGTCCGCTTCCCGTCGCAGGCGCTTTTCGCGGCGCTCCCGGGCGGCCTCTTCACGGCGCTCGATACTCTCCGGTGTCTCGCTGTAGAGTTTCTGCGCCTCGCTCGCGGGGCCTCGCCGTTCCGCCAGGCCCGCGACCTCGACCCGCCAGTGAATCTCGCCACGTGAGATCTCCAGGAGATCGCCAACGCGCACAGCCCGCGCCGGCTTGACGCGGGTCTCGTTGACGTGCACGCGGCCGCCCTCGACGGCGGCGCGGGCCAGGTTACGGGTCTTGAAGAAACGCGCGGCCCACAGCCACTTGTCGAGGCGTACGGATTCCAAGATCAGCTCTGGACGATCATCCGGTTGAGGCGTTTCACGAAGCCGGCAGGGTCCTCCAGCTGGCCGCCCTCGGCCAGCCAGGCCTGGTCCAGCAGAAGCTGGGCCCACTCCCCGAAGGACTCGGCCTGCTCGATCCCTTTCATGCGTTCGATGATCGGATGGGCCGGGTTGATCTCAAGCTTCGGCTTGACGCCGCCCAGCTCGTGACCCGCCTGCTTGAGCAGCGTCTGCATGTGGACCGCCATGTCGGACTCGGACAACACCAGGCAAGCCGGGGAATCGGTCAGACGATGACTTACCCGAACCGAATCCACCTGCTCGCCGAGCGCCTCGGCGATTCGCCTGGTGACATCTTCGGCGGACTTCTCGCGCTCCTCGCGCGCCTCCTTCTCGGAGTCGTCCTCGAGGTTGCCCAGGTCCAGATCGCCCTTGGCCACCGACTGGAACGGCTTGCCGTCGAACTCCTGCAGGTGGCTCATCATCCACTCGTCGACCCGGTCATGCATCAGCAGAACCTCGATCCCCTTGTTGCGGAAGATCTCCAGGTGCGGACTGTTGCTGGCCGCCCGGTAGCTGTCGGCGGTGATGTAGTAGATCTTGTCCTGGCCCGCCTTCATCCGGCTGACGTACTGCTCCAGAGAGACCAGCGTGTCTTTCGATTCATCAGCGGTCGAGTTGAAGCGCAACAGCTTCAGCAAGGCCTCCCGGTTGGAGAAATCCTCGACCGGACCTTCCTTCAGGACCTCGCCGAATTCCTTCCAGAAGGTGGCGTACTTCTCTTCGTCCTCGGCCAGGCTCTCGATCATGTTCAGGACCCGCTTGGTGACCGAGGCACGAATCTTCGCCACCAACCGGTTCTCCTGGAGGATTTCGCGGGACACGTTCAGGGGCAGATCGTCCGAGTCGACGACGCCCCGCGCGAAGCGCAGATACATCGGGAGCAGCTCGTTGGCCGCGTCCATGATGAACACCCGGCGTACGTAGAGCTTGAGTCCCTTGCGCTCTTCGCGCCCCATGAGCAGGTCGAAAGGAGCCTTCTGCGGCAGATACAGCAGCGTGGTGTAGCTCTGGGCGCCGCCCTCGACCCGGTTGTGGGCCCAGGCCATCGGGTCGTTGAAATCGCCCGCTACATGCTTGTAGAACGCCTTGTAATCGTCGTCCGAGATCTCGCCCTTGGGCCGTGTCCATAACGCCGACGCCTGGTTGACCACCTCCATGCCGGGCGCCTCGTCCGAGTCCTCGTCAGCCTCTTTTTCCATACGGATCGGAAAGGCGATGTGGTCCGAATACTTGGAGATCAGCGTCTTCAGCCGC